>CAJOIX010000016.1:0-45350 GCA_905234815.1 uncultured Prevotella sp. | reverse complement strand
GCATTGTTGAAAGTGCCTTCGCGCGCTTCGAGGGAATACCATTGTCCGTCGAGATAGAGCGAGAACTGATGAAGATGCGTGGGTTTGAAAATCTCTTGACCGCGATTTTCGACAATGAAATTTTTCTCAAGGGCATTCAGAAATTCTTCACTGGTGAGGCCGTTGAGGTCTTTCACCACACGATTGTAGTCTAAAATGGTCAGTTCGGATGCCTGGAAACATACGGCCATGAAATAGTTGTATTCCTCATTTCCCTGATGATTAGGGTTGTTTTTCTGCTTCTCTGCTCCCACAAGTGCTGCGGCGGCGGAACGATGATGACCGTCTGCTATGTAGAGTGAAGGCATCTTGGCAAACTCGTTGGTTATCAATTCAATATCATTGGCATCGCTGATGATCCAAAGCTGATGTCTGAACCCATCAATTGGGGCGATGAAATCGTATTCGGGCTGAGTAGCAGCGTAGCGACAAATTAGGGAGTTGAGGGTCTGATTGTCAGGATAGGCAAAAAACACAGGTTCGATGTTTGCGTTGCAGGCACGTACGTGTTTCATGCGATCTTCCTCTTTATCGCGGCGGGTCAGTTCGTGCTTTTTTATCACTCCGGTCATATAGTCGTCAACCAGTGCTCCAACCACCAGGCCATACTGTGTCTTTCCGTTCATGGTCTGGGCATAAATGTAATAGTGCTCTTCGCTGTCCTGAACGAGCCAGCCATTTTGGCGAAACTTCTTAAAATTGCGAGCTGCCTGCTCATAGACACGCGGATCGTATTCCGATGTGCCTACAGGGAAATCGATTTCCGGTTTGATGATATGATAGAGACTCTGTTCGTTGCCTGCGGCCTCTGCTCGAGCTTCTTCTGAGTTGAGTACATCGTAGGGGCGACATTCCACTTTTTCTACGAGTTCGCGTGGCGGACGGATGCCACGAAAGGGTTTGATTTTTGCCATTGTTAGAGTGTTAATTTTATGCGGATTACACTTCCTATTTCAAAAGCATAGCTTTTAACTTTCGGGAGCTATGCTTTTGCTGAGTAAAAGTATAGCTTTTGAGCCACGAAAGCATAGGTTTTGAAATGCGGTTTGTAACGTGTTGATTTTCGAATAGTTAGATTTTTGATTTTTCCACGAGATGATCGGCTAATTCTGCGAGTGCTGGTTCGTCGGTTTTGTGGAGCCGGGAATGGATTGTTACAATGGGCTGGATGAGTTGACAGTCTTTCATTGGTTCAATCATGGTCTTGATGACGCGGGCTGCGGTGGGTGCCCAACTGCCGTTTTCGATGATGGCAAATCGTCGATGCTGATAGTTTTTGATTTGCAGGTGGTGTAGGAAGTTGTGCATTGGTGGGAAGACTCCTGCATCGTAGGAGGCTGCTGCGAGTACGACTGTTGGGTAGCGGAAGGCGTCTTCTATGACTTCTGCGAGGTCGTCGCGGCAGAGGTCGCTGACGACTACTTTGGTGGCTCCTCGCTGTCGTAGGAGTTGGGCGAGATGCTCAACTGCCTGGGCTGTGCCGCCGTGTATGCTTGCATGGGCTATGAGGATGCCGTCGGTTTCGGGCTGGTAGCTGCTCCATGTGTTGTAGAGCCGAAGGGCCTGTTGAAGTGCTGTGCCGGAGAGTGCGGGCCCATGAAGGGGGCAGAGGGTCTGAATATCAAGGTGTTGGATTTTCTTCAAAAGGTTTTGGACCTGCGTGCCATATTTGCCACAGATGTTGAAATAGTATCTGCGTGCTTCGCAGGGCCAGTTTTCGGCGATGGCTGCGGTGTCGTCGCCGGTCGGTGTGGTCTCATATTGTAGTGCTCCGAATTTTCCGAAGGCATCGGCTGAGAAGAGAGTGCGTGAGTAGGTGTCGTAGGTGACGATGACTTCGGGCCAGTGTATCATTGGTGCGGCAATGAATTGGAGAGTGTGCTGGCCGAGTGAGAGTGTGTCGCCTTCTTTTACGACAACGAGTCGATCGGTGAATGGAAAATCTTCGAAGAAGTTTGGGAGCATTTTAGCTGCCTGGGCACTACAGACGAGCTGAAGCTGGGGGTAGCGCTGGAGGGTGTCGGCTATGAGTGCGGCATGGTCGGGTTCAAGATGATGGGCTACGAGATAGTCTGGCTGGCGTCCTTGTAGAGCTGCCTGCAGATTGGCACGCCAGGCATCGGCCTTACGTTGATCGACAGTATCGAGAATGGCTATTTTCTGGTCTGCGATGATGTAGGAGTTATAGCTGATGCCTTGCGGGACGCTGTATTGGCTTTCGAAGAGATCGATGTCGAGGTCATCGACGCCGATCGAAATTGTTTGTGGATCCATCTTGGTATTTGACGATTGGATGATTTTAAGATTTTACGATTTGAGGATTGGACGATTTTACGATTGGACAGGAAGGGAAGTTATGTCTGAACTCGTGCTACTTCTGAAGGCGCGAAGCGGGCTGCTACCAGTCGGAAGAGGTATAAGTTGCTTCGACTGCATTTTCTATATCGTCGGGTAGATTGCAGAAGAAGTCAATTCCTGTTCGCTCTTCGAGTGCATCGATAGACATGTATTCCACGGGTCGTTGTGATTCAGAATTTGAGAAATGATAGGTCCATATACCGACGGCGGTGTAGGTGTTGGATGCCTTCTTGTAACCAAGTAGCGCCATATAGAAGTATTTCGGCACGAGCAGACGGTTGTTGCACTTCTCGGTGCGCAGGCCTGTTTGTGTTACTCCGTCGATCTTGACATCGTCGATGGTGGCAGCCTTGACGACATAGAGTGTGTCGTAGTTTTGGGCCCAGTTGCGGACATAGCCTTCGAGTGTGGCCCATTGTCCGCCATTGTGGTTTTGATACTGTGGCTGCATATTGCTGAGCAAACAGGTTTGCTTGACCATGGCGGTGGAGTACCGGCGGTCGGCAGCGGGACAGAGGTGACCGCGAGAGAATCCGCTTCCGCTATAGTCAGACAGTCTGGACCGGGTTGCTGCGGGGAGTTCTGAATCTTCCTGGAAATCATCGGTGCGAGAAACATTCCAATTGTAGATTGGGTCGTACATCTGGTAGCAGGTAAAGCGGTTGGCAATTTTTGAGTTGTCCCATTCTACGGAGTAGCTGTCCATGCCGTCGCTTACTTTCAGGAGCCAGGACTGGCTGCTGTTTTCTTTAATGTGCGGCCACTCGAGTTTCCACATTTTCTTGGCCGGATTGTAGTATGGTGAGCGCGAGTTGCGGTTGGCGTTTCCGTTGGTGTCGTCGGCGGGCTCTTCGATGTTGAGGTCGTGGGCAATGAAATCGTAGGAGTATTCATCTTCGATATATACCTTGACACCGGTATTTATTTCTGTAAGGACACGCACGGAGTCGTACTCTTCGGAAGTGAATGAGTGAGAAGATCCCTTATCGTCGGTAAAGGATATGGAATTGATATCGCGTTGGGCTTTCTGTATGTTGGTCTGTGCGTTTACTGTTGTGGAAAAGATGCACGCAATCAGAAGCAAGGAGCAAGAGAATAATGATTTTTTCATGGCAGTGTCCTCCTTATTTAATGATTTGTTTTTGGCCTTTACGCACATACAATCCTTTGGCAGGCTGCGCAGGGGCTTTTCGGCCAGCTGTATCGTACCACTGGCCAGAATGCTTGACGGTTTCGGTGATGGTGCCGAGGGTGATTCCTGTGGCTACACCATCGACCGTGATTTTGGCATTGGCATCGGCCGAAGGCGATTTGAAGTAGGCCTGGAATGCTCCGAGCTGATAATTGCCTGAGGGGCGCTTCAGGGTGGAAGTATTATCCAAGAAGAGCAGCGAGGTGTCGGTTTCGTCGAGCGTAGTGGGGTCGTAAACGGGAACAAAATCGTAAGTACCTTTAGATACCTGGGTTAGCGTATTGCTCAGTTCAACACTGGCCATATGAATCAAGGCTGGGATGTCTTCCAATGGTTTAATCAAGTAAGGCCGGCCGGCCACAATGTCAGTTGCTGTGGAGAACTGAAGGGTGTTGGTGGTAGCATCGTATGCGCTGAATTCGGCCAACTGAATGTTTCCGAGCAGTTCGGAAGCATTGGGTATGTTGAAAGGAATGGCGATTGTGTTCCACTGATTGGTCTGGAGGGTGCGCTGGAGATAGACCTCGATGGTTTCGCCATCGAGACTAGAGATGAGTGTGCTGTTGGACTCGTAGTCGTAGAGATCGATGATGGTGGATAAACGCTCCAGAGAGAGGAGACTGAGTTTTGACGCCGAATCAGCGGTGGTGGTGACTACTCCTGTGAGGTTAAAGCGGATGCCTGTCACTCGGTCGGGGAAGGAAACAGCGGATTGGTTGAAATCGTTGGCCAGCAGTACCATGTTGGTGCCGTCGGTTACGTAATAGTTGGCGCCCCGCTTCTTGATGGTGACGGCATTAAGAGCTACATAGTCTGCCCGCCAAGAGTCGCCAGCAAGGTCAGCAACACTGATGGATACAGGCGAAACGGCCTGCCGGTTGTCGAGACAGAGGATATTGTCAGCCTTACTTTGTTCAATGGATGTGAGGCGGGGCATTCCGTTTACCAGTTCATATTGTGCTATCACCTTTCCGACAAGCGCTCCGCTGGCCTGCGTGTGCCAACCCAAATCGCTTGGAAGGAAATTCTTGAACTGGACTGCGCCATGTGTATCACGAACATAAGCTTCTTGGTTGCTGGCTGTACGAACGGCAGAAGTTGGATAGACATATTCTATCAAGCCAGGATTGGTCTTGGTGAAAGTCAGTTCCACAATGGTTCCGCTGGGCAACGACTTCAGGTCGGCCAGACTGGTCACGGGGGTGACATCAATCACTTGTTCTTCAGCACTGAGCGAGAAGGATTTGATTTCCCATGTACCGGCTTTCGAAGTAGTGCTGGTATAGCGGAAACCAATCTGGATTTTCTTGCCGTTGAATTCTTCGGGGATGCTCAAGGTACAATCTTCAAAGGAACTATAGTTGCCAGATGTGATTGTCGGGTACGTAGAGATTACCATCTGCTGCCACTCGGCGCCCGATGTGCGGACCCAAACGGTGGCTTCCTGAGTGACATCGCCAAAATAAGTAGAGATAACATGGTTGAACGTGATTGTCGCATCTGTGTAGCCGGAAAGATCTACAACTGGAGAGAGAAGCCAAGATTCGGTGGCGTAGCGGGAAGAATTGATAAAGCCCGTTGCTTTCATTCCATAGGAAGATGTACGTTCCCACACATTCAGCCCCGATGGCACATTCACATTGTCGATGGTGAATTCGCCCTGGCTGCTTGTGAAAGTTTGCTGGAGCAAAACCGTAGGTTCTGCTGAGGCCGATTGCCCTAACCAGCAAAACAGCAGTGTGATGAGTGTGATGATTAATAGTTTTTTCATAGGTTATAGATTGTTAAGAGTAAATGTTCATTATAATATATTGCAAATATACGGATTATTTTCTTACGAAGCATCAGTAGAACGAAAAAATGTGAACAAAGCGCCATTATTGTGCAAAGTCCTAGCAACGCGGGAAAAAGAAGAAAACTCTTTTGGCTCTGCGATCGATTTATCGTAATTTTGCGAGCAAAGAAAGTTCACAGCATGACGCTTCATATCTTTAATCCCGACCACGACCTGGCTTTAGCAGCCAATCTGGCCCATTTTACAGCTCCACGTGCGGGCAGATTGCTGCATGAGGAGTTGGGGTTTATCCCTGCGATATGGGCAGAGAGCGGCGATGCAATTTTAGTGAACGATGTGGAAAAAGCATACCGCGCGTGGACACAACTGAAAGAAGAATGTTTGGAGGCAGGCCTTCCGCTTGCAGATAGTGATAAAGACTTTTCGTTCATCACCCGCAAAGAACTCTCAGCGCTTAACGCTTGCTTACCGAATCTTCAAATATCGCCGTGGGGATGGAATCTATCGCTTAGGACAGAACTGCTTCGTAGTGGGATGGATGAAACGACCTTGCCAAGCGTTGAAACATTAGAACAATACAGACAATGGAGCCACAGACAATGGGCAGCAGACCATCTGCTCCCAGAGTTAAGAGGGCTGAGTGAGCTCACTGTAGGTGAGAGTAAATGTCTGCACCATTTTCCCGAAATTGAATACGGACAAGATGAGACATCACTCCTACCCTCCTCGTTTGTATTGAAATCGCCGTGGAGTTCCAGTGGTAGAGGGGTGCGTGTATTGCGAAACGGAATCGATGAACGCACTGCCAAATGGGCTGCTAACATTATTGAGCAGCAGGGCGGTATCATGCTGGAGCCATACTACGACCGAGTGCTGGACTTTGCCATGGAGTATTACATTGATTCTGAAGGAACTATCCACTACGAAGGATTATCTATATTTCTTACCGACAAAGGAGCATATAGTGGCAATCTCTTGGCTTCAGAAAAAGTAAAGGCAGACATCCTCTGCGGATATCTGCCCATAGAATTATTAGAAAATGTGCGCCAACGGTTGTTGGACCTGCTGGCAAAGCATTTGAAAGATTATCGTGGTGCGTTGGGAGTTGACATGATGGTGGTGAAGGAAGATGGGTACAGACTACACCCCTGCGTGGAACTCAACCTGCGGCGTACGATGGGGCACGTGGCTTTAGCGCTCACCCCTCAACAGCCAATAGCCGACAGCTGTGTTGAGAATTCAGAAAAACGCGTACCTCTTGCGGTGATGCGTACTGTGGTTGAAGGGCAATACAAGCTGCAGATTAGTCGCGTCGAAACAGATCGCGCGTATAAACTTTTTCCTTAACATCATCAAGACAGGTATCATAGCGATTGGCAATGATAGCCTGAGAACGACTCTTGAATTCTGCTAAATCGTTAACTACAACACTGCCAAAGAAGGTATCTCCATCTTTAAGTGTTGGTTCGTAGATAATCACAGATGCTCCCTTGGCCTTGATGCGCTTCATGATGCCTTGAATAGAGGATTGACGGAAATTATCGGAGTTTGACTTCATGGTGAGCCGATAAACGCCAATAACACATTCATGCTCGTGCTTTGCATCGTAGGCGGAACTACCTACGTAATAGTTTGCTTTGTGAAGCACCTGGTCGGCAATGAAATCCTTTCTCGTGCGATTAGATTCGACAATGGCCGACATCATCTGTTGTGGTACATCGTGGTAATTGGCCAACAACTGCTTGGTATCTTTGGGTAGACAATAGCCGCCGTAGCCAAAGGACGGATTGTTGTAATGAGTGCCGATACGGGGATCGAGACCAATGCCCTGAATAATGGCAGCAGAATCCAGGCCTTTCACTTCGGCATAGGTGTCCAACTCATTGAAATATGAAACACGCAATGCCAAATATGTATTGGCAAAAAGTTTAACGGCTTCGGCCTCCTTGGCACCCATAAACAGTGTTGGAATGTCCTGTTTAATGGCTCCTTCTTGAAGCAAAGATGCGAAAACGTGAGCCTTAGATTCCAAGAATTCAATATCAGTTAATTGCTGAATAGCAGCATTCTCAGCTGCATATTCCTCGCCCTCCATCATCTTGGGGTAGCCCACAATGATACGCGAGGGATAAAGATTATCGTAGAGTGCCTTACTTTCGCGCAGAAATTCAGGAGAAAACAGAAGATTTAATGTTTTTACTCCTTGGGCAGCATAACGCTGATAAAGGCTACGCGTATAACCAACTGGTATGGTAGATTTGATAACCATCACTGCTGTCGGATTAACGCTGAGAACCAAGTCTATCACATCTTCTATATGATGTGTGTCGAAAAAATTCTTTATGGGATCGTAATTGGTGGGGGCAGCGATGATCACAAAATCAGCATCTTTGTAGGCAGATGCTCCATCAAGGGTTGCAGTAAGGTGCAATGGTTTTTCTGTCAGGTATTTTTCAATATATTCGTCGCGAATAGGTGATTTGTGCTGGTTGATTAAATCTACTTTTTCAGGTATCACATCAACAGCAGTGACAGCGTGATGTTGCGACAAAAGGGTGGCAATCGAAAGGCCTACATAGCCCGTTCCAGCAACAGCAATTTTCATGACTCTATGTTTTAAAATGAGAAGCGCATCATTAGACGAATACCATTTTTATGCGCCGTAGGTAAATCGTTATAGGTAAGACGCCGCACGTATTGTACATGCAGGATTCTAAAGATATTATGAACTCCGACAATTACTTCCACATAGGGTTTATGTCCTATCATCGGATAAGACCCCTCAGGGAAATACATCAGTTGAGAATTCTGCGCGGCGAGTTGAGGGTTGTTTTTATCTGTGAGGTCACCCCAAAGACATTTAAACCCTATCACCTCACGCCACTTCAATCTGTGGAACAGGGGAATACGGTTAAACAGTTTGCCATTGAGGTCCCAGGTGGTATCGATGGATGCATAACGGTCGTAGAGAAATTCCATATTGTTCACGAGATTGTACATTTGTTCTTCTACGATGTATGACAGATTGGCATGTGGCTGAAGAAGTAGGGGGAATGGTACCCTACTCCACTGCGCACCAGCTCGCCATTGGGTATCGATATTTCCCCATGAATGGAGCCAGATGCGATGATAGATATTGGCTTCTGTTAAATGATAAGAGTATTCACCGCCGAGCAAGCCTTTGATGCCCATAGTGTGAGCAATTTGGAACTGCGGAGCATCATTGTTGATAGCTTTACGTTTTTGTTTGGAATGTACATAGGTTCTGTTAGGCGAATACTGGAATTCCAAATGCAATTCAGTATTACGCATCTTGCCGTTGTGAAGTTGACGACTGATTGCATCGTCTGTAATCATATCCTGTGATGGAGGGGTCGCTTCGGAGAGTTTTCTGAAAAAGAGTGCTCCAGCCGCCTCTGTGCCTTCTGTACGCAGAGAAAGGAAGGTACGGAAACCGTTTCTCTCTTCCCAATCAAAGGCAAGCATCTGCCGATTATAGAACATCATCTTGTTCACTTTAGTCCATTTCAGAACCGTAAAAACATTATCCTTATCGGTGGGCAGAAATTTATCTGATGGCGACATCACGTCATAAGTTGAAGAGAGTGTCAATGTACGCTTAGGAAATTCTAATGGCATCCACTTCTTCCGAAGGAACGACCAAGTGATTTCGCCCTTATAATAAGTTTTCTTTGACTTAGTACCCCGAGCCACATAACCAGACAAATAGAGGTGCGGATGGAAATTGGCGGTGGTGCGAGCTGATGCTCGAAGACGCATACCATCAATAAAATTGTTAGATATGGTGGTATTAACTGGACCAATATCTACCTTGCTGGGATGCTGTTCATTGCCCGTTTCAATAAAGTTTTCAACAAGTGGCTTTAGGAAAAACATGGCCCACTTGTAGCCTTTAACTTCCGAGAGACGCTTCAGGAAATCATTCATTCCTGCTTCACTCTTGGAAAGCGGCACCGGACGCTGCGTAGCCCAATAGTCAGCATCTTTGTATTCGGCATCGAGAGCTACCCGTTCCTTCCCTTTTCCGCGAAATTGCTTGTTTGGAATTTCATCAAAGGAATACTCATTGAGTCGGGTGTTGCGCACCACGAGTGCTTTGGAAAGAAAGTCGGCAATGGAGAGTTCTACTATCATATCATCGACAGAAAGTACCCATTCGTCATTATCGAGTTTTGTGAATTGCTGTTCGATAGTCAGATTATCGACAAAATTGACATCAGAACGACGGGGAATAGTCATTGTGCAGCGCTTCACATGAAGCGTTGAGTCTGCAACAACGAAGAGTTCACCGCGGAAACCGAAATCTTGTTGATTGTTTGGAAGATACTGTAAATGATAACACTTTTCACGATCTACATAAATGGTATCTTCAATATAATAGCGATAGAAAGATGTGGCCGAATTAGCTATCGGGCTGAGGAAGCGATACTGCAAGAGTTTAATTTGCTCATCGTAAATATCTACATCGCAAAAGATGTCACGCAATCCTATTGAAAAGATATCACCAATCTGAAACAGGTGATTCAAACCGGTAGAGTTACGCCCTTCTACAATGGTTTTCTCTGCCTGAGGCTCTTTCCGATAATAATGCCGACTGACAGTTTCGTCAACAGAGATTGGGAAAATAAATTTCCCATTAACAGCACTCCGCTCAATTTGTGATTGGAGCAAGGGTTTGTTTGCAAAAAATCCACTATCCAAATCGCGCTGACGAATATCATTCATGGCCAGCATGAGTTTCTGATATTTGCGGAATTGATAAAAATCATGATTGGTCAATTTCGTGTTTTTCTTGGCAGCAATCACGCGCTTCATCAACGCCACGGCAGGATTTTCTTTTTTTCTGTACTTCCCCCGTTTGGCCTTCACCTCTACTTCGCGCAGCATTTTTGTATCTTCGCGCATCTTGATATCAAGCACATTGGAGGTAGTTGATTTAATATTTATGGTCTTGGTTTTGTAGCCCATAGCACTGACGGTTAGTTGCCAACCGTTATGCCTTGCAATGGAGTATCGTCCATTTCCATCACCAGTAGTCCGCACACGCTGCTGTTTGTATTGAATGGTAGGATATGCAATGGCCTCGCCCGACTCGGCATCGTACACGCGACCACTCAATTGCGCCAACACGGGAAGTTGGAGCAAAAGCATTATACACAAACAGATATAGCGAATGGAAATTTTAGACATATAGAGTGTACAGATATTTACTTAAACAAACTTCTATCAGCCCTTATATGGCAGAAGTTTTGGGTGAGCGTTTGTCACGATGATAAGAGCGATATTCATCAAGCGGTATTTCGCGATTCGTCTCTTGAAGGGCAATGGTTTGGGGCAGGGAAAATTTCATGTATTTAATTGGTATGCCACGCGCAATCCACATACTTTCATAATAAGTGCGAATATTAAGGATTTGCTGTGCTTGCCCATCCAAACTGCTTTCTGCATAAAGATTGGTAGTAGAGAAAAGCAGAGGCAACTGATTCTCTTCTACAAGATAGTTTGTATAGGTGAAAAGGAAATTGGAGTCGGTCTTCAGATGAATTAGTCCACCATCAACCAAAAAACGCCGATAGCGTTCCAGGAAATAAGTGCTTGTCAGGCGCTTTCGCGGATTCTTCATCTGCGGGTCGGAAAACGTGAGCCAAATTTCTTGCACTTCGTCTTTATCAAAGAAGCGATCGATGATTTCAATATTTGTGCGGAGAAACGCGACATTCTTAAGTCCCGCATCGAGAGCTTGCTTGGCACCCGTCCACATTCGGGCTCCTTTAATATCAACACCGATGAAATTCTTGTCAGGGTACATTTGCGCCAGTTGCACTGCATATTCGCCTTTACCGCATCCAAGTTCAAGAACAATCGGGTTGTTGTTGTGGAAAAAATCATCGCGCCAATGGCCCTTCATGTCGAAGGGCACATTGTCGATGATCGAGTATGGGTATTGAAACACATGCTCGAAGGTTTCCATTTCGGCAAATTTTGCCAGTTTTCCTTTTCCCATACGGAGTAGGTATTATTCTGCGGCAGGCTCGTTGCTTGCCTTTTCTTTCAGATAGAGTTCATTATAAATAACAGCATCAATGCCCAAACCTGCTGCAACAAAAACCAAGGTCAATGCAATGCAAATCAATACGCAGAGCCAGGTAACCTTATATGTAAGGGCTACCAGCACTGCTGTAACTGCTACAACAAGCAAAAGGTACATCATTCCTATGAAAAAGAGATTCCATTTATTACCATAGGTCGCTTTATTGCTCAGGCGGAGAGCCTCTATGGCATTTACATCCTCATCCACAAAAATGTAGAAAGCCAGACTCAATGCATAACTCACCACGATAGCTGGAATCAGCATGAATAGTCCTGCCATGTAGGTAGTGAAAGACACAAATGCAAAGAGCAGCAAAAAGCCTGCTATATCACGACGGTATTTACTCTCGAAAATAAACAGTGGCGAGATAATTTCTCCTTTGGCCAAGCGACCGGGAATTGTCTGCATGGCTATCGTAGTGCCAACATTCAAGTAAGGAATCCAAATGGTGAGAACCCATAAAAGAGTTGCCAAAATGAGTGACGGCAAGTTCTTCAATCCGATTTTCAGTCCCTCTGCTAAGGTTTCAATCACTGCAAGTTTCTTTGTTTCCATAATGATGCTTTTTAGGGGTTAATATTAAGGGGTTAATGTGTCATTATTTCATCAAGAGGTATCATCACAAATGGTCTTTCCTTCATGCGCGGATGCGGCAATGTAAGTCTTTCGGTGGTACAAGTCAAATCATCATAGAGAAGTATATCTATGTCAATGGGGCGATCTTGATATATGCCGTTCTGAGTCTTTGACGTTCTTCCGAGTTCGCGCTCTATCTGTTGTGCAACATTAAGCAGTTCCTCTGGGTTGAGTGTTGTCATTATTTTAGCACAGGCATTGATATACCGGTGCTTGGATTGATAGCCCCATGAAGCAGACTCGTAGAACGAGGACAATCGCTCCACATGGCCAATCTTCAATTCTATCTGGTGTATGGCCTTTTCAATGTTTCGTTTTCTCCAGCCCAGATTACTGCCGAGCGATAGATATACGCAGTGCATCAGTCGTTGAGAATGAGCATGGCATCGCCAAACACGCCGAACCGGTAGTCGTTTTCTACAGCCAGACGGTAGGCTTCCATAACAAGGTCATAACCGCCAAATGACGCTGTTGCCATGAGCGGTGTTGACATGGGATGGTAGAAGTTTACAATCAAGCTATCACCAAGCGAACACTCGTAGGGCGGGAACATAAACTTATTGGTCCAACCGTCGTATTCCTTAAGTAGCCCATCGGTGCCGACGGCTGTTTCGCAAGCCTTCAACACGCTGGCTCCCACACAACAAACATGGTGTTTTTCTGCTTTTGTTGTATTCACAATGTGGCAGGCTTCCTTGCTGATAAACATCTGCTCGCTGTCCATCTTGTGCTTGCTCAAATCTTCCACTTCTATATCGTTAAAGCAGCTCAGACCGCAATGCAAGGTGATAAAGGCAGAATTGATGCCTTTAATCTCCATGCGCTTCATCATCTCACGAGTAAAGTGCAGGCCTGTTGCCGGTGCTGTAACAGCACCTTCCTTCGCAGCATAAACAGTCTGGAAGTCGTACACATCGTCTTCAGTGGAGTGATTTGTTCCGCGGCGTTGAAGGATGTATCGGGGCAGGGGCACTTCGCCCAGTTTTCTCACTTCTTCGATAAACTCATCGTGCGTACAGTCGTACAGGAAACGCAGAGTGCGGCCACGACTGGTGGTGTTGTCTATCACCTCAGCCACCATTGCTCCTACTTCGTCGAAGAAGAGTTTATTGCCGATACGAATCTTACGAGCAGGTTCCACTAATACATCCCACAGGCGCATTTCCTCATTGAGCTCGCGCAGGAGGAATACCTCTATCTGTGCATCGGTCTTTTCCTTCGTGCCAAACAGCCGTCCTGGAAAAACCTTGGTATCGTTAAAAATAAACGTATCATGTTCATCGAAATAGTCGAGCACGTCACGCACAAGGATGAACTGTCCTTTTTTAGCGCGACCCTTCTTATCTTTCTTGAACATGTCAATCGTCTGCGATTTTCTGTGGAGCACCATCAGTTTAGCTTCGTCGGGACGCGACAGACGGAATGTTTGTTGCTCACCCTGCTCATTTTCCAGTTCATGATAGATACTGTTCGGGTAAAGGGCGATTTGTTCCTCGGGGAGTTTGAATTTAAATTGTGATAGTTTCATGAAATTATTGAGGATTATGCGATTTTGCTTTGTGAGAAGTAAAATAATCTATTCGGCTGCCGTTTCTATCTGAAGCGTATCAAGCCATTCTTGAATACGGTCGAAGTCAACGCAGTCTTCTATGCGATAATTGCCGGCCCGCGTTCGACAGAGGGCTGTGAGATAGGCTCCGGAATGAAGGGCTTCACCGATATCGCGAGCCAAAGAACGAATATAAGTACCCCTGCCGCAAACCACACGGATACTGGCTTGCATAGCGGTAGGATTGAAAGCGGTGAGTTCTATTTTTTCAATGTGCACTGGCTTTGCCTGCAGCTCAACGGATTCTCCTTTACGTTTGAGTTCGTAAGCACGGTCACCATTGATTTTACAAGCGCTATAGGCGGGCGGCACTTGCTGAATGTCGCCCTCGAATTGCTTCAGCGCACTGACGATTGTTTCGTAGGTGATATGGTCCGTAGGATAGGTTTTGTCCACGGGATGCTCCATATCGTAGCTGGGAGTCGTTGCCCCTAGTTGGAGGGTAGCAGTGTATTCTTTTTCACAACCCATCATCTGCTCTATCTGCTTGGTGGCCTTACCCGTGCAGAGAACGAGCACACCGGTAGCCAGCGGATCGAGTGTGCCGGCATGACCCGTTTTCACTCGTTTCACCCCTATCCGCTTTGAGATAAGATAGCGCACGTGTGCCAATGCTCCGAAGCTTGACATACGATAGGGCTTGTTGATGGCAAATACTTCTCCCTGCTGGAAATTCATAGATTCAGAGCAATGGTTAGAGCGCCTACAATGGCACAATAAATGGCGAAATAGATGAGTTTTCCGCGTTTCACAATGTTAATCATCCACCGGCAGGCGAAGCATCCAGCCACAAAGGCAGCCACAAATCCGATGGCCAGAGCCGACAGAGAGATATCACCCACTGCAGCTGCTGCGCCACCCTTAATGACTTTGACTGTGTCGAGCAGTGCCTCGCCCAGTATGGGAGGAATCACCATAAGGAAGGAGAACTGAGCCAACTGTTCTTTTTTGTTGCCTAACAGCAGGCCCGTGGCTATGGTTGAGCCAGAGCGCGAGAGACCGGGCATCACGGCTGCTGCCTGCGCCAATCCGATGATGAAGGCATCTCGCAGCGAGATACGCTCTTTCGTACGCGGCTTAGCATAATAGGAAAATGCCAGCAGCGTAGCCGTCAGCAAGAGCATCAGACCCACAATGAGCAGACCTGAGCCGAAGATTTCTTCCACGTAGTCTTTGAAAAACACCCCGACAATTCCTACCGGAATCATTGATACGAGGATATTCAGCACATAGCGCGTTTCGGCATTGGCTTCAAAACGGAACAGTCCTTTAAAAATCCACGCCACTTCGCGCCAGAGCACTACAAGGGTGGAGAGAACCGTGGCCACATGAACGGCAACCGTGAACGTGAGGTTTTCCTCACCATCCACACCAAAAAGATTGGAGGCAATGGTCAGATGACCGCTGCTACTAACGGGCAGATATTCTGTCAGGCCTTGCAATATGCCCAACCAGAGAGCTTGGAAATCGGTCATATCAACGAGGTTTACGCATAATGGCACAGATGATGAACAAGAAGCCAAAGAGGCAAACAGCGGGTGCTATCACTATGCGGCGGGTACTAAAAATATCGGGATTGAACGCAGCATCGGTCGATACGCTGCCGCTCATCAGAATGAAGCCCACGATGACAATCAGCATGCCAAGGGCAATGAGCAGAAAATTGATTTTATCAAAAGCAAAATTCGGTTTCATATAGTTTATGTAATTGAAAGCTGAGCACCAATGGCAAAAATCGTCCATTTAAGGCACACAGCACGAAAACTTCTTAGATTTTATAAAGCTCGTCAGCTTTCATCCGGAGATACTTATTCACGGAAATTCGAGCACAGACGGTTGTCAAGAGAGTACCGAGAAACAGTATCACCGCAGCCGTGATGCAGAGTTCGCGCCATGTGAGTACCTCCACGATATTCGGTTCGTTCAGATACAGCATATACACGCCCAAACCTATCACGACACAGGCCACGAGCGAAGCAATGAGCCCCACCAAGAAAGCGTTCATCAGGAATGGCCGGCGAATAAATTGCCACGAAGCTCCCACCAATTTCATGGTGCGAATGGTGAAACGTTTGGCGTAGATATTTAAGCGTACTGTGTTGTTAATCAGCGCAAACGAAATAAATGTCAGCAAGGCAGCCAGCACCAACAGTGCAATGCTGATACGAGCGAGTGTCTCGTTGACGTCGCGAATCAAATCTTTCTGATAGTTGATTTCACTCACTTTCGGATATTTGGCCAATTCCTTTTCTATCCATTGCAGCGAATCTGGATTGGCATAATCGCCTTTCAAGGTCAATTCTACCGAGGAGAGAAATGGATTGTCGCCCACAAACTCCGTAGGATCCACACCCATTGTCTTGATGCCCTCCTTCAGTGCCTGTTCGCGACTGATGAAATTCAACTGATTGATATACGGGCGCGTCTGCAAACGCTTACACAGTGCCTGCGCCTCGGGAGCCGTCATCTCTTCAGACAGCATCATATCGATGACCAGATTTTCCTTCACATAGTTCGAAAGGTTTCTGCCCGTCAGTACCGACAAAGAAACCAAGCCCAACAAAATCAGCACCAACGATGTACTGATGCAAAGCGTCACCGCTTGCCAGCCTTGGTGATTTTTCTTCGGAATACCATGTTTGTGCATATAATTGTATTTTCCTTTTACCTTATTTATATTATATAATAAAATCGAGTGCAAAGATACAAAATTTAGAGCCCCCTGTCAATAGTTTGCAGCGCCTTTTTTCACCTCGCTTTTCAAAAGCATAGCTTTTACATTCCAAAAGCATAGGTTTTGGAGCTCAAAAGCATAGCTTTCAGAAGCCGAAAGCATAGCTATTGGAAAACGGTCTATACACGCCCTATTGCGAAATATGCTCAAAGCCTTTATTCATCATGGTTAAAGTGCATTTTGCGGCACAAGTATTCGCGCGAGGAAAGAAGGAGACTGAATGAAGAAAATTATGTGCAAAGTGAGTTTTTCCGTAAAATCTTTATAATTTTGCGCTATCTATTTATTTTTTGACTGTCTGCTCTTGAAAACTTTTCGCAACATTTTCTACACGCTGTTGCTCACCTTACTCCTATGTTTGGTGGGTGTTTTCGTCTGTGCACGCATTCCCTTTGTGCAGAAACAGATAGCGGCAAATGTTGCCGAAATGCTCTCGCGCGAATTTAAAACGGAAGTCAGCATCGAACGGATTTTACTTTCTGGCTGGCTGTATGTAGATGTGCGCGACCTCACCATCGACGATCAACAGTCCCGACCACTCCTCCACACTCCTAAGATGGGTGCGCGACTTAATCCTTGGTCACTACTGCAAGGAAAAATTCGCATTTCTACAGCCGAAATCAATGCACTGGAGCTTCAACTTTGCGAACTGGACTCACTCGGGAAAGGGAATTATCAATTTCTGATTGATGCGCTGAGCAGTTCTGACAACGAAGAGCCAGGATCAATGGATATCCGATTGGCCAACCTTTCCATTCGCGATGCTTCAATCAGCTATCTCACATATCAGAAAAAGCTCTATCGCGTGCAGCCGTTAAACGGCCAAATAGCCATTAAGCAGCTCACGCCAGAGCAACAGAAAATTCGCGTGCGCCGTCTTTCGCTTAATGAAGGAAATGGATTCTGTATCAATAATTTAGGTTTCGACCTGCTGGTACGCGGAGATACTATTCGCCTCTCCGACGCGACCATCGAACTTCCCCACTCCACCGTTGACTTTTCTGCCAATGCGCTGACCAGGGGAAATACTACATCATGTCAACTGCAAGCGCAAGGTTATCTGACCCCCAGCGACCTGACAACCTTCGTGCCCGACTTGAAGAACGCAACGCAAAAAATTAACCTCAACGCGAAACTTCTGGCCAGTCTGACTGATGGCGGACTGCAAAAAGCTGAAGCAGACTTTTTCGCTGGCGACCCGACGGGCTCCTACTCGCTGGAAGGAACAACTGCCTATACCCCGACAACCCTCAATCTCGATATGCAGCGCATCCATATCAGCGCGCCAGCCATAAGGATCATTAGCCAAGCCTTAAAACCGGTGGTCAACCTGCCTGAAGAAATTTCAAGATTGGGACGCATAGACGGCAGGCTCAATCTGCAAAAAACAAACAATCGCTACAAGGGAACTGCACTTCTGACTACCGATATAGGAGATATCACCGCTTCGGTACAACCATCCGGAAACCAAGAAATTATAGAGATTACCTCCTGTGGTTTAAAAGTTAACGAGATGCTTCAGTCCAACCTTGTCGGCGAGGTAGCTGGCAAAGCACAGATTACGCTGACCGATAATCAGCCGACAGCACTCAACGCCCTGTTAGATTGGGTTGTTATTGACGGGAAGACCTACACAGATATTACGCTCGAGGGGCACCAGTCGGGTTCCGGCGAACAGCAGCTTTTGCTCATCGCAAACGATGCACAACTGAGCGGAAAAGCAGAATTGGAGCGTAATGGTTCAAACCTTCGCTTGCAAATAAATAATCTCTATGCCGAACTTAAAAACAAAGAAACTGTTCGGTTAAATCAACTCATTCTCGAAGCGCAGCAAGGCGACAATACCGAGATACGCTTTACATCCGACTTCGGAGAGGGCGAAATGAAGGGGCAGTTCAACTATCAAACGATAATTACATCGTTCACCAACACAATTCGTCGCTATCTCCCCACCCTGCCCTGGCTTCCACCGCACGAACCGGCCAACAATCAACTGACGCTTGATGCTACCTTGCACGATACGCAGCCATTGGCCGCAATCTTCGCATTACCTTTTTCATCAAAAGGCGATATTAAACTACGCGCTCAGTTGAACGATGCTAATGAGCAATTTCTGCTGCATCTGAATGCACCGGAAATGACCTACGCAAAGCATCACTTCAAGAATGCGCGCCTGGAGATGACCACCAGAAACGGAATTCTTCAATCGACCATCAACCTGCAAGACAGTATCGCCCCAGAGGCCTTCATGCAATACGATTTCCATGCGTCTGCTCATGCCAACAAACTCCTCGCACAATGCAAGTTCGACAGCAACTACGGGAAACGCCTGCGTGGACTGATCAACACTCAAACAAACTTCGCACTCAACGATGAAGGGCTCCCCACGGCATCAGTACGCATCTTGCCCTCCGACATTGTTGTAGAAGACTCCATTTGGAAACTACATCCTGCCAACATCAATTACCATCAGGGCCATATCTCAATCAACGATCTCGCCATCAGTCACGCTGGCCAGCACCTCCGCATAGACGGTTCCAGCACGCGCCAGCAAAATGACTCTATTGCGATTGAGTTGCAAAATATGAACATTGCCTACATCATGGATCTTATCAACTTCCATTCCGTAGAATTCGACGGAGCAGGAAGCGGTCAGGCCATCATCAGTCAGATTTTCGATCAACCGGAAGCAAGAGCCCACCTACAGGTAGATAATTTCCGTTTTGAACGCGGAAGAATGGGCACACTGCTGTTGGATGCTCACTACGATAATTCCTCAAAGCGCATACTCATTGCGGGTAACACCAGCGACGGACCTTTCCACCGACTGGACATTGACGGCTATGTGGCGCCTGATGAGAATTACATCGACTTGGCTCTACACGCAAGCAATGCGCCAGCTGAATTCCTTCAGAAAATCTGTGGTGGATTTATGTCACACGTAGATATGACTGCCACAGGGCAAGTAAATCTCTGCGGCCCGCTTAACGATATCGGATTGATCGGCCAACTCTCTGCCGACGGCTCCTTCCTGATGCGACCTTTCGGCACCACCTATCAACTGCATAAGGCTCCTATTCTGTTCATGCCCTACACATTCAAGTTTGAAAAGGACACGCTGTACGACGCCACAGGACATTATGCTACAATTGATGGCACTATTCGCCACCGCAATCTTGGCCACATGCAGTACGATATCCATGGCCAGCTGCAAGAATTTCAAGTGTTCAATTTCCCTGAGACGCGAGAGAACACGTTCTCTGGCCACGTGGGTGCCAATGGCAACTGCCACATACACGGAACCGACGCCAACCTCAATATTGACATCAATCTGACGCCTACCGATAATTCGGTATTTACTTACAATGCATCGTCGCCGGAGGAAATATCAGAAACCCACTTCATTTCTTGGAACGACACTTCCAATCCGCACCCCACCGCGTCGCAGTCATCCATCTCAGCCCTCCCCGTTCCACTCCCAACCATCAATACTCAACTGTCGTCCCTCAACGACCTGCACATCAATTTCCTGATCAATGCTACTCCCAGCACCACCCTCAAGGTGATTATGGATGACAAAACGGGCGACAACATCTCCATTTGCGGCGAAGGAGTGCTACGATGTCACTATTACAACAAAGGTCCATTCCATATCTTTGGCAACTATATTGTTGACCACGGCATCTACAAACTTACCATTCAAAACATCATCAAGCGCGATTTCCAGCTTCAGCCTGGAGGCACCATCACTTTCGGAGGCGAGCCCTACGATGCGCCAATAAGTCTGAAAGCGCAATACACCGTCAATGGTGTTAGTCTCGCCGACCTGCACGTGGGCAAGAGCTTTTCAAACAACAATATACGGGTAAACTGTCTGATGAACATCACTGGAACACCCAATGCCCCCAAAGTTGATTTCGGACTTGAATTCCCCTCACTCGGAACCGATGCACGGAGAATGATCAACAGTCTCATCAATTCGCAGGAAGAGATGAACCAGCAAGTGCTCTACCTCTTGGCCATCGGGCGATTCTACTCGCAAAACTCTAACAATCAGGAAAGCGAGACCACGCAAACACAGAGTCAGACGTCGCTGGCCATGCAGAGCATTCTTAGCGGCACGCTCTCGCAGCAAATCAACAATGTGCTCTCGTCTGTGGTGAACAATACCAACTGGAATTTCGGTGCGAACATCTCAACAGGCGATGAGGGCTGGAACAATGCCGAATACGAAGGCATACTCAGCGGTAGAATGCTCAACAACCGGCTTCTCTTCAACGGACAGTTCGGCTATCGCGACAATGCAAATGCCACAACCAGTTTCATCGGCGACTTCGACCTCCGCTATTTGCTCTACCCCAATGGCAACCTCGCCATCCGCGTTTATAACGAAACTTCCGAGCGCTACTTCACCAAGAACTCGCTCAATACCCAAGGTATCGGTCTCATCATCAAGAAAGATTTTACTTCTTGGCGCGACCTTCTGGGCATCAAACCCAAGAAATCTGAGACTGATACACTGAAAGTAGAGCAAAAATAGTGATTTTTCTGCCCTCACATTCCGTTTTTTCTAGGATTATACTACCTTTGCACCGACAAACAAACAGCTTGTCAAGGGGTGCTGCGGTTATTGCCGTGGCTGAGATGATACCCTCTAACCTGATCCGGATAATGCCGGCGTAGGGAAAAATCAGTATGCTTGGCCATCCAAGATTGCGCATCTTCTCCCCCTTATTTTATCACTTTTTAAACCGGAAATAAGGATTATGAAAAAGTTTTTGTGTGCCTGTATGTTGGTTTCTTTTCAATCAATGCTGGCTCAAAGTTTAGACACACTGGCCGTCTATGAACTTCAGACCGTACAAGTAGTGTCAACGCGTGCTGCGAAGAGCACCCCCATGGCTACCACCGAACTCTCGAAAGAGGATATCAGCACGGTAAATCATGGTAAAGACATTCCCCAGATTTTGTCGATGCAGCCTGCGGTAACCACCACAAGCGATGCCGGCGTGGGCATCGGATACACTGGCATCCGAGTGCGCGGAACCGACCCAACGCGCATCAATGTGACCACCAACGGCATTCCTCTGAACGATTCCGAATCATCGCAGGTGTATTTTGTCAATCTGGGCGATGTTGCCTCCAGCATGCAAAGCGTGCAGATACAGCGAGGCGTAGGAACATCGACGAACGGTGCCGGCGCTTTTGGTGCCACCATCAATATGCAAACCGAAAACATTGGGCTCTCTAAGTATCAAATGGTTGACTTGGCGCAGGGCTCATACAACTCACGCAAAGCCACGTGGAAGTTCTCCACAGGACTGCTGAACGACCATTGGGGTATTCAAGGACGCATTTCTAACATCCACAGCGATGGCTATATAGATCGCGCCAAGACCGATCTGTACTCGTATTTCCTGCAAGGGGCCTATTTCAACAACCGCACCATGCTGAAATTCATCACCTTCGGCGGGCGTGAACAAACATACATGGCATGGGACTTTGCTTCGAAGGCTGATATGAAAACCTTTGGCCGCCGCTACAATCCCGCCGGTATGTACACTGACGACAACGGACAGACAGCCTTCTATAAAAATCAAACGGACAATTACACCCAGCTGCACAATCAGCTTCACCTGACCCACCAGGCATCGCAATTCTGGAGCCTCTCGGCCGCACTGCACTATACCTACGGAAATGGTTATTATGAGCAGTACAAAACCGACCAGAAACTCTATAAATACCACTTGACAGCCCCCACCGACGGGACACGAAGCGACTTGGTGCGCGAGAAAAAAATGCGTAATCACTTCTACGGTACAGTCTTTTCCGCCAATTTCGACAACCATCAGGGCATCGTGGCCAATATCGGCGGTGCATGGAATTACTACGATGGCGACCATTTCGGCAACGTGATCTACATTAAGAATCCTTCTTCATCAGCCTATGGACTCGCCGCCGGCAAGCATTATTACGACAACAATGCACGGAAGCGCGATGCCTCGGTCTATGGAAAGATAGACTACGAACTGCTGAAAGGATTTCACGCCTATGCCGATATCCAGTATCGCCACATCAACTACAAGCTGTCTGGCCTTTCACAGGAATGGTCCGACGGAAATCAATTGCCGCTCACACTCGACAGAAGCTACCACTTCTTAAATCCCAAAGCTGGACTCATGTACGAATTCGCCAAGCGCCACAGCCTGTATTTCTCCTATGCCATGACCCACCGCGAACCCGTACGCAACGATTTTGAAGACCGACTGGCTGAGGCCAGCCCGGAAATGCCACATCACGAGCGACTGAACGACTGGGAAGCGGGCTACCGCTACAATTCACCCCGATTTGACGCAGAGGTGAATCTCTATCGAATGAATTACGACAATCAGTTTGTACTCACAGGAGCACAGGACGCTAACGGCGAAATGGTGGCACGCAACATCAAAGATTCCTATCGCATGGGTATCGAGGTGTCTGCCGCATGGCGACCGACCGACAATTTTGAATGGAGCGCCAATGCCACATGGAGCAAAAATCGCGCAAAGAATATGCGACTCACCGTCATCAACGACGACTGGAGCCAGCAGGACGTCTGGCGCGGCTCCACACCACTGGCCTACTCGCCGAATCTCATTGCCGGCAATGTGCTGAAATACCACTACAAAAAATGGCAAGCAATGCTGCAGACTAAGTTCGTTAGCAAACAATACATGACCAATTCCGGATTCAGCCAGTATCTAAATACCGATGAAACAACCTACACATCGGCCGTTATATCCTCGTTCTGCACCACCGACTTCGACCTCAACTACAATTTCACAATCCACAAGTCTATTACGGCAACCGTTGGCTGCACGGTCTATAACTTTTTCTGCAAGCGATATGAAAGCAATGGCTCCTGCTCCATGAACTACCGTCTCGATGCCAACGGCAATCTGGAAGCCTACGACGGCGGCTGGGCTTGGGCCACCTACTCAGCACAGGCACCGACACACTTCCTTGCTTACATCAACATTGTATTCTAAAAACATTTCTCCCATCATGACGTTTCATCCGCTCGATATCATCACAGCCCTGCTGGGTCTGGCCTATATCCTGTTCGAGTTCTATGCTTCAAAATGGATGTGGGCCGTAGGCTTCATCATGCAGCTACTCGGCATTGTGCTCTATTATCAAAAAGGAATCTACGCCGACTGCGCCATGGAATTCTACTATCTTGGCATGACCGTCTATGGATTCCTCTGCTGGAAAGGATTTCTCCACCGCTCAGCGGCAAAGGCTCAAGGCGCCATGCCCATTACTCACATGCCGCTGCAGCGCGGACTCCTCTTCGCCCTACTTGCGGCAGCACTCTGGGGAGCTATTTATTATCTGCTCGACAACTTCACCGACTCCACAGTGCCTGCGCTCGATTCCTTCACCACGGCGCTGAGCATGGTCGGAATATGGGCATTGGCCCACAAATACTTGGAGCAATGGATTGTCTGGATAATGGTAGATATTGTCACCTGCTTTCTCTACCACACCAAAGGGCTGCCCTTCAAGTCAGCATTATATGCGCTCTATGTAGTCATCGCCATTGCGGGTTTCTTCCGCTGGCGCAAGCTCATGCTGGCTGAGCGGTAAACATGCCCACCCCAAAAAGCGCCCCTATGATTCTGCAACAACGGTCATAGGGGCGCTTTTTTGTAGCCATCCGTCACAAAAAAAGCAACCATAAGGCTGCTCTTTTTTGCGGAAGGTGAGGGATTCTTGCTCTGGCAAGCGACTCCGTCGATTACAAACCCTGGGGTTTTCATCCCTCACAAAAAAAAGAGCAACCATAAGGCTGCTCTTTTTTGCGGAAGGTGAGGGATTCTTGCTTGGGTTACAAACCCTGGGGTTTTCATCCCTCACAAAAAAAGAGCAACCATAAGGCTGCTCTTTTTGCGGAAGGTGAGGGATTCAAACCCCCGATACCCGAAAGGGGTATACCGGATTTCGAGTCCAGCGCGATCGATCACTCTGCCAACCTTCCAAAAAGAAAATGTAAAAATGCATTGCTATACACTCTTACATTTATTCTTCTTGTAGTGGATAGGGGAATCGAACCCCTATGCCAAGATTGAGAATCTTGTATCCTAACCATTAGATGAATCCACCGAAGACATCTGGAAAATGTGCGGAAGCTGGGGGATTCGAACCCCCGGTACGGTTACCCGCACGGCAGTTTAGCAAACTGCTGGTTTCAGCCACTCACCCAAACTTCCAAGCAGGGCAAAAGTCCCGAAACATTTTTCAAATGCAGGTGCAAAGATAATCATTTTTCCGCTACCAACAAATTTTTCCTCACTTTTATTTTTGTTTGTTGCAATTGTTGTGCACTAAATTGACAAAAAAAAGCCTTCGCCGCAGGGCATTAATTCCTCTTGAAAACATGGGTGCAAACTATCGTTTTCTAAAAGCTATGCTTTTGAAGCCTAAAAGCTATCCTTTTGAACGGCAAAAGCTATGCTTTCGGAGCGCAAAAGCATAGCTTTTAGAAAGGGATTTGTAAAGTGCTGATTTTCAGTAACAAAAAAACTCCCCGCGGATTGGATTTCCACGGGGAGCTTTTTCTTGGTAGATATTGCCGTCAGTTGTTGACCGAACCACCAACAATATCGAGCAGTTCGTTGGTGATGGCCTGCTGGCGGCTTTTGTTATACTGCAAGTTGAGATCGCGAAGCAATTCGTCGGCATTGTCTGTGGCAGTCTGCATGGCAACCATTCGCGCAGCGTGTTCCGATGCGTTGCTGTCGAGCAATGCGGTATAGAGCAGAAAGTGTCCATACCGTGGTATGAGCTGCCCGAGAACGGTGGTCATGTCGGGTTCGACCAGGAAGTTGTCGTTCAGCGGCTTGGCTGCCTCTGACGCTTTCTTGTCTTGCCCGCCCTGCTTCCTTTTCAGATAATCCTGCGCAGCCTTGGTGGCGACATTGTTGGTCAGATCACGTTCTTTGTCAGCATCGAGCTCAGACTGCACATCAATTGGCAGGAAAGTCTTACGGGTAAGAATCTGTGAACCTGCTGATTTGAAGTGATGATAGATGAGCTCTACTCTATCGAGCTCACCTTTCATAAACTTCTCGCCAAGTTTCATGGCTAATGCCTGGCAATCGGAAAAGTTTGGTTTGTCTGCCATCTCTGTGAAATCGCCAGCGGGTGTAAAGCCGAGCTTTTGTACTTTTTCTGCTACTTTACGCCCAACGGGATAGACTTCAATATTGTCTTTCCCCAGATGCTCGTATTGAGCGAGTGTCTGCTGCATGAGCTTTATCACATTGGCATTGAAACCACCACATAAGCTACTGTTCGATGAGAAAACCACAAGTGCTACACGATGCAGTTCGCGCTCTTCGTCAAACACGGTGTGCGCATCAGCTTCCGAGGCTATGAAGGTTTTGAGTATGTGCTCGAGCATCTGCTCGTATGGCAACATATTCTCGATCATCACCTGTGCGTGGTGCAACTTACTCGATGCAACCATCTTCATTGCACTCGTAATCTTACGCGTGCTGTTGACACTTGCTATGCGGTTTTTTATTTCTTTTAAGCTTGCCATTATAACTGTGATTTATCCATTAGCAATATCAGCCATTACGGCCTTAATTGTTGCAATAGACTCGTCGGTTAGTTGTCCCGAGCCGAGCGATTCTATTACTTCAGGATGGGCAGAGCGCAATTTATCGAGGAAAGTATCCTGACACTCGCGCACCTTCTCTACTGGAACATTGGCCATGAGGCCGTTGATGCCACAATAGAGAATGGCTATCTGCTCGCCAACAGGCATGGGGCTGTACTGCGGCTGTATGAGCAACTGATTGTTCTTTCGGCCGCGGTCGAGTGTCATGGCTGTCACGGCATCCATATCGCTCGAGAACTTAGAGAATGCTTCCAATTCGCGATACTGAGCCATGTCAATTTTCAGTGTACCAGCCACTTTCTTCATCGACTTGATTTGAGCAGAACCACCCACACGCGATACTGAAATACCTACGTTGATAGCAGGACGGAAACCTTGGTTGAAGAGGTCTGTTTCAAGATAAATCTGTCCGTCGGTGATAGAAATCACGTTGGTTGGAATGTATGCCGAAACGTCGCCAGCCTGGGTTTCAATGATAGGCAGCGCGGTGAGTGAGCCACCACCCTTAACATGGCCTTTCATGCATTCAGGCAGATCGTTCATCTGCTCAGCCACTTCCTGCTGCTCATTGATTTTTGCAGCACGCTCCAAGAGACGAGAGTGGAGGTAGAACACATCGCCCGGATAGGCTTCACGACCTGAAGGGCGACGCAAAATGAGCGACACCTCACGATAGGCAACGGCCTGCTTGGAGAGGTCGTCATAGACCACGAGGGCTGCATGACCACGATCGCGGAAGTATTCGCCAATGGCTGCTCCGGCGAACGGTGCATAATACTGCATGGCAGCTGGGTCGGCAGCGGTAGCACTCACAATAATGGTATAGGGAAGAGCGCCATGCTCTTTCAGGTTTTGAACAAGTGCTGCCACGGTTGAGGCCTTCTGACCGATGGCCACATAGATACAATATACAGGCTTGCCTGCCTCGTAGAAACTCTTTTGATTGATAATGGTATCAATGGCAATCGCCGTCTTTCCGGTCTGGCGGTCGCCAATGATCAGCTCACGCTGGCCACGACCAATGGGAATCATTGAGTCCACGGCTTTCAGACCCGTCTGCAGCGGTTCTTTCACTGGCTGGCGGTAGATAACGCCAGGTGCTTTACGGTCGAGCGGCATTTCAAACGAGTCGGTAAGGTCGATATCGCCCTTACCGTCAATTGCCTGTCCGAGCGGATTGATGACACGACCAAGCATATTGTCGTTCACGCGGATAGACGAAATGCGGTGGGTGCGTTTTACGCTTTGGCCTTCTTTGATACCAGCGGTAGGGCCAAGAAGCACACAGCCGACATTGTCTTCCTCAAGGTTCATGACAATAGCCATAGTGCCATTTTCAAATTCCAAGAGCTCGTTGGCTTCAGCGTTGCGCAGACCATAGACACGGGCCACACCATCGCTCACCTGAAGCACGGTGCCGACTTCGTCAAACTGATTCTTGTCGCTAATCTCGCTCAACTGCTTCAGCAGCACGTCTGAAACTTCGCTTGGTTTAATTTTATCTGACATTGTTGACTTACTTATTTCTTATTTACTATTGAGTATGTAGCAATTGTGGAGTTGTTACTTTTTCAGTGCAGCAAGGATTGCGTTCAACTTGGTTTTCACGCTGGCATCCATTCTGTATGTATCATATTCGAGAATAAATCCTCCAATGATGTCTGGATTCACTTCTGTCTGAAACTCCACTGTTCCCAGAGTTTTACTTTCCACCATTTGCCGCATCTTTGCCTCGGTTTCAGGCGATACGGCTGTGGCGGTGGTAAGTTTTCCACGTATGAGATTCTTTTGTTGACGATAGAGGGTGATGTACGATGCAGCCATAAACTGGATGAAATCTTCACGACCCTCTTGCAACACGAGTTCAATAAAGCGTTTGGATAGATCGGCTCGTTTCTCTCCGCAGGCTGTTTCGAGCAGTTGTTGCTTCTGTTCGCGGGTCAGCATGGGATTGTTGATAACGTGGCGCAATTGGTTTACCTCGATATAACTCTTGCTGAGCGTTTGCATATCGAGATATACCTGTTCTTCCTCTTTTCGCTCAAGAGCACTTTTGAGCAAGGCTCTTGCATACCGAACAGAAATTACACCAATATCCATGTTGTTTTATTTATTATCGTTAGGAATCTCATCAAGCAATTTGTCGATCATCGCCATTTGCTTATCGCCCAATTCGAGCTGTTGGCGGAGCACTTTCTCTGCAATCTTCACAGAGAGGTCGGCCACCTGTGCGCGAATCTCCTTCTCCACATTGCTGCGCTCGGCAGCAATTTCTTGGCGCCCTTCTTCCAGCAGTCGTGCATTCTCTGCACGAGCAGTTTGCTGAGCTTTCTCCACGATATTATCGCGGGTCTCGGCAGCTTCGCGCAGTATCTGCGATTGCTTTTCGCGGGCGGATTGAAGAATCTTCTCGCCTTCCACCTGTATGTTCTCCAAACGTTCGTTTGCTTCATGGGCCTTGCGCAGACTCTCGTCGATGAAGTTCTTACGTTCCTCCACCGTTTTGGTGATGACGGGGAAGCCGAACTTTGCAAGGGCAAAGAAAACAACCAAGAACGCCAGAAGCATCCAAAACAGGAGGCCTATGTCAGGTGTCAGGATTGCTGGTAATTGAGTGAAATCCATTTGCTAATAGATTTTATTTAATCAAGAATGCACAAGCTGCAATAGCGAACAGAGCACAACCCTCAACGAAGGCTGAGGTCAGAATCATCTGGGTGAAGATCTGACCGGAAGCTTCCGGCTGACGTGCAATAGCGTCAACGGCGCTACCACCAATCTTACCAATACCCAAACCTGCACCGATAACGGCAACACCAGCACCAATACCGCAACCCAGCTGTGCCAGGCCTTCAGCGGCTAACAAAAAAGATGTAATCATAATTTTAAATGTTTTTAAATTGTTAATTATTACTTAAATTGATTATTGATTTCTTAACCTTCGTGTCCTTCCTTATGCGCCAGGCCGATGAACACGGCCGACAACATGGTGAACACGTAAGCTTGTACAAAGGCTACCAACAGCTCCAGAGCATTCATGAACAGCAGCATGATGGCACTGAAGATGTTCAGACCTGTGCCCATTACAGGACCCAGCGTCCAGCCAAGGAATATAACGCATGTGAATGCCAATATCATAGCGTGACCGGCCATCATATTGGCAAAGAGACGAATCATCAGGGCAAAGGGTTTGGTGAAAACACCGAACAGCTCGATTGCCGGCATGATGGGGATGGCCTTCAAGAAGATGGGTACGTCGGGCCAGAAGATTTCCTTCCAGTATTCCTTGTTACCAAAGAGGTTGATGGCCAAGAACGTGCACAATGCCAAGAAGAACGTGATGTTGATGTTACCCGTTACGTTTGAACCACCCGGGAAGATGGGCAGCAGTCCCAACAAATTGGTGAAGAAGATGAAAAAGAACACCGTCAGCAGGTACGGTGCATATTTCTTATAATGCTTCTCACCTATGCTGGACTTGATAACATCGTCGTTAATCATCATCACCAGCATCTCCATGGCACCAACGAAGCCTTTTGGAGCCTCGCTCGTCTTGTCGTGCTTCTTGTACCAGTTGGCACAGCAGAGGAATACCGTCAGCAACAGGGCTACGGAAATCCATATCTGCAACACATTGCGCGTGATGCTTAAGTCCAATGGACGTTCCACCGTGCCATCGGCCATGCGCTCGTAAATCTTACCGTGAGCCTCTTCGTTAAAGAAGAAACCATCGGGCAAAGAGCTTTCCGTACAGAAGTGCCACTCACCAGTTTGGCTGCTACGTATAATAATAGGTAGCGGTATGCTCACGTCCGACACGATGTGCCACTCGTAAGCATCGTCCAAGTGATGAAGCACTATCTCGGGGATGTCCAACACCTCACCCTCCTTATGCTCGTTGGCCATCATGGACAGCGGCAGCAGAGTCATCATCAGAAGGATGCATATAGACTTTAGTTGTTTCATTATAATCAGTTGGCTTTTAACACATTATAATTGCTTGGATACTCTCGAGAAGAATATAGAGTGATGAATGATTGATGCGAGGTAATAGACAAAGAACACTACGATGAACGAAGACATTCCGTCGATTCCCAGCACCAGATATCCGATCAGCAGCATGAGCAATGCACCCAGAAAACGGACGCCAGACACCCCTGTGATGAACGAGGGCATCATGTTTGGATGTTTGCTGGCTACCCAACGCCAAACCAGTGCAGTGGCTATATCGATAACCAACACGAAAATCATGCTGGCAGTCAGGGCAAACATAAGGTTGTACCCCCACTGGTGCATGGCCAGCCACCCGATCATGTTGAGCAGACACACCATGATAACCGACTGTAAGATATAGTTTAAACACTTTCTGTTGACATTCATAACACTCAACTCTTTCGTTTGAAAGACTATTCCACTTGCACTTCTACACAGAGGCTCACAACATTTTTCTGCACTTCAACAAAGCCGCCGAAAATGTCGAGAGTCTTCTTCTCGCCGCCAGGAAGCACGTAGCGTACCGTTCCCTTATCGAGCGACGAGATGATAGGTGCGTGGTTGGTCAGTATCTCAAACTTGCCCATAGTACCCGGAACGAGTACACTTTCCACCTCACCTTGGTATTCAATGCGTTCGGGAGAAACAATTTTTAGATTCAACATGATAATTTACATTTAACTTTCTGCGCTATTATCCTTTGGCAGCTTCAAGAAGTTTCTTACCTTTCTCAATGGCTTGTTCGATTGTACCAACATTGAGGAATGCCTGTTCGGGCAAGTCATCTACTTTTCCGTCAAGGATCATGTTGAAGCCCTTAATGGTGTCTTCGATTGATACCATTACACCCGGTACGCCAGTGAACTGTTCTGCCACAGCGAATGGCTGCGAGAGGAAGCGCTGTACGCGACGGGCACGGTTCACGGTCAACTTATCTTCATCGGAAAGTTCGTCCATACCGAGAATTGCAATGATATCTTGCAGTTCGTTGTAACGCTGAAGAATTTGTTTCACACGCTGTGCACAGTCGTAGTGTTCTTTACCCACGATGAGCGGATCAAGAATACGCGATGTACTTGCCAGTGGATCAACGGCAGGATAAATACCCAACTCAGTGATTTTACGCGAAAGCACCGTTGTGGCATCGAGGTGCGTAAAGGTAGTAGCAGGAGCAGGGTCGGTCAAGTCGTCGGCCGGCACATAAACTGCTTGCACTGAAGTGATAGAACCTTTCTTGGTTGAAGTGATGCGTTCCTGCATAGCACCCATTTCGGATGCAAGTGTCGGTTGATAACCTACGGCTGATGGCATACGGCCAAGCAGAGCAGAAACTTCGGAACCGGCCTGGGTGAAACGGAAGATGTTGTCGATGAAGAACAAGATGTCCGCAGCAGCACCATCTTTACCGCCGTTGTCGCGGAAGGTTTCGGCCACGGTCAGTCCAGACAGTGCCACCGATGCACGTGCTCCCGGCGGTTCGTTCATCTGGCCGTAAACCAGTGTGGCTTGGCTCTTCTTAAGTTCTTCCGGATCAACGAGTGAGAGATCCCACTTGCCTTCTTCCATGGCCTTTTTAAACTTGTCGCCATAGCGTACCACACCGCTTTCAATCATTTCGCGGATCAGGTCGTTACCTTCACGGGTGCGCTCTCCTACTCCAGCAAAGACAGAGAAACCATTGTGCCCTTTGGCAATGTTGTTGATAAGTTCCATGATGAGCACGGTCTTACCTACACCGGCGCCACCGAAGAGTCCAATCTTACCACCTTTCAGATATGGCTCCAGCAGGTCAATCACTTTGATACCAGTTGCAAGCATTTCCTTGCGGGTGGACAACTCTTCAAACTGCGGTGCCTCACGGTGAATGGGATATGAGCCTTCCATGTCGAGGTCTTTCATACCATCGATAGGAGCACCAATCACGTTGAGCATACGACCTTTAATCTGATCACCTGCAGGCATGGCTATGGGGCGGCCAGTAGGTTCAACGGAAAGTCCGCGTTGAAGACCGTCAGTATTGTCCATAGCAACGCAACGCACGGTGTCTTCGCCTATGTGTTGCTGTACTTCAATAATCAAGTCGCGCCCATCGGCACGCTTCACTTTTAATGCATCGTAGATTCGTGGCAGCACCTGCTCGGGATCTTTGCCTTGCGTGTCAAACCACACGTCGATCACAGGGCCGATAATCTGCGAAATGCGTCCATTAAGTTGTGACATAATTGTTTTATTTGGTATTTAGTTTTAGTTATTTCAGTATTCACTCTGCACAAAAGTACTTAAACTTTTTCATGCACACAAATTTCAGCAACAAAAAATAAGCGTTCACACTTGAGCGCTATGAGAGTATTCTTTTAGATTTCGTCAATCTCAATCAGTCCATGAGTTACCGCATAGATTGTGAGTGCACTCACGCTCCGCATCGCAAGTTTTGTCATTATGTTCTTGCGGTGGGTAATCACGGTGGTGAGTGCTATGTTGAGCTGATCAGCAATTTCTTTGTTGATGAACCCTTTCACGATGAGCCGCAATACATCTATTTCCCGCTTAGACAGTTTTTCTGTTGGCTGCTGATGCGGCACAGGCAGATTGTTTCCATGCGGATGCCCATGCTGCAGCAATTTTAGCAACTGATAAACGAGTTGTTTTTCCTCCAAGTGATAATTGAGCGTAGGCTGACGGAACGGCTGAGAAAGGGTTGGACCCTCTTCGTTATCAACAAGCAGGACAGTACGGCGTAGATTGGCCGCAATATAGGCGGAGTGTTCAAGTGTCACGGCATCTACAAATTGATGCACAAAACGCTGTGGCTCCGCTGATTCAAATGCAATATAATCTGGAAAAATCTCCACCTGCACAAAGGGTACAAGAAGTTCCAGCAGCCGTTTGAGTCCAATGGCTGCCAATGTGTTTTTACACACGATTGCGATAGCGGGTGGTTGGTGTTGAACTATTTTTTCCAAAAGCGTGCGGTAATGTCTTCTAATTGATTGTCCCCTACCCTTTTGTAGAGTCGCTGGTTGGTGGTTTTCGAGTTGAGCGGGCCCAAATGTGCAATATAAGGACCGATTTTTATATAGTCGAAATCGTTGCAATCCACATTGCGCGAAATGACTGTACGACCGCTATACCACGCCACTTTAAACTGTGGGTGGGCGGTGTGCATATATCGCGCCAGTTCATCAACATACTCCGGTTCCGCATCGCCTCCCATGAATGCCAAGCAGGTAATATCTTTTCCGTATTCTTCCACAAACCGATCAAGGACATCGGGTGTAAGAGGTTCCCCGATGTCCTCGGCCAGATATTGGCTATGGCATCCTGGACAGTGGCAAGGGCATCGCGAGAGGTTGATGGAGAGCGTCACCTCATCGGGAATTTCTTGAAACACTATCCCGGTATTGACGTATTTAAGCATGAATTAAACTGTGTATTTACTCTGACCTGCATAGTAGCGACGTGCTGCTTCTTCCTGACGAGCCTGCGAGAAGTTGCTCACACGCTTCAGATAGCCTATGATGCGGGTCATGTAGTCCACATTCTTCGAGTGGCAATGAGGACACTCTTTCAGATAGCGTTTATCAATGTGGCCACAGTCGTTACAGATCGTATTGGGGATATTGAATGTGAAGTAGTTGCATCCCTCCTTGGCAGCTACGCGTAGCAGCTGGGCATATTGAGCTTTGGAGAGATGTTCTTCCAGATTCATGTGCAGGGCGGAGCCACCAGTGAGGTGTTCGATGTATGGAGCACCGTGGAGTTTGAACTTGTCAATGATGTTCAGCGAATCGTCTTCAACCACATAGAAGTAGCTGTTGTAACAGTCGCGCGGCACGAAGTAACCGTCTTCGCGGTCCCACTTAGCGTGCTTCACGCCTACATTCTCAGCAGGGATCATTTCGCAGTTGAACATCACGTCCTTGGTGCGATACTTCTTGTTGTATTTCTCCACGAGCGAGAGAATACCCTGTACAAAGTGGAGATAATCGTCGTTAGGCGTAATCTTCAATCCCATGAATTCTGCAGCTTCAACCAAACCGTTGATACCGATGGTGAGATACTGACGCGCAATGTTGATGTAGCCAGCATCGAACAGCGGAAGCATACCGTGGGCCTGCATATCCTTAAGGTTCTCATTGTAGGCCAGCTGCACCTTGTGACAAAGGTCAATCACATCTGAGAGGAATTCCTTATAGTCTTGACCGTGGTTCACAGCATACTGGATGCAGCGGTTCAGATTGATGGTCAGCACTGACTTTGAACCAGTCGATACACCTCCGGCTCCGAGCGTATAGCTAAAGCCGTTGTCTTGAATCTCGTTGCGCAGACGGCAGCAGCTGGAGAGAGAGTCGGCATTATCGCTCATATAGGTAAAGAACGAGTGCCCTTCGGCGTACATCTCTGCAGTGAAGTCTCCCCACTCCTTATCCATTGGCTCTCCGTCCTTGGTGAGAAGCGCCATCGTTTCTACGGGGAAAGTCAGCACAGTCTTGGTGCGTTCCTTGTTGAACCACTTCATGAAGCGTTTCTGCAGCCAAGAGAGACCTTCCCAATCGGGCTTGGAACCGTCGGGGAAATAAAATTCGCCGAAGAGAGATTCAAAGTAGTATTTATCGTAGTATGCCACGTTCCAGAACACTGCCTGATAGTTGCGCGCTCCGGTAGGCTGATTGATAGAGTAAACAATCTGCTCGAAGCAATCGGTTATCATCTTGTCGATGGTACGATGTTTGGTCGAGAGGTCAACCACTTTGTCTGCCTCTTTCCAATAGTCCTTGCCATACTCCATACCTATAAAATAATTAAGGTACATGAGGAATTCTGGCGTAGCGCAAGCACCCGAGAGCATACTCGACACCATGAACACCATGTTGACAAAACCACCACAGAACGATTTCAGATTAGTAGGCGCCGTAGAGTTACCACCCACAGAAGTGGTACCGCCAATGAGCCAAGGATACATCGTGATGGAAGCACAATAGTTGGCAAGCGAAGTCTCGTCGTTCTTATAGATGAAGTGGTTGTTGAGCAGGTCGAGATATTTATCTGCGAGTTCTTTACCATACATCTTTTTAATGCGGTCGGTGAGCAGACGGCGGTTCAAACGAATGAAACTTGCCTTGGGCAATTCACCAATCAAAGTTGCAATATTTTTATGCTCAACATTTGCATTAGCGTCATATTTCGAACCAGTAGCGGCATTGACAGAATCAACATAGTCAGTCAAAAAGTTCAACTTCTCCAGCGTCTCACGATCCTCCGTATGTTGCTGGCGATAGAGCATAAACGACTTGGCAACCTTGTAGTGACCTTCGCGCATCAAGGCCTCTTCCACCTGATTCTGAATAGCCTCAACAGTGATACCCTCCTGAATATCTAAATGACTGAGTACCTTAGAGATAGTGCCCAAATCAGTAGGCTCGTTAACCGACTCAAATGCCTTGATAATGGCATTCATGATTTTGTCTAATGAGAAGCGAACCTGCTCGCCTCCGCGCTTGGTGATGGTAAAGTTTTGTATTTCCATTTTATGTGATGTTTTGGAAAACTTTTCTCCGCAAGTCGAAAAGAAAGTTTCCCGTTTTGGAAAACTTTCCGAATAAAACTTGCGAGAAAATTTTCAAAATGATTAATTCAACGCTGACAAAGATAAAATAAAATTGTAAACTTTCCACAACTTTTTTCAAGAAAAAATTCAAAAATTTTAAAACTTAAATCATTCTATTTCTCATGATATGGTTGAGCATATTTTCTAAAAATTTATGAATATGAGTTAGTTAACGATTGTAGTGAAAGCAAAAGATTCAGGACCCGGAAAGCCCAAATTTATCTTTTCGCCATGTATCTTTTCACCCTGTTTTCTAAAAGCTATGCTTTTGACCTTCAAAAGCTATGCTTTCAGGCGCCAAAAGCTATGCTTTGAGAGTCCAAAAGCATAGCTTTTAGAAATGGGCAATTTATGAGGTCATTTTTAAGGGTTGAACGGATGAGAATTATAAGTATCCTTACGCGCGCGTACATTTTTATTATTGTGAGGAGAAAAATCGAAAACAAACCGCGCATAATTAAAAGAAAAGCACTACCTTTGCGCATCGAAAACAAATATCCATAAATAAAGAATATCGTCTTACATGGCAACAGAACTGAAACAACTGACCAAACGGGCTGAAAACTACAGCCAGTGGTATAACGACCTGATTGTCCTGGCCGATTTAGCCGAGCAGTCGGCCGTGCGCGGTTGCATGGTTATCAAACCTTATGGCTATGCCATTTGGGAAAAGATGCAACAGCAACTCGACCGTATGTTTAAGCAGCAAGGAGTGCAGAACGCTTATTTCCCCTTGCTGATTCCCAAGAGTTATCTCTCGCGCGAGGCTGAACACGTAGAAGGATTTGCAAAGGAGTGCGCAGTGGTGACCCACTATCGCTTGCGCGCCACTGAAGACGGACAAGCCGTTGAGGTAGATCCATCGGCCAAGCTCGACGAAGAACTTATCATTCGTCCCACATCGGAAACCATCATTTGGAACACCTATAAAAACTGGATTCACTCATGGCGCGACCTGCCCTTGAAGTGTAATCAGTGGTGCAACGTGATGCGCTGGGAAATGCGCACCCGTCCTTTCCTTCGCACCAGCGAATTCCTCTGGCAAGAAGGCCACACCGCTCACGCCACTCGCGAAGAAGCCGAAGCCATGGCACGCCAGATGCTTGGTGTATATGCAGACTTTGCTGAGCAACACATGGCCATGCCTGTGGTACAAGGTGTGAAAAGTCCCACCGAGCGCTTCGCAGGTGCACTCGATACCTACACCATCGAAGCCATGATGCAGGATGGCAAAGCCCTGCAAAGCGGCACATCGCATTTCCTCGGACAGAACTTTGCCAAAGCATTTGAAGTAACCTATCTCAACAAGGAGAACAAGGAAGAACTCGTGTGGGCCACATCGTGGGGTGTATCTACCCGACTCATCGGCGCCCTTATCATGACTCACAGCGACGATAACGGACTGGTGCTCCCTCCGGTGCTTGCCCCGCTTCAGGTGGTTATTATCCCCATCGGTAAGGCCGGCGACCAGATGAACGCCGTCTGCGACAAGCTCAGCGCAATCAAAGCTGAACTGGAAAAGCGTGGCATCAGTGTGAAACTCGACGATGGCGACAATAAACGCCCTGGCTTTAAGTTTGCTGACTACGAAGTGAAGGGTGTTCCCGTGCGACTCGTCATGGGTGGCCGCGACTTGGAGAACGGTACCATCGAAGTGATGCGCCGCGACACGCTGGAAAAAGAAACCCGCCCTGTTGACGGTATTGAGGACTACGTAGAACAACTGCTTCAGCAAATCCAGTCAGATATGCTCAACCGCGCACGCAAATATCGCGATGAACACATCTACGAATGTGACAACTACGAGGAATTCAAAGAGCGCGTGAAGCAAGGTGGTTTCTTCCTTTGCCACTGGGATGGCACCGAAGAAACGGAGGCGCAAATCAAAGCCGATACACAGGCAACCATCCGCTGCATACCTAACGATGTAGAACAAACGCCTGGCACGGATATGGTTTCCGGCAAACCCGCAAAATATCGTGTCATCATTGCACGCAGCTATTAAGCGAAACTAAAATAAGAAACCAAAAAAGAGACGTAGCGTTACTTGCCACGTCTCTTTTTTATGCCTTCCACAGCAAGGCGAAACAGCCTAAATGCCGGGCTGGCAGGATGTCGTTTTTCAGGCTGTCGCCTACAATGAGCACTTGTTCAGGTCGAACATCCAGTCGGTCAATGGCTATGGACCAAAGGCGACTGTCTGGCTTTCTAATGTTCTCCTGAGCTGACTCCACCACTTCGCTGAAAAATCCAGATAGCCCAAATTCATCCAAAACAGCGGATAGGTTGCCGTAGAAATTGCTGACCAGCGCTATTGGATAATGCTGATGAAGTTCAGCCAAGAGTTTCTTGCTCTTCGATGTATGGCACAGAGCCACCTCATAACACTCGTCTACTATCCTTGCAGAAGGCGATTGATCTTTGAACGATGGGAAATTTTCACCGAGATAGGCGAATTGAAAAGCGACTTTTTTCTCCAGTGTCACCCGAAAATTATCGGTAGGAAGGATTGTCTCTCCTACCCCAAGCTGCTTTTCCGCATAGACATAAGCATCATATAAAGTGCTCCGCTCAATTGTAAAGCCAGCATGTTGATAAGCATCGGCAATCACCTTAAACCAATGGCGCCCGCCTGTATCAAGCGTACCGCCATAGTCGAAAGCAATGGCCTTGACCGATTGGATTATATGTGTGAGCCGGCCACATAGCATTTCGTGCTGATGCCACATATAAAGATACATACACTCGAAGAGTGTTATCTCCAGCAGCGGATACAACCACACGCAATCCAACAGCGCAGAAACGTAAAGAATAATAGCGCGGGCATTGAATGTAAGTAAATTTGTGTATTTCATCAGCGGCCGCGAACCACTCAAAAATTCTTGTGAAAGCAACGGCCAAAGCGGATGTTGATGCTTGATGAAATGGAAGAGTTGCTGAAATCGAGGCGTACGCTGCTCCTGCGAGCGGCAATAGCGGGCATACTGGCTAAAAAATATGCGCTCCCACCAGTGTTGGCTTTCCACAATTTCGCTGCTATGCAGCTCACTGCCAGCCTCACCTTTGAGCACATAGAGATGTATCTGTCGATAGTAATCTGCCAAAGAGCTCTGGCGGGCATGACACAAGAGACCTGCCACTACGACGAGCGCCCATGCCCAAAATCCCCAGTCGCTACCGATGAGCGGCATAGGCTGTGCAAAAAGTCTGAGCGCAATCGCGATGTAAATAGAAGAAAACCACAGATCGCCACTCAAACCATCAAGAATTCGGCCTATCAACGTCTTCTTTCCTGTAAGACGAGCCATCTGCCCGTCCGTGCTATCGCAGAAATTTGCCAGCATCAGCAACATAACACCCATGAGATTATGGTGCCAATCGGAGAAATAAAACATCACACCTGCGCCTACACCCAGAAAGATAGAAAGAATAGTGATTGCATTGGGATGAATACCTAAACGATTCCAAAGGAGCGCAAACAGGAGTCCGATGGGCCGGGTGAAATGCACATCGAGCCATTCTTCAGTATCGTTGCTTTTGAAAGAAGCGTGCAGCAATTGGCGAAAGCGTTGGAGCGTCATGATGTCTGTATGTTTTTTATTACCTGGCAAGCGATGGCTTGGGCTGCCTCTATTTGACAAGTAGCGAAACTCGGAAAATCGTTAAAATCAATAATATAGGCTTTTCCTTCCGGAGTCAGAATTAAGTCAGCACCAAAAATTGGCACGCCAATGCTCCGAGCAAAGTCCAATAACTTTGCAGACAGTGAGGAAAGGTCAACACCCAGCGACGAGGATATGTGGAAGAAATTATCGGCGACACCATAACATTTCAACAACTGTCCCTCAATATGGGCTTGCTGTACGATGGTATGTATGCCGCGGTTGAGAAATTGCCGACGCGTCTGCTCCACTTCGGCGGCTGTCTTGCAATACACTACATCCTCCGAACCGATGCTCCACGTATCACCATTCTTCAGCCAAACGCCATCTGTTCCATCTTCTGATGGCACGGGAAGACCAAACGCTTTTAGCGCAGCGTAGATTTCTGCGCGACGGCCACACATGGATACGCCGCCAGGAGTATTCAATACAGGCACTCCGGCCTCAGATAGACGGGAGAGTTGCGTCAATGCCGTATTGCTGCGTTGCATGGAAACGATGCAACGAACACTGGAGTCATTCAAAAGATTGTCAGTTGAGTCATAGAGGCTGGCACTAATGTATGAGCGCGAAAGGCAGCCGACTATCTTTTCAGCCAAAGCAGCATCTCTATCCCGAGCGCCAGGAGAGAATATCGGTTCGCGTTTCAACACTGCAACGCGAGGCAAAGCCGGTTGTTTGGTTGTAAATAACTGATTGGCCTTTTCAATATCGCTGGCATGGTCGATATCGAAAACCTGATTCAGACGATACGCTTCTACATGAAGATGATGATCAATGAGGGCGCGCTGGAAATTGCGCATACGACTCTGGCCACGCTTTAAGCATTCATCAAGAACAGACAATGCTGGAGCGGTAAGACCATAGATGCCTGCAGAAATCAGATAATTCCCGCAAGGCTTCTCATCATGAAATCCTGTGATGCGCTCAGCTACATCGCAAGTAACGTAAAGAGGTTTTTCATCGTCGCAATAATCCGTAACTCCCATCAGCGCATCTATACCCAGTAGCAGGATACAGTGAAAGGCTTTCACATACATGGAAAACCATTCTTCATGAAAAACCGTATCGACTGTGGTCAATATAAATGGGTCAGAACCCAGAATATCTGCCAGTAAAGACAGGCTATGTGCACTGCTCGGGGTCGATTTCACCACAATTTGCAAATCAACGCCATGGTCTTCGCGCAAGGACTGCTGCTGTTGGCGTAGGAACTGTTCAACTTCAGGACTGTCTTCATTGCAAATAACAGCAATAACCTTGGCCTCATTGGCACAAAAAATACGCAACAAGCGTGCCATGAGTGGTTCGCCATTGACCTGTACTAAAGGCTTTGGCGTATTGATTCCCTCCGCTTTCAGGCGGGAACCCTCACCGGCAGCTATAATTGCGTAATTCAAAAGTTATCTCAATCGATTGGACTCGCGCACCAGTCGCTCATCGGCCAGTACACCCTTTCGTGCTAAATAGAAAAAGAAGGCTGACAACAGAGGTAAACAGATACCTATACCAGGGCGAAAAGTCCATTCAATTGGGCACAAATAAAAGCCATAAAAATACACCCCTACATACCACAGAAGGCAGCATACAATAGCACCCACACACAGTTTGGCTTGTCGCTTGCGTGTTTTATAGCTGAAGATGGCTACTAATGCCAAGAGCACAGCGAGAAACACACAGAGGAAAAGAGGGAATGACTGTTGCCAAATGCTGGGTTGCAGCGCAGGGTTTCCGCTCTGAATCATCAGATTGAAAAGCGTCGCCCCCACACCCATTCCTTCAGGTTGATACTGTCCTACAGGCAGGAGAAGACAAACAATCAGAGCAATGATGCCTGCAAGCAGGTAGAGAGTTTGGATGCGCTGTATCATTATGCTTCCTCTTGTTCCTTAGAAGGATCGCGATAATAAGTTTCGCCCTCGATAAATTCTTCCGTTGCCATCAGAGTGGGCTTGGGAAGTTTCTCGTAATAACGCGAGATCTCAATCTGTTCGCGATTTTCAAACACTTCTTCAAGTGTATCGCTATAAGAAGCAAACTCTTGCAGCTTCTTGTTCAGATCTTGCTTTATCTCAGCGGCAATTTGATTGGCACGTTTACCCATGATGGCTACGCTTTCGTAGATATTGCCAGTTTCCTTGCAGAGATCCATGATGTTGCGAGTAACGGTGTTGGTTGGGGCTTTTGACTTTTTGTAATCCATGTTGATATTTCTGATTTTACGATTTTACAATTTTGCTAATTTCTCTTTTAATTTTTGGTCACTTCCTTGCAGCGCTTGATATATCGCTCAGCGGTGGCACGCTGCTTGGAATCGGGATACTCATTGATGAATCCGTAACATTCATCTTCAGCATCCTGAAAGCGTTCCAGCTTCTTTCCTTCAACGCTCTGCTGGGCCAATTCGAACTTACTCTTCATGATGAGCACGGCAAATTCTTCACGCAGCGAAGTGTAGGGATAGTCCTTTAACGCATTTTGCGCAGTGATAATGCAGGCCTCGTAGTTATTTCCGCCATTGGTACAATTGCCAAAATATGTACCGAGGTCGTAATAAAGCTGGGCAGAATGAAGCTCTTTCTTCACAAGTTTATCCTGCAAATCGAATAGGCGCTGCTGTGCTGCAGGCTTCAATTCTGTATCGGGGAAGATATCGAGAAATTCCTGAAAGGCAGCAATGGCGGCCACTGTCTGCGACTGATCGAGTCGCGGCTCGGGTGTGCCATCGTAGAGACTTTGCCCAATATAGAACTGAGCCATCTCAGCATAGACACCTTTCGGGTAAGACTGATAGTATTTCTTAAATGCCTGTGCTGCATCGTCATAATTCTTTGTGTTATAGGCGGTCATTGCAAGCATATAGAGACATTCCTGTCCATTCTCTGTTCCTTTTTCAAAATGCACCAAATCGGACAGCAGAAGCATTGCACGCTGATACTTACCAGTAGCAAAGCACTGCTTGGCATATTCGTATTTATAGTGGTAATCTTGCGTTTTCAGCACTTGATTGTATTCTGGCGAACAAGAAGCCAGCAGCAAGATGCAAGAAGCGAAAAACAAAATAGATTTTCTCATAATTTCATATTTGGCTTGCAAAATTAGCCTTTTTTTATTTTATGTACAAGCGCGCGAAACATTTTTTAGTATTTTTTGAGAAAACCTTTCTTTTTCCATGCACTGACCTCCTTTATCCAATCAATAGTGGTTTATGATTTCACACCATTTAAGCCATAATCAAAACAGGCATAGAGATATACAAAAAATTAACGGAAAGAATAAAGTCCGCGGGGAAAAATCACCCGCGGACTTTTCATATCTGCGATTAGTATCCTGCGAATACCTTAACAGCAACTGAATTACAGGAGGGCTTCGAGTTTGAGGAGCTCGTCGCGATACTGGGCAGCTTGGAGGAAATCGAGGTCCTTGGCAGCTTGTTCCATCAGCGAGCGGGTGTGAGCAATGGTTTTCTGCAATTGCTCGGGCGACATTTGCTGTATGATGGGATCGGCAGCGAAGACCACTTGATTATCAGCAGGCAACTGATAGATTGATGCGGCAGACGATTTTCGGCGCGTGGCGCCCTCTTTCTTTTCTGTTTCGTCTTTGCCGCCAGGGAGAGAAGTCTTAACGGCCTTCACAATTTGCTGCGGTGTGATACCATGTTCTTCGTTATATTTCAACTGTTTGGCACGGCGGCGTTCCGTCTCTTCGATGGTAAGGCGCATACTTTCCGTAATGGTGTCGGCATACATAATGACGCGTCCATTGATATTTCGTGCAGCACGCCCAGCCGTCTGGGTGAGCGAACGATGCGAACGCAGGAATCCTTCTTTGTCAGCATCAAGTATGGCTACGAGCGAAACCTCGGGCAAATCGAGTCCTTCACGCAGGAGGTTCACTCCCACAAGCACATCGAAGAGCCCCTCGCGGAGATCGTTCATTATCTGCACACGGTCGAGCGTGGCCACATCGGAGTGGATATAATTGGCACGCACACCATTGTTGAGCAGATATTCCGTCAACTCCTCGGCCATACGCTTGGTCAGCGTAGTAACCAGCACGCGCTCATCGCGTTCCGTTCGCTGAACAATCTCCTCCATCAAGTCGTCAATCTGGTTTTCCGTCGGGCGCACTTCAATGACGGGATCTAAGAGTCCTGTGGGGCGAATCAGCTGTTCCACCACCACTCCCTCGGCCTCTTGCAGTTCGAAGGCGGCAGGCGTGGCAGAGACATAGATCACCTGATGAATCAGCGACTGGAATTCTTCAAACCGCAGGGGACGATTGTCGAAGGCGGCAGGCAGCCGGAAACCATACTCCACGAGATTTTGCTTACGGGCACGGTCGCCTCCGTACATCGCATTCAACTGCGGAATGCTCACGTGGCTCTCGTCAATAATGAGCAGAAAATCGTCGGGAAAGAAGTCGAGCAGACAGTAGGGCCGTTGCCCTGGTTCGCGCCCATCGAAATAGCGTGAATAATTCTCTATTCCGCTGCAATGGCCGAGCTCTTTTATCATTTCTATATCATACTCAACGCGTTCCTTAATACGTTGAGCCTTAATGGTATCGCCTAATTCGTTAAAGTATTGTATTTGGTCCTGTAAATCATCTTGAATGGCACGGATTGCGTGCTGGGTTTGGTCTTTGGAAGTGACAAACAGATTGGCAGGATAGATTTGATATTCCTCAAATTTAGCCAGGCGTTGCAGCGTGTCGCTATCGAGTTCTTCGATAGATTCTATCTCATCGTCCCACCACGATACACGCAGCAGATGGTCGCTATAGGCCATTGCCACATCCACGGTATCGCCCTTCACGCGAAAAAAGCCACGTTGCAGGTCAAGATCGTTGCGCACATAAAGGGCATCGACCAACCGGCGAAGAAATTCATTACGGTCCAACCGCTGACCTTTCTTAATGGAAATCACGCTATTGGCCATTGAAGTCGGGCCGCCCATGCCATAAATGCAGGAAACAGAGGCCACTACCACCACATCTTTCCGTCCAGACAGCAAGGCCGACACGGCTGAAAGGCGCAGCCGGTCAATGTTCTCGTTAATGGCCAGGTCTTTTTCTATATAGACATCTGTGGCTGGCAGATAAGCCTCGGGCTGATAATAATCATAGTAAGACACATAATACTCTACAGCATTTTCCGACAAAAATCCTTTCATCTCTTCGTAGAGCTGTGCAGCAAGCGTTTTATTGTGACTCAGTATGAGTGTTGGCTTACCCACATTGGCTATCACATTAGCCATGGTAAAGGTCTTGCCCGAGCCCGTAACGCCCAGCAACACCTGTGCCCTATCGCCACGCAACACGCCATCGGTCAACTGACGGATGGCTTCAGGCTGGTCGCCTGTTGGCGAGAAAGGTGAAGTAATCTTAAATTCCATTGTGCTTGCAAAGGTACAAAATTCTTTGCAGAAGGCAGGGATTATTGGCGGAGATTAATTCATCAAAGAAGAAAATAATTATTGCCGAATTTTGCCAAAAATAGAGATTCTTTTCAGGGGGGTGTAAACTATCGTTTATCAAAAGCTATGCTTTCGGCGTCCGAAAGCTATGCTTTTGCCTTGTAAAAGCTATGCTTTTGGTGGCCAAAAGCATAGCTTTTGAAACTCAATTCCTATCTTCCCGATTATCAGCAACTTACAAAATTGCATTTCCCCGACGTTCAAACCACTGCGCCGCCATCGTTTCGACAAAGAACAAAATACCCTTGACTAATAAAAAATGCCCCGCTCTCAAAGTTAGGGAGCGGGGGTGTTACGTTAAAAGTCTCTGTATTCCACATAGGTTGTGGTGTTGGGCTCCTGCTGGTTCAGTTTCAGCCATCGGCTCCAGCCAGTGAGTTGGTCGAAGCGCAGCTGTCCGTAGGTAGCGTCAAGGGTGGAACCCCACGAAGTGCCTTCGCCTATTCGCTCGCCGTTCAAGAGCTG
>CAJOIX010000015.1 GCA_905234815.1 uncultured Prevotella sp. | reverse complement strand
TTTCGGCTATTTGAGGAGTTTCCGTTCGGTTAATTGTGCCAACTTCATTCGGTGAATCATGGAAAGGAATCTCACAGATTATAGTCTATAAATTCAAAAAAAAACCATCCAATCCCAGTTGTTTAGCTTTTTCGAGCGGGAGTATTTTATCTAAAAAAGCGATACATTCGTTTAAAGGACAATTTCTGCATATATGCCTTATAATGAGCTTGCTGCAATTTTGAAATAAAAAAGATATTTTTTGCAGAAAAATTGTATAAATTTGCAGTGTTCATTGAATGTGCGGCGGTCATGCTGCCGTGAAAGAAATGGACGCATATTTATTGGAAAAGCGTTTATCTGACGCTTTATCTTTGGCGGGGCTGCTGCGAAGAGTTTATAATTGTTGAATTTATGAACATACAGTTAATTATGAAAAAACATTTACTTTCTTTTGTGGCGCTCTTGTGCGTTGTGTGGCTAACCCCAGCAAGGGCGGTGGCCTATGACTTCGAAGTAGATGGTCTCTACTATACCGTCACCTCATCCTCTTATCCACATACCGTGGAAGTTGTAGATCACTCGTTTTATGGAGCAATCACGATTCCAGAAACAGTAGTCTATGATTATATAGCTTATACCGTGACCAGTATTGGAGAAAGGGCTTTCTATGGTTGCTCAGATAATATTTCGGTAAAAATCCCCGCCACCGTGACCAGTATCGGTGATGAAGCTTTCTACCTGAGCTCAGGTCTTACCTCTGTTGAAATTCCAAACAGTGTGACCACTATCGGTGTTGCGGCTTTCAGAGAATGCACAGGTCTTACGTCGATAGAAATCCCCAAAAGTGTGACCAGCATCGGTGCTTTAGCTTTTTATATCTGCACAGGGCTTACTTCAATAGAAATTCCATACAATGTGACCAGTATTGGCGAAAGCGCTTTCCATCGGTGCTCAGGTCTTACGTCAATAAAAATCCCCTCCAGCGTGACCAGTATTGGTAAGGGCGCTTTCGCAAGGTGCTCAGGTCTTACCTCGATAGAAATCCCCAATAGCGTGCCCACCATCGAGGATCAGGCTTTTTATTACTGCACAGGTCTTAAGTCAATAAAAATCCCCGCCAGCGTGACCTACATCGGTAGTTATGCTTTCATGAACTGCACAGGGCTTACTTCAGTAGAAATTCCCGCCGGTGTGACCAACATTGAGCATGAGGCTTTCAGTGGCTGTTCAGGTCTTACGGAGATTTTTTCTCGGGCTTCAGTGCCACCCGTTTGTAATTATAAAGCGTGGCTGTATGTAAATAAATCCACTTGCACGCTGTATGTGCCTGCCGGCACAAAAGCCGCTTACGCTGCCGCTCCAGAATGGGAGGATTTTATAAACATAAAAGAGTTTGATACTACTGAGATTTCGACGCTTGACGCGGAAGCCGCAGAAACGGATCTCTCCGACTGCGAGATTTACTCCGCAGGCGGCCAGCGTGTGGACGCGCTGCAGGCGGGAGCGAACATCGTGCGCATGAAGAACGGCAAGGTGAAGAAAATCGTAAAGCGATAAATCCCCCTCATGCAATTTACTACCAATCCCATCCCCCGCAGGACACTAATCCTGCGGGGGATTTCTTTTGTGTCTGAAGGGGGTGGTTCACCTGAAAGGCTTCACTCTCCACCGATAAAAACAGTCTATATATGGTGAAATTAAAAAGAATAAAATTTGCGCAGTAAGTTTTTTATCGTACATTTGTGAACTTTTACGACCTAAACATTTTTTATACCTAAACAAACATGGAAGAAATTATCACCGAACAGGTTGAACAAGAGCAATTAGATGCGCATGCTCTTGAGAAGGAAGAAAAGTTTGATCGCTGGCGCCATGCCGTTGGTGCGGTGCTCGGTCCGCTGTGCGCTGTTCTGATTTGGTTCATGCCCTTCGAGGGCCTTAACGAAGAGGCTCACCACCTGCTTGCCATCATGTCGCTGGTGGCCATTTGGTGGATTACCGAGCCTGTTGCCATTCCCGTTACTTCGCTGGTAGGTCCAACACTTTGCGTAGTGCTGGGTGTTGTAAAGGTGAAATCGGCCTTTGCCGCTTTCGCATCACCTATGATTTTCCTCTTCATGGGTGGATTCATCATAGCGAAAGCCATGATGGTGAACGGACTCGACAAGCGCATTGCCTACGGCATCATGTCAATGAAATGGGTGGGCGACAGTCCTCGACGGATTTTCCTGGCTATCGGTTTGGCCTGCATGATTTGTTCCGGCTGGATTAGCAACACCGCCACGGCTGCCATGATGTTCCCCATTGCGCTCGGACTGCTCGAAGCCATTCGCGAAATGATGGCCGCCAACGGCAAAGTGATAGACCTGAAACATTATAAGTATGCCACGGGCCTCATGCTCATGACAGCTTATGCCTGCTCCATCGGTGGTGTACTCACACCCATCGGCACACCGCCAAACATCATCATGCTTGGTTTCCTTGAGGAATTGGCACCTGAGGCTCCTCACGTATCCTTCTTCAACTGGATGGTCTGGGGCTTTGTAGCCATGGTCATCTACTTTGTGATTGCCTATATAGTGCTCTGGAAAATGTTCCCCGCCAACGTGAAACACATTGATGGTGCGCAAGAATTTATCAAATCGCACGTCAGCGCCTTGGGCAAATGGAACCGTGCACAAATCAACACGCTGATTGCCTTTCTCGTAGCCGTGACGCTATGGGTTACGCCAGGCATTTTGAGCGTTATCTATGGTAGTGACGCACCCATTCTGAAAGACTACAACAAGCTCTTCCCCGAAGCCATTGCAGCCATGGTGGGCGCACTCTTGCTGTTCTTCTTGCCCGTGAATGCAAAGAAAGGCGAGATGACACTCCACTGGAAAGACGCGATTGCCGGCGTGGAGTGGGGCACACTGCTCCTCTTCGGTGGCGGACTGGCCATGGGCGGACTGATGTACGAAACAGGTCTGAGCGACTGGATTGGCCAGGGCATCAAGATTGCATTGGGCGGACAACCCTCAGAAATACTCTTCCTCAGCATCTTCTGTGTAGCCGCTCTACTCCTTTCTGAGCTCACTTCCCACACGGCAGCCACCAATCTGATTGGCCCAATAGCTATTGGAACTGCACTATCATTGGGAATAAGCCCCATTCCTGTGGCAGTAGGCATTGCACTATCGTCGTCGCTCGGATTTATGATGCCTGTCTCGACTCCACCTAATGCCATTGTCTATGCCAGCGGCTATGTGCCTATCACGAAGATGATTAAGTCTGGCGTTATCATCGACATTATCGGAATTTTCTGCGTAACTATTCCTGTCGTGCTCCTCTTGGTAAAATACATCTTAGGTATTTAGCGCATCCCAATAACACCACAAAACAATATTAATAGGCAGCTTGTAGAGTAATTGGAATTACTCTGAACTCAAGAATTAATGAAAGAAATCGGCATGAGCATTACGTTCATGCCGATTTTATATTTGCCGATTTTGCCGACCGATATAAAGTTTTGAGACCTTCTAATCATAATTTATTATAAAGCATCGATATAAGAAGGTACCCTGAGCTCTTGCTGGCATTATTTAATGCCGAGGAGTTGAAGATTGGACCGTTCGCCTACCACCCAGATAATATCGCCTTCGCGAAATATACGATTGGCCGACACGGTGTCAAGATGGCGATTCACATCCTCGATGCCTACCACCATGCAATTATAGAAATCACGAATGCCACTGTCTTTCAGTGTCTTTCCAACGAGAGGATGATCTTTTCTGAGCAACATTTTCTTCAACACCATCTCACGCTGTTCGATATTGGGATCTTCGGGATGTAATTCCGATTGCAAAGCCTCGCCAAAGAGCCGGAGTTGCTCATCGTTACCAATGGCTTGCAGACGGTCACCAGGGAACAGGACGGTTGAACCTCCGGGGATGTTCAAGCGCTGAGAACCGCGAAGAATACTGCTCACATGAATACCGAACCGATTTCCTACCTGCAGTCGCTGAAGTGTCTGACCAGCCCAGAGAGAATCCTCAGGCAAGAGAAACTCGCCAATGTGGACATCGCGATTCAGGAGATGATCTTCGTAGAGCGGTCGGCGCTGGCCCTTTACCTGTGCTGCTATATCGCGGGAGCGAAGGTTTTGGATGAAGAGACGCTCAAGGTAGATGCTCCGATGCTTCAATCGGCGCGAGAGTATAATGGCAATAATAATGATGAGAGCCAGACAAATGAGTGCAGCATAGCGCAAATGGACAATGCGACTAACCAGATACATGATGAGCATCATGGCAATCATGATTCGCACCAGGATAGTAAAAATAAGAGGCAGCCGATTCATGCGGTTGCTGGTCCACAAGTTTTTGAACTCGTCGCTATGGTTCTTCTTCATGATCATGGCACGCAGGAATGGTGAAATGATGACAGATGCCAACAAACAGTTGATCAGATTGGCCCAATAAGTAGGCATAAAATGCTCTGTTATTGGCAGAAAGAAACGCATTACGATTATAATTACAGCAATCGATAAAGCAAAGTAAATCAGTGTGTTTAACGATATCGACGAAAGTAACTTCTTCCAGTCGCTTTGTTCCTTCTCGTTGGTTGATGTGTCGAGCCCCAAATGGTTCAAACGCCGCACCCAATTTTTAGGGAGGTGTGACTCGATAAACTCATAGGCTGGCACTGCAGCACGAATCATATAAGGAGTGAGAAAAGTGGTGATTACCGATACGGCTACCACAACTGGATAAAGAAAGTCTGCAATCACGCCCATCGACAAGCCCATTGAGGCAATGATAAACGCAAATTCACCAATCTGTGCCATAGAGAACCCGCATTGCATGGCCTTTTGCAATGTCTGTCCACTCAACAGGAAACCTATACTTCCTAAAACGGACTGCCCAAGAATGATGGTGAGCGTGATGACGACAATAGGAATGGCATATTCTACAAGCACTTGTGGATCGACAAGCATACCGACCGACACGAAAAAGATGGCACCAAACAGCGATTTCACAGGTTCCACCAACCTGATAATCTTCTCGCTCTCAATGGTTTCTGCCAGAATACTACCCATGACGAATGCCCCGAATGCGCTGCTAAATCCAGCGGCAGATGAAATAACTGCCATCAGGCAGCAAAGTCCGAGAGCTACCACGAGAAGCGTCTCGTTGGTCATCAGCCTACGTGTTGACCGCAGGAACCAGGGTATCAGGAATATGCCTACAACAAACCAGACCACCAGCAGGAACCCTATTTTAAGCACACTTCCCAGTAGTTGACTGCCATCGGGACTACCGCCTGAAGCCAATGCGCCCAGAAGAACCATCATCACGATGGCCAAGATGTCTTCCAAAATGAGTACGCTCATCACCAACGAAGCAAAATGCTGCTGACGGAGACCCATATCGTCGAAAGCCTTATATATAATAGTGGTTGAAGACATGGCCAACATTCCTCCCAAGAAGATACAGTCCATATTGCTCCAACCAAATAAATGGCCGACGGATGTGCCCAGTACCATCATGGAGAAAATAATGCTCAGTGCAGCAATAATGGGCGACAGACCCATTTTCAGAATCTTCTTGAAAGAGAAGTCCAGCCCCAATGAAAACAGGAGAAACATTACACCTATATCGGCCCAGGTCTGTATATTGGATTTATCAACCACCGACATGATGTATGGCATATGGGGACTTACGAGGAAGCCTGCCACGATATAGCCCAAGACGAGCGGTTGCTTCCACTTCTTGAAGAGAAGGGTCACTGCACCTGCGACAATCAGAATGAGTGCAAGGTCTTTGATTAGTTCAGGTATTTCTGACATGGTCAATTTATTAATACCCTTTGGCAATCAAGGGACTGGTGGTTTCGATTTATTTGTTGGCAGTCAATTTGACTATATTTACAATGACATCTACTGCTTTCTGCATGACTTGGCAACTCACAAACTCATGGGGCCCATGGAAATTCACTCCTCCGGCAAAGAGATTGGGGCAGGGGAGACCACGGAACGACAGCTGAGCGCCATCTGTCCCCCCACGAATGGGCTGGACCTTGGGCGCCACGTTTGCTTGTCGCATAGCTTCAAATGCTATATCTACCACATATTGATGCTTATCTATCTGTTCTTTCATATTGAAATACTGATCGCGCAAGTCAACAGTAACGGTTCCAGCACCATATTTTTGGTTCATCTTTTCAGCAAGCGTAAGCATCAGTTGCTTGCGTTTTTCAAAGCGTTCACGATCGTGATCGCGAATTATATATGAAAGTTTGGCACGTTCACAGCACGTTTCCATGCCCAAAAGATGGAAAAAGCCTTCGTAGCCTTCCGTCTCTTCCGGTATTTCTTGAGCTGGCAACAAGCTCTGATACTCACAAGCCAATCGGCTGGCATTCATCATTTTGCCCTTGGCATAACCTGTATGAACGCTCACGCCCTTAATGAGCACCTTCGCCCCAGCCGCGTTAAAGTTTTCATATTCCAGTTCACCGAGGTCGCCACCATCAATAGTATAGCCCCATTCACAGCCAAACTTCTCAACATTGAAATGATGTGCACCCATACCAATTTCCTCATCTGGATTGAAAGCCACCCGCACAGTTCCATGTTCAATTTCCTGATGGCCGCGCAGGTAGCACATGGCTTGTACAATTTCTGCAATACCAGCCTTATCGTCAGCTCCCAACAGTGTATGACCATCTGTAACGATGAGGTCTTCGCCAACATGCTGAAGCAGTTCGGGGAATTTTTTTGGTGAAGAAACGATTCCTTCAGACAGAACGATGTCGCCGCCGTCATAGGAAGAGACAATACGCGGTTTGATATCAGCACCAGAACAGTCGGGGCTTGTATCGTAGTGAGAAATAAATCCGATGGTGGGCAACTTTTTAGATGTGTTGGCTGGCAGCGTGGCATATATATATCCCTGCTCATCCATTTCAACATCTTGCAAGCCTTCTTTCACCAGTTCATCTCGCAGATATTTGGCAAAAATGAGCTGTTTTGCGGTACTGGGTACGGTTTGAGAGTCCTCTGTTGACTGGGTATCAAACTGTGTGTAGTTAAGAAAACGCTGAATTAAATCCATATTACTATCTATTTTAAATGTTTTTCCGACACAAAAATAACAATAATTTTGCACATATCTCGTAAAATCGTATTTTTGCACTAAATAAACCTTGAACAAACATAATATGAAATCATCCAAGAACACACTCTCGCTAAAAAATCTCACCAAGAGCAACGTATGGGATTTACAGGAAAACGATTTGATTCGAATTATCCAAGCAGGCGAGAAAGACATTGACACAAAAGACAATCTTAACCACTATATTGACATAGCCAAGTCGGCCTTCGACTTCGAGGAGATTAAAATCGATCGCCCAGAAGTCATCAAAAAGTACGAGGCTCGCGACATGAAGATTCTCGTGCTCGCCAAAGGCAGTGACAACCAGAAGAAACTTGCCATAAAGAAGCGCCCAATTTCACGAATAACCGACCTTACATATGAGAATATCCGCCACATCTCGGCTGCTAAACTACTTGATGTGATTGATCGGAATTTCGGCGGAGGCTGGGACTCTTTATCGCAAAGCATAAAAGATATCATAGAGACTGGATTTGAGATTAGCACAACCACTCTTCCCGCTGCTCGTCTGCACAAAGCAGGTAGCATGTACGATAAAAAGCTAAAAGATGGTTTTGATGTACTGGAAATCAACAAAGGCACTTGGGTAGAAGCAATCTTTGCCAAAGTGAAGCCCGAGATGGAAATTCCACGTTTCAAGAATGACACCACTGATTTCAGTGAAAGAGATGATAACGAAGATTATCAAGAAATGCGTCAAGACAGAGACGAGGACGAAGACCTTCCCGACGATGACGAACTGACTGAAGAAAGCTATCGTACCACAATAGAGACTGATCCAGATGAACTGTCACTTGAAGATACCGATGTCAGTGACGAAGACGCTTTCTAAGTGAGCTCAGAACCATAACGAACATATTTTGAAATTCAGGCTATAAGAATTTTCATTCTTTCATTACTTAATTTTTCAATATTTTGAACAACAGTCGCATACTGCTTATCTATACAGGTGGAACCATTGGTATGGGGAAAAATCCTCAGACCGGTGCATTGGAGCCTTTGAATTTCAGTAACTTGGTCCAAAATACTCCTGAATTTCAATACTTGCAGACAGAGATTGATGTGTGCCAATTTGAACACCCAATCGATTCGAGCAATATGTGTCCAGAACGTTGGGCAGAGTTAGTCAATATGATATCCAGCCGCTACAATGACTATGATGGGTTCGTTATAGTTCACGGCACTGACACCATGGCCTATACAGCCTCGGCTCTGTCATTCCTCTTAGAAAATCTCACCAAGCCCGTTATTCTTACGGGCAGCCAGTTGCCCATTGGACAGTTGCGTACCGACGGTAAAGAAAATCTCGTTACCAGTATTGAGCTTGCTGCAATGCGGAACGAGGCGGGTGTACCTATGGTGCCCGAAGTTTGCATATACTTCAGTGGACGTCTGCTACGCGGCAATCGCTCCACTAAGCAGAATGCAGATGGTTTCAACGCTTTCGATTCATTTAATTATCCGCATCTGTGTGAAGCCGGTGTGAACTTCTCATTTAACAAGCAACTGATTTTCCAACCGAATTTCACTCGTCCGATGCGTGCTCATACGGCCATGAATAATCAAGTGATGATTCTCTCGCTCTTCCCGGGCATAGAAGAACACCTGGTGGCTCGTATGTTGGATATTGACGGACTGAAGAATATAGTATTGCGCACCTATGGTAGCGGCAATGCACCGCAGCAACCATGGTTGTTGGATCTTCTGCGCCGCACCACCGACCGCGGGATCAATGTGGTGAATATCAGTCAATGCGTAACCGGAGCAGTAGAGATGGCTCGCTACGACACAGGATTCCAACTTCAAGATGCAGGAGTGATCAGTGGTTACGATTCGACGGTAGAAGCTGCCGTGACAAAACTCATGTATCTGCAAGCGCGATACAACGATTCAGATGTGATACGCGATTTGATGAACAAATCCCTTCGTGGAGAAATATCTCTATAAACAATGAAAACAAATTACATCTTACTTACAATGAAAACAAAAGACGCAATCCTCATGATTCTGGGTGCCGCCATCCTGCTCGGCATCGTCCTGGTGGCTATCCCCATTTATAATGTATGGCAGCAAGAAATGTCGGGAAAGGCAGAATTTGCAAAAGCTGAACAGAACCGCCGAATAAAGATAGAAGAAGCAAAAGCTAACCTGGAAGCCGAAAAGCTCAATGCACAAGCTGAAATTGAACGCGCTAAAGGTGCAGCCGAAGCCATTAGAATCGAAAATGGTTCTATCACACCTACCTATATTCAGTACCTCTGGGTACGACAGCAAAATGCACAGACCAACAACAAAATCATCTATATCCCCACAGAAGCAGGACTTCCTATACTGGAAGCAGGCCGCAGTGTGAATGCAGAATAACAAATCCCAAAACTTATAAGCATTATGAAAGAATTAAAAGGAACAAAAACAGAGCGCAATCTGCAAGAAGCATTTGCAGGAGAAAGCCAAGCACGTAATAAATACACCTACTTTGCATCTAAAGCAAAGAAGGAAGGTTATCAGCAGATTGCTGCTATTTTTGAAGAAACTGCCGCCAACGAGAAAGAACATGCCAAGATGTGGTTTAAATTGTTGGAAGGTGGAACTGTAAAGAGCACCGTAGAGAATCTGAAAGCAGCAGCCTGTGGCGAAAATTTCGAATGGACTGATATGTACGACCGCATGGCTCGCGAGGCAGACGAAGAGGGTTTCCCCGAAATCGCCGAAAAGTTCCGCGCCGTGGGTGCTATTGAAAAACACCACGAGGAGCGCTATCGCAAATTGCTGAAAAACATTGAAGATGCTGTAGTATTCTCTCGTGAGGGTGACGCCGTTTGGATCTGCCGTAATTGCGGTCATGTTGTGATTGGCAAACAGGCTCCTGAAGAATGTCCTGTCTGCAACCACCCACAAAGCTATTTTGAGTTGAAAGCAGAGAACTATTAATCAATAATGAAAGGTGCGAAGTGAGTATTGAACTTCCAATTCAAGTAAATCAATCACTTAGCTCACCTGTCTAACTTCTCAAAAAACTCCTCACTTAGCGGGGAGTTTTTTGTTTTTTTTACTACTTTTGCGCTCAACTTCAATGTATTATCTTAAAAGGAAAGAAAAAAATGACACAACAGATTGAAAAGACCTTGAGAGATTCTGCTGCTATGCGGTGGACGGCTTTATTGCTTTTGGCCTTGGCCATGTTTTGTAGCTATATCTTCATGGATATTCTCTCGCCCATTAAAGACCTGATGCAGTCGGAACGCGGTTGGGACTCAACGGCTTTCGGTACAATGCAAGGTTCTGAAGTGTTCCTCAATGTATTCGTATTCTTCCTCATTTTTGCGGGTATCATTCTCGACAAGATGGGAGTACGCTTCACCGCAGTGCTTTCTGGTGCTGTAATGCTATTTGGCGCTATCATAAAATGGTATGCAGTTACAGATGCTTTCGCCGGAACTCAGCTTAGCGTTTGGTTTACAGAGCATTTGAACTATATTCCACTGTTCGACGAATTGGGGGTTTCGCCCTTCTATCAGGGGATGCCTGCATCAGCCAAATTTGCTGCTGTTGGCTTCATGATATTCGGCTGCGGCTGCGAGATGGCAGGAATCACTGTAAGTCGAGGCATTGTGAAATGGTTTAAAGGACGCGAAATGGCTTTGGCCATGGGCTCAGAAATGGCTTTGGCCCGCTTGGGTGTAGCCACATGTATGATTTTCTCGCCATTCTTTGCAAAATTAGGCGGCGAAATAAGCGTATCGCGCTCAGTGGCCTTTGGCGTAGTTTTGCTCATGATTGCTTTGATTATGTTCATTGTCTATTTCTTCATGGACAAGAAACTCGATGCCCAGACAGGCGAAGCAGAAGAGAAAGACGATCCATTCCAAATCAGCGACTTAGGACAAATCCTGACTTCTTCAGGTTTTTGGTTGGTAGCATTGCTTTGCGTACTTTACTATTCAGCTATTTTCCCCTTCCAGAAATATGCCGTGAATATGCTCCAGTGCAACCTGACTTTCAGCGAAGTGCCTGCTGATTCCTTCTGGGCAAGTCCACAAGTAACCATTGTGCAATACGTAATTATGCTCGTAGTGGCAGCTTCGGCTTTTGCCAGCAACTTCATGCAGAAAAAACAAATAAAATTTGGACTGCTCCTTCTGGCAATTGCAGCCCTTGTGATATTCTGCTATATGGGGTATATGCGCCAATCGGCCGAAACCATCTTTGCCGTATTCCCGCTACTGGCCGTGGGTATTACTCCTATTCTGGGTAATTATCTCGACAAGCACGGCAAAGCAGCCACGATGTTGGTGTTAGGCTCTCTGCTGCTGATTGCCTGTCATTTGACATTCGCATTCATCCTGCCACTGTTCAAGGGCAATGCCGTTGGCGGAGTGATTGTTGCTTATCTCACCATCTTGGTATTAGGCGCTTCATTCTCTTTGGTACCTGCATCGCTCTGGCCATCTGTGCCGAAGTTGGTTGATGCAAAAGTGATTGGTTCAGCCTACGCCGTGATTTTCTGGATTCAGAACATTGGTCTTTGGCTCTTCCCGCTACTCATCGGTAAAGTGCTTGACAAGACTAACCCGGGCGTTACAGACCCGACTCAGTTCAACTACACTTGGCCTTTGCTCATGCTGGCCGGATTGGGTGTCGCCGCATTTATCCTCGGCATGCTGCTGAAGGTTGTTGACAAGAAAAAAGGGCTGGGACTTGACTAATGCGACGCTGGACTGTTCTGCTCGTCTTGAGCATAGTGATGATGACGGGGTATATCTTTTGGGATATACTCTCACCATTGTCCACGCTCATCAAAGCACCAACAGCTGAAGGCGGATTGGGCTGGACAGCCGAAGAGTATGGCTTCTTTTCCGGCTCATATAGTTTTTTTAATGTTTTCCTGCTCATGCTGGTATGGGGTGGACTCATTCTTGACCGCATGGGACCACGCTTCACTGGCATTCTGGCCACCACAATGATGCTGTTGGGGGCGACAATTTGCTATTATGCCATGACACAGTTATCTTCGACTGAGTCATGGCATTTACCTTTTGTCGGACTTCAGAAGGCACAAGTTGTGATCGCTGCATTGGGATTTGGAGCATTTGGAGTAGGGTGCGACATGACTGGCATTGCCATATCGGCCCTGATTGTGAGCTGGTTTACCGGACGTGAACTGGCTTCGGCAATGGGCATACAAGTAGCGCTGGCAAGAGTAGGCACAGCCTTGGCCATCAGTATGAGCCCAATCATTGCCTACCACTACGGGCTGCACGGCCCGTTGATTGTAGGAGTGGGCGTATTGCTCACTGGCTTTATACTGTTTGCTGTCTATGTGGCAACAATGGATAAAAAAAGTGCTCGCATCAAGGGTCAAGAAGCCAAAGAGGAACAGAAAGAGAAGGTTGCCCAACCTGCCTCAAATACAGAAAAAAAATCCTTCTCTGTGCTTGCGTTTGCGCTGATAGTTCTATTGTGTGTGTGCTTCTATAGCAGCATTCGACCTTTCTTGAAATTCTCAACAGATGTCCTTATCAACAAGTTCGATGTGGATGGTGTAACAGCCGGTTGGATTTCATCGATTCTTCCTTATGGAACAATTGTGCTGACGCCACTCTTCGGACATTTATACGACCGCTATGGACACGGTGCCACATTGATGTTAGCAGGCTGTTGTCTCACACTGCTGTCTCATTTCATGTTAATGCTACCCATTATTAACAACACATGGATTGCAGTTATCGTCATGTTCTGCCTGGGAGTAGCATTTTCTCTGGTGCCGAGTGCAATGTGGGCGAGCATACCGCAAATTGTTCCCTACAAGCGGTTGGGTATCAGCTATTCCATCATTTTCTACATACAGAACTGGGGATTGATGCTGACGCCAATTTGGGTTGGACGAAGCATTGATTTGCACACCCAAACGCAGACCGATGGCACTTTAATAGTTGATTATCAGACACCACTTTCTATTTTTGTTGGCATCTCATTCTTGGCTACTGTGGTGGCCCTACTGCTGCTCGTTGTTGATAAGCACCAACAGATCGGTTTGGAGCGTCCAAATATCGTAGCACGATGAACAGAAGCATCCTTCAATTGGCTGTACCTGCTATTATCAGCAACATCACAGTTCCACTATTGGGTCTGGTCGATTTGGCCATTGTTGGGCACATGGGCAGCGAGCGCTATATGGCTGCCGTGGCTGTTGGCAGCATGATTTTCAATGTGATGTATTGGCTCATGGGCTTCTTGCGAATGAGCACGAGTGGCCAGACAGCACAAGCCGTAGGTGCAAAAGACAGTGAAGCAGTTCTGCAACAATTGCACCATTCCCTTACCTCCGCATGGTCTATCGCATTGCTGTTGCTGATACTTCAGCTACCAATTTGTTGGATAGGCATCAGTGTGATGCATCCTGAAGCATCCATCGTTCCACTGGTAAGAACCTATTTTTTCATTTGCATCTGGGGCGCTCCGGCAGTGTTGTCGCTCTATGCGCTTACGGGTTGGTTCATCGGTAGGCAGAACACACGTATTCCGATGGTGGTGTCTATCTTCCAGAATGTGCTGAATATCGTGCTTTCACTGCTCTTCGTATATGTGCTGAAGATGAAAATTGAAGGCGTCGCACTCGGTACAATGTTAGCATCATGGGGAGGAGCACTATTGGTGTTGCGCTTTACGTGGAAAGCGCTTAGAACAGATTTTCCCAAAAATGCCAACGCCTTAAGTTCTTTTTCATTGCGCAAACTCGGGGGCATCTTCCCAAGGTTCACTCAAACCGAAGGGGTACTATTCCTGCGCACAGTGTGTCTCGTGGCGGTCAATCTGTTTTTTACAGCCGCCGGGGCATGGCAAGGAAACCTAATTGTGGCAGTCAATGCCTTACTGATGACTTTTTTCATGCTTTTCTCCTATTTCCTCGATGGTTTTGCTTATGCCGCTGAAGCATTGTGCGGGCGGTATTATGGGGCAGGGGATAAGGTCATGTTCACCAATGTCTGCCATTCGTTGTTGTGGTGGGGAGTAGGCATGATTGTAACTTTCACGCTGGTCTATGCTATCGGTGGCATACACTTTTTGTCCTTGCTGACCAATGAAAGTAATGTAATAGCGCTGGCACAGGACTATTTTCCTTGGGTCCTGCTGATTCCTCTCACCGGCATGGCTGCTTTTATCTACGATGGCGTTTTCATTGGCATCACTGCAGGCGAAGATATGCTGAAAGCTACGGCGCTCTCTACCTTTATTTTCTTTCTCATCTATTATTTTCTTTTTCCAACCATGGCCAATCATACACTTTGGCTGGCACTAATTGTTTATCTCACGCTGAGGGGAGTATTGCTCCATTTCTTCTTAAGAGTTCGGTTGTCGTGCCCATTCCCGTCCCGTTAAAAACGCCCGTGATAGGGCAGTGAACAATCACCTTTTTCGGAGGCAATTTCCATCGGCTTTATACCAATAAAGCGATTGACTTACAACCTCAAAAATCCAATTTGCAATCCTCTGAAAATCAGGCATATAGAAAACGCGCTCTAAAAGCATAGCTTTTGGAGCTCAAAAGGATAGCTTTTGCAAGCCAAAAGCATAGCTATTGGAGACTAAAAGCATAGCTTTTGAAAAACGCATACATACAACGCAAAAATTGTTTACGTTTCGCCTGCAAAAAAAGGACAAAAAAAGGGTGCGTCAAAATCGACGCACCCGTATTCGTTAAAGATTGAAATATTCTTCAAGTTCCTGCTCAGCACTTTTGTTCTTGTTGGGTAGATCGCGCAAAAGCTTCCCGCTCTCCATGAGTGCTATACGGTGAGAAACATCAATTGTGTGTTGAAGATTATGGCTGGAGATGAGGATTGTCGAACCTGTCTCCTGATTATATTCTTCAAGCAGGTGTTTCAAAATGTTTTGTCCTGACGGATCAAGGAAGTTGAAGGGCTCGTCAAGTATAACTAGCGCAGGCTTATTGAAGAGAGCCGAGATGATTCCTATTTTCTGTTTGTTGCCAGCAGAATAATCGCGAATGAGCTTCTTTTGGCCTAAGATTTCGCCAGCCATAAAGCGGTCGAAATAAGCAAGACGCTCTTGAACGGCTTCTTTTGTCATTCCACATACTTTCCCGATGAAGTCAAAATACTCTTCGGGCGTGAGGAAATCTATGAGGAACCCTTCGTCGATGAAAGCACCTGTCTGTTGCTTCCACTCTTCTGACAGCGCAGGATTGATGCCATCAATATCTACCAATCCTTCATCGGCTTTCAGCAAATCAAGGATTAAACGAAAGAATGTGGTTTTACCAGCACCATTGTTGCCGACCAGACCAAGAATTTCTCCTTTGTTGATATGAAACTCCGGAATGTCTAATGCAACTTTCTCGCCGAAGGATTTCTTTAGATTGGAAATAGTGATCATAATTGTAATTTTTCCTATTTTACGATTTCACCATTTTACAATGTCACATTTTTAATTATTCAAGGCACGTCCGTGACATTTCTTGAACTTCTTTCCGCTTCCGCAGGGGCAGGGATCGTTTGGCCCAGGCAGTCTGTCCTTAACGATTGGTGTATGGCGCTGCTGCTGTTGGTCGCGTGTGTCTTGCTGGGCAGCGGCAGCTTGAGCCTGCGATGCGTCGGCCTTCTGCTCATTGTAGCGTTGTGAGCGCTGCTCTGGAGCTGCTTCTTGCACATTGTCGTCGGCCATTTGTATTTGTCCGCGCATGAGTATTGAACAGATGCGTGAGTTCATATCATCAATCATATTGTCCCAGAGCTTGGCACTTTCCAACTTGAAGATAAGAAGTGGATCTTTCTGCTCATAGGATGCATTCTGAACGGAATGGCGCAGTTCGTCGAGTTGTCGCAGATTCTCTTTCCAGTTGTCGTCAATGAAATGTAACATGGTTACTTTCTCAAACTGTTTCACAACGGATTTTGATTCTGACTCGTAAGCCTCCTTCAAGTCGCAAGGAATGTTATACACATGACGACCGTCAGTAATGGGAACAATGATACGCTCGTACTTGTTGTCAGGACGCTCGTAAATTTGCTTGATTACAGGTTGTGCCATGCGCTGGATGCGCTCCGTTTTCTGATTGAATGACTGCATGGCCAACTGGTAGGCCTCTTCTTCCAAGTCTGCCTGGTTACGATTCTGGAAATCGTATTCGGTGAAGGGACATTCCATAGCGAAGAGCTTCAGGAATTGTTCCTGGCAACCTTCATAGTCGTTGCGCTCAATGGTGCTAACTATGCGGTCCCAAATGACATTGGCAATATCCATACCGATGCGTTCACCCATGAGTGCGTGACGGCGTTTCTTATAAATAACGGTACGCTGTTTGTTCATCACATCATCGTACTCGAGAAGGTGCTTACGCACACCGAAATGGTTTTCTTCTACTTTCTTTTGTGCGTTTTCGATAGAGCGGTTAATCATGGGTGCTTCAATCAGATCGCCTTCTTTGAAGCCCAGTCGGTCCATGATTTTAGCTATACGCTCGGATGCAAAGAGTCGCATGAGCTTATCTTCAAGTGAAACGAAGAATACCGACGAACCTGGGTCGCCTTGTCGGCCGGCACGACCACGCAACTGGCGGTCCACACGACGACTCTCGTGGCGCTCAGTACCGATAATGGCCAATCCGCCTGCAGCTTTCACCTCTGGCGAAAGTTTGATATCGGTACCACGACCAGCCATATTGGTGGCGATGGTTACGGCACCCAACAAGCGGGTTTCTTCGCGGATTTCTCCGTTGCCGTATTGTTGCTGCGCTTTCTTGTCCTGCAACAGAACCTTTAGGTATTGTTCAGCCGATGATTTGTCGCAGAATGCACGGCCATCGGGAGCTACCCATACCGTGCCTTTTGTGCTCTGACCAGCCAGTGCCACGATATCTGCTTCCTTCTGGTGCAGCTTGGCATTCAGCACTTGATGGGGAATCTTGCGCATCTGAAGCATACGGGAGAGCATCTCAGAGATGTCAACCGACGTTGTACCCACAAGAGTAGGACGGCCGTTGGCGCGCATTTGTACTATTTCGTCAATCACGGCCTTGTACTTCTCGCGTTGCGTTTTGTAAACGCGATCGTTCATGTCGTTGCGAATAACCGGCTTGTTAGTCGGTATTTCTACCACATCAAGCTTATAAATATCCCAGAATTCGCCGGCCTCAGTGCTTGCGGTACCAGTCATACCAGCCAGCTTGTGATACATACGGAAGTAGTTCTGAAGCGTGATGGTGGCAAAGGTTTGCGTAGCAGCCTCTACTTCTACGTGCTCTTTGGCTTCCACAGCCTGGTGAAGTCCGTCACTCCAACGACGGCCTTCCATAATACGGCCTGTTTGCTCATCAACGATTTTCACTTGACCGTCAATCACAACATATTCCTCGTCTTTGAAGAACATGGTGTAAGCCTTCAGCAGTTGTTGGAGCGTGTGCACTCGTTCACTTTGTAATGCGTAGTGGGAAAGAAGTTCATCTTTCTTATCTATACGCTCCTGAGCGGTGAGCTCTGTCTGAGTTTCGAGAGCCGAAAGCTGCGAGGTAATATCGGGCAATACAAAAAGGTCTTTGTTATTAACCTGATTGGAAAGCCACTCTGTACCCTTATCAGTGAGATCGCACGAATTGAGTTTTTCGTCAACCACGAAATAGAGTGGAGCCACAGCCTTTGGCATTTCGCGATTGTTGTTCTGCATATAGTACTCCTCTGTCTTGAGCATTCCTGTTTTGATGCCTTCTTCGGAGAGGAATTTGATAAGTGCTTTGTTCTTAGGATATGCCTTATGAGAACGGAAGAGAGAGAGGAAACCTTCATCCATTAGTTTCTGGTCGTTCTTCTCGGCACCTTCGCTGATTTTCTGTCGGGCTTCGCTCAGCAGTTGTGTAGCCATCTGCCGCTGAACACCTACAAGACGCTCCACGAGTGGCTGGTATTCTTCAAACATCTGATCGTCGCCCTTAGGTATTGGACCAGAAATGATGAGCGGTGTGCGAGCATCGTCAATGAGCACGGAGTCCACCTCGTCGACTATTGCATAATTGTGCGCACGCTGCACGAGATCGGCAGGCGAGATGGCCATATTGTCGCGCAGATAGTCGAAACCGAATTCATTGTTCGTACCGAAGGTAATATCGGCCAAGTAAGCCTTTCGACGCTCTGGAGAATTAGGCGCATGCTTATCAATACAGTCAACCGACAGTCCGTGGAACATATAAAGCGGTCCCATCCATTCGCTGTCACGTTTGGCAAGATAGTCGTTCACGGTCACCACATGCACACCATTGCCTGTCAGGGCATTGAGGAATACAGGCAGTGTAGCCACAAGGGTCTTACCTTCACCAGTTGCCATTTCAGCAATTTTTCCTTGGTGTAAGGCAATACCTCCAAATAACTGGACATCGTAATGGACCATTTCCCATTTCAGATCGTTACCGCCTGCTGTCCAATGGTTCTGATAGTAGGCTTTATCTCCTTCAATTCGAATAAAATCATTCTTGGGATTACCTGCCAACTCTCTGTCGAAGTCTGTAGCTGTGACACAGGTTTCTTCATTCTCAGCAAAACGGCGAGCGGTATCCTTCACGATGGCAAAGGCTTGGAACATAACCTCGTTCAATGCCTTTTCGTATTTTTCAAGAGCCTCGGCTTCCAGCGAATCGATTGTCTTGAATATGGGTTCGCGTTCATCGAGAGGAGTCGCTTCAATCGTAGCCTTAAGCTCTTCTATTTTTGCCTTTTCTTCTTTAGCAGCTGATTGAACATATAGCTGCAACTCGCGCGACTTGGCACGCAAATCATCGTTGCTCAAAGCTTGTATCTCGGGATACACCTCGAGCACTTTTTCCACCAGAGGTTGAATCAGGCGCATGTCGCGGCTCGACTTATTGCCGAACAGGGCCTGTAGCATTTTCATGAAATTCATATTGTGTTTGTTTTTATTATCTGAAATCAGGTAGCAGAAAACAGTAGTTAACTATGTTAAAATTATTTACCCGCAAAATTACGAATAATTTTCGTTTTCCATGCAAAACCCATGCCAAAATTATTATACATAACCTATGCAGGAAAATTTGGCAACAAAAAAACATTATTCGCGTGCACCGAAAATTGCGGTACCCACGCGAATAATGTTGGCTCCATGAAGAAGGGCAATAGGGTAGTCATCGCTCATACCCCACGAACGAAGATTGAAAGACTCGTCGCCGGAAAAAAATTGTTTTTTAACATCAGAAAAAAGATGTTCGGCTAGTTCAAACTCATGTGCAATTTGAACTTCGTTACTCACGAAAGATGCCATTGTCATCAGTCCACGTATTCTGATGTGGTTCAATGATTTCCATTCTCCTCGTTCAAGCAATTCAAAAAGTGCAGAAGGATGCATCCCGTGCTTGGTTTCCTCTTGTGCGATATGAACCTCCAGAAGTACATCAATCTTACGGTTGTTTCGTTCGGCCTGGCGGTCAATTTCTTGCATGAGTTTTAGAGAATCGACCGAATGAATCAGCGAGATGAATGGTGCAATATATTTAACCTTGTTGGTTTGTAGCGAGCCTATAAAATGCCACTCGATGTCTTTAGGCAGTTCATCATGTTTGACCATAAGTTCCTGCACACGACTCTCGCCAAAGACTCGCTGTCCCACCGAATAGGCCTCAAGAAGCGCACCCACTGGGTGGAACTTTGACACCGCCACAAGATTGACGCCAGCAGGCAATTGTGCCCGAATGGCTGTCAGCCTACTGGCTACTAAGCCTTTACCATCCATCTTTCGTTCTTTATCAATTCTCAACCTGATGTGTGAACACATCCATAACCTTTGTTTCAGTGATATTGGCTATAACATACTGTTGGATTGATTGACTCATCACCTCCTCAATGTTTTTCACAGCGCCATTGAGCGTTGCCGCCTGAATAAGATAGTTTACGTTGGCACGTTTCTCCTTTCCGGTCTTCTCGTCAAGAATAATAAACTGAAGTTTCACCTTGTACCAAAAATCGTCGGTTGTGGAGTCAGAAAAGAATACTTCACTATACGATGCCGGCGAAATTGCCTTCACCTCGAAATTACCACTGACGAAAGGCATGATTTCTTTCGTAATGGTCTCTTCGGCCTCGCCAAATGTCAACGCATCCACTACATATAATTCAGGCATATGGGCTTTCTCGCCCTCGCCAAGTTGTTTTTCATAACTCACACGTACTTCAAACCATTTTGCTGTTCTTGATTTCATATAGTAAAGGATTTCAAATTAAACGGAATTAAATTTCAGCGGCGAAATTACAAAAAAATCTCTTTTCTACCTATCTATTCTGAATTATTTCGTACTTTTGCTGGCAGATGGAACAACGGTACTTTATCAATTTTTCTTACGATGGAACGGCGTATGCGGGTTGGCAGCGTCAGCCGCAAGCCATGACCGTTCAGCAGAAGTTAGAGGAAGGGCTCTCGCTGCTGTTGGGTACGGAAGTTGAAACCGTTGGTGCAGGACGAACTGACGCTGGCGTCCATGCAAGAGAGATGATTGCACATTTCGATTTTTCACCCATTAACGATGTGGAGCAATTAGCCTACAGGCTTAATCGTGTATTGCCGCGCGACATTTCCGTAAAGCGAATTCAGCCCGTGAGCAACGAATTGCATGCGCGCTTTTCAGCCACTTCACGTACATACCATTATTATATTCATACAGAGCGCAATCCCTTTTTGCGCCACTATTCGCTGGAGACGCACTATCCACTCGACTTTGATCTAATGAATCGCGCGGCAGCATTGCTGTTGGATGTAGCTGATTTTGCTGCTTTTGCCAAGATTCACACCGACGTAAAGACCACACTTTGCGCTGTAACCACAGCCCGATGGATACAGACTGACTCAACGAGTTGGTATTTTGAAATTACGGCCAATCGCTTTCTGCGCAATATGGTACGTGCTGTTGTTGGCACTCTCATCAATGTGGGGCGCGGCAAAACTTCACTTGAAGAATTTCAGCAAATAGTGGCAGGGAAGAATCGGTCCTCTGCCGGCGACAGTGCACCCGCACATGCTCTCTTTTTAGAAAAAATAACTTATCCCCCAATTATATGAATCCATTTAAAGGCTTAGGCATAGCCCTAATCACTCCCTTTAACGAGGATGGCAGTGTTGACTATGAAGCACTCATCCGACTCACTAATTACCAAATAGAAAATGGCGCAAACTTCCTTTGCGTTCTTGGAACCACCAGCGAATCGCCCACACTCACAAACGACGAGAAGCAGGAGATTGTCAAAACTATCTTGCGCGTGAATCAATCACGTCTTCCCATTTTGCTTGGATGCGGAGGAAACAATACGCGGGCTGTGGTGAAAGAAATAGAAACCAAAGATTTTACTGGCATTGATGGTATTCTCAGTGTTTGCCCATACTACAACAAGCCTTCGCAGGAAGGTCTGTATCAACACTTCCGTGCCATCAGCGAAGCGAGTCCCGTACCTGTTGTACTCTATAATGTACCAGGCCGAACCGGAGTAAATCTGCAATGGCAAACCACTATCCGGCTTGCTAACGACTGTAAGAATATTATCGCAATAAAAGAGGCCAGCGGCGACTTGGAGCAGGTTGACAATATCATAAAGTCGAAACCAAACGACTTCGATGTGTTCAGCGGTGACGATGCGCTCACCTTCCGCATGGTGAATGGTGGTGCGGCTGGAGCTATTTCTGTAATTGGCAACGCACTGCCTCAGGAGTTCTCGCAAATGATACAACTCCAGATGAAAGGCGACATGGCAGCCGCCCGAAAGATACACCATCGTTTTCACGATCTCTACAGTTTGCTCTTTGTTGACGGCAATCCCGCTGGTGTGAAGGCCCTCCTGCAGCAAATGGGATTTATAAAGAATGTGCTACGCCTGCCATTGGTTCCTACACGCATCTCCACGCAACAGCAAATAGCTGAAATAATTGAAAAAATGAAACTCTAACTTCCATGTATCAAGGATTTGTAACCATAGCAGCTGCCATTCCTGGCTTGAAAGTAGCAGATGTGCAGTATAATCGCAAACAAATAGAAAACCTCATTGTCAAGGCTCATGCTGATGGGGCAGAAGTGGTAGTCTTTCCTGAGCTTTCTCTCACAGGATATACCTGCCAAGACCTATTCACACAACAAATTCTGCTCAGTGAGGTAGAGCGTGCAGTGATGCAATTGCTCGACAGTACCCGTACACTGCCCATCATCTCCATTATCGGATTGCCCATTGAGGTTGGAAATCTCTTGCTCAACTGTGCCATTATCATTCAGCATGGCAATATCCTGGGAATTATTCCCAAGACCTATTTGCCTAACTATAATGAGTTCTACGAGAAGCGATGGTTCGCCTCTTCACAGGATCTAAAACCTACCGAGATTCATTATGCTGGCAGTGTGCTTACGGTAACGGCTGAACATCAACTTTTCCGCACACCCGAAGGTTTAATTTTCGGTGTGGAAATCTGCGAAGATGTATGGGCTCCGGTGCCTCCCAGCAATCACCTGACCCTGGCTGGAGCAGATCTTGTATTTAATCTTTCTGCAAGCAATGAAATCACCGGCAAGCAACGTTATCTCAAGAGCCTTTTGGCACAGCAGAGTGCACGAACCATCTGCGGATACATCTATGCTGGCAGCGGGTTTGGCGAAAGCACGCAAGATTTGGTGTATGGCGGTAATGCTTTTGCGTACGAAAATGGTAATCTGCTGGGAGAGAGCAAACGTTTCTCCATGACGCCACAACTGATAATGGCCGAAATTGATGTAGAAATGCTCCGCACCGAGCGCAGAAAGAATACCACGTTCGTAAATGCGCAACGTGGCGAAACTGCCCACCTGAACTATACATCAGAGACCCACACTACTGGGGATTCTCCTTCGGTAGAACAACTGTTGAAATTCCGATTTGTTGAAGCCCACCCGTTTATCCCCTCGGCGACACAAAGAGAAGAGACCTGTGAAGAAATCTTTAACATTCAAATCATGGGACTTGCCAAACGGTTGTCCCACATCAACTGCAGGAGTGTAGTGGTGGGTGTGAGCGGTGGATTAGACAGCACTTTGGCACTGCTTGTGGCAGTAAAGACTTTCGACCGCTTAGGTCTTTCACGCAAAGGGATTGTGGGCGTTACCATGCCAGGATTTGGCACTTCCGATCGTACCTATTATAACGCAATCGCACTGATGAAAGCCTTGGGTATTACTCTGCGTGAGATCCCCATTCGAAAAGCCGTTGAACAACATTTCGCCGATATTGGCCATGATCCAAACGTAAAAGATGTTACTTACGAAAATTCTCAAGCCCGTGAACGCACTCAGATATTGATGGACTTGAGCAATCAGCTCGGTGCATTGCTTGTGGGTACTGGCGATTTGAGCGAGTTGGCTCTGGGATGGGCCACCTACAATGGCGACCATATGTCGATGTACGGATTGAATGCAGGCATTCCAAAGACACTGGTGCAACATTTGGTTCGCTATGTGGCACAATGCGAAAAACTTTCTGACACCGACGAGTCTATCTCCTCATTGCTGCTCGATATCGTTGATACACCCATCAGCCCAGAATTGGTGTCAAACGACGACAAAGCAACTATCACCCAATCAACCGAAGACATTGTTGGCCCATACGAGTTGCACGATTTCTTCCTTTTCTATATGCTACGCTACGGTTTCCGTCCCGCCAAAATATATTTGCTTGCGCAAAAAGCTTTTGAAGGGAAATATACCAACGACGTAATAAAACAGTGGCTGACCATCTTCTGTCGGCGATTCTTTGCTCAGCAGTTTAAGCGTTCCTGTCTGCCCGACGGACCAAAAGTGGGTAGCGTGAGTCTATCGCCTCGAGGCGACTGGCGAATGCCGAGTGACACCGAGAGTAATCTGTGGATTACAGAATGTGAGCAATTATAACTTTGTCAACTTTATTTTAGATGAAAAGAATAATCATCATGGGCGCTTCTTCGGGCATTGGCCGCGAAGTGGCGCTTTTGTTTTTACAACAGGGGTGGCAGGTAGGGCTTGCAGCTCGAAGACAGGAATGTTTGAACGAACTGGCACAGCAATACCCCGGCCAAGCGATTGCACGCACGATAGATGTAACCAAACCCGCAGCGACAGACGAATTGCTTCATCTCATCGCCGAAATGGAAGGAGTTGACATTTACTTTCATGCTGCCGGCGTGGGCAAACAAAACGTAGCACTTCAAACCGATATTGAACTCGATACTGTAGCGACCAACTGCCTCGGCTTCACACAAATGATTGACACAGCATTCAACTATATGCGCGAACAGGGTGGGGGACAGATTGTTGCCATCACCTCCATTGCGGGAACGAAAGGCTTATCGCGTGCACCATCGTACAGTGCGACAAAGGCTTTTCAGCAATCATACTTGCAAGCACTCGATCAACTCTCATGTTCACTGAAACTCAATATCGACATCACCGACATACGCCCAGGATTTGTTGACACTCCACTGATTCAAGGGAGTAATTTCCCGATGCTGATGGATGCTACAAAAACAGCACAACAGATTTTTAGCATTATCAAACGGCGACAGCGCGTTGCAGTGATTGATGCACGTTACCGACTCTTGAACTTCTTCTGGCGATTACTGCCAAATGCCTTATGGCGAAGAATAAATTTAATGAAATTCTGACACATTGGCAGTTTGGCACGTTCTTTGCATATCTACAAGCAGGAAATACGAACCTTTAAAAATAAACAATTATGAAAATTAAACCATTAGCAGATCGTGTGCTGGTTCAACCAGCTCCAGCAGAAGAAAAAATTGGCGGTATTATCATTCCCGACAATGCAAAAGAAAAACCTCTTCGTGGCATTATCATGGCTACCGGCAATGGAACCAAAGATGAAGAAATGATTCTAAAAGAAGGCGACACCGTGCTGTATGGCAAATATAGCGGTACAGAATTGGAGCTCGACGGCGTTAAATATCTGATGATGCGCCAGTCTGACGTGCTCGCCATCGTAAAGGAATAAACAGGAATATAAACCGAAACAACTTAGATAAATCAGTAAAATTATGGCAAAAGAGATTAAATTCAATACAGACGCCCGCGACCTTATGAAGCGTGGCGTTGACCAGCTGGCCGATGCGGTGAAGGTTACACTTGGCCCTAAAGGCCGCAACGTGGTTATCGAAAAGAAATTTGGTGCTCCTCAGATTACGAAGGACGGTGTAACCGTTGCCAAGGAAATCGAATTGGAAGACCATTTTGAGAATACTGGTGCTCAACTGGTGAAGAGTGTTGCTTCTAAGACTGGCGACGATGCTGGTGACGGAACTACCACAGCCACCATTCTGACCCAAGCCATTGTGACAGAAGGCCTCAAGAATGTTACTGCCGGCGCCAATCCCATGGATTTGAAACGTGGTATTGACAAAGCTGTAAAGGCCGTTGTGAAACACATCGAGACCGTGGCAGAGAAGGTTGACGACAATTACGACAAGATTGAACAGGTGGCTACCGTCAGTGCCAATAACGACCCTGAGATTGGTAAACTTCTGGCCGATGCCATGCGCAAGGTTTCCAAGGATGGTGTAATCACCATCGAGGAATCGAAAAGCCGCGACACCTCAATCGGTGTGGTAGAAGGTATGCAGTTCGACCGCGGTTACCTCTCAGTTTACTTTGTGACCGATGGCGAAAAGCAGGAGTGCAATATGGAGAAGCCTCTCATTCTGCTCTACGATAAGAAGATCTCTAACCTGAAGGAGTTCCTGCCCATTCTGCAGGCTGCCGCTGAGAGCGGACGTCCCCTGCTCATCGTTGCAGAGGATGTTGATTCCGAAGCTTTGACAACTCTGGTGGTAAACCGTATCCGTGGTGCCTTCAAGGTTTGTGCTGTGAAAGCCCCTGGATTTGGCGACCGTCGCAAGGCTATGCTCGAAGACATTGCCGTACTGACTGGCGGTACTGTGATTAGCGAAGAGAAAGGCCTCTCGCTCGAACAGGCCACTATCGATATGCTGGGTACCTGCGACAAGGTGGTTGTAACAAAGGACAATACCACCATTGTAAACGGTGCTGGCCAGAAAGAGCAAATTGCTGAGCGCGTAGCACAAATCAAGCGCGAGATTGAAAACACCACTTCTTCTTACGACAAAGAAAAACTGCAGGAGCGTCTGGCTAAACTTGCCGGAGGCGTGGCAGTGCTCTACGTAGGTGCAAACAGCGAAGTAGAGATGAAAGAAAAGAAAGATCGTGTTGACGATGCGCTCTGCGCCACCCGTGCAGCCATCGAAGAAGGCGTTGTGGCTGGCGGTGGAACCACCTACATCCGTGCGCTTGATGCTTTGAAGACTGTCAAGGGCGACAATGCCGACGAGCAGACTGGTATCAACATCGTTGCTCGCGCCATTGAGGAACCACTGCGACAGATTGTTGCCAACGCTGGCGGTGAAGGTTCAGTGGTTGTAAACAAGGTGCTTGAGGGCAAGGGTGATTTCGGCTACAATGCTCGCACAGAACAATACGAAGATATGCGCAAGGCCGGTGTGATTGACCCTGCCAAGGTGGCACGTGTAGCACTGGAGAACGCAGCTTCGATTGCCGGAATGTTCCTCACTACCGAATGTCTCATTGTTGACAAACCTGAGGAAACACCTGCTATGCCAATGGGCAACCCGGGCATGGGCGGCATGATGTAAAAACAAAAAAATTGTTAATCCGTATTACCTTTTGCGGTGTTCGGCCGCATGGGTATGAAATACCGAAAAAGTGGCAGTTGGATGCATCCGACTGCCACTTTTCTTTGTATTTTATAACCTACTGAATATCAAATGTTTACAAATCAGATTCAAAAGCTATGCTTTTAGAGCTCAAAAGCATAGCTTTTAGGCCGCAAAACCTATGCTTTTGGAACGCGAAAGCTATGCTTTTGAAAAATGAGCGCATATATTTCGCAAAACAATGTTTTTCGTTTTCCATTTTTATTTGTACTTTTGCGCATTAAATTAATAAGGTATATAATCAGATATGAAGAAATTTCCTCAGCCGCAAGGTTTGAATCTTACCCAGACTGGTGCTGACCAGTTGAAACGATGGGAAGAAAAAGATATTTTTCACCGTTCAATCGATGAGCGCGAAGGCGCCAAGCAGTTTGTCTTTTTCGAGGGTCCTCCCTCGGCCAATGGTCATCCTGGTATTCACCATGTGCTGGCTCGCAGTATTAAAGATACATTCAATCGCTACAAGACCATGCAGGGCTTGCAAGTGCACCGCAAAGCAGGCTGGGACACCCATGGCCTGCCGGTTGAACTGGGCGTAGAGAAAGAACTTGGAATCACCAAGGCTGATATTGACAACCCCGCTTCGGAGAAATACATCTCAACAGAGGAATACAATAAGAAATGCCGAGAAAATGTGATGAAATTCACTGCAGAGTGGCGCACGCTCACCGAGCAGATGGGCTATTTTGTGGATTTGGATCATCCCTATATCACTTACGACAACAAATACATTGAAACCCTTTGGTGGCTACTGCAGCAGCTCTACCAAAAGGGATTACTCTATAAGGGCTACACCATCCAGCCCTATTCGCCTGCAGCGGGCACGGGTCTTTCGTCGCACGAGCTGAACCAACCCGGCTGCTATCGCGATGTAAAAGACACAACCTGCACGGCTCTGTTCAAAATTCTTGAGCCGAAGGCAGAATGGACCAATCATGGCACTGCTTATTTTGCCGCTTGGACCACTACGCCGTGGACACTCCCGTCTAACACGGCACTCTGCGTTGGACCGAAAATCGACTATGTGGCAGTTGAGGCCAAGAACCCATATACCGAAGAACCCATCACCGTTGTGATGGCAGAAGCGCTTGTAGGTCATTACTTCAAAGAGGATGACGAAATTAAAATCGTTGGAAAATACAAAGGCACCGACCTCGTTGGCATTCACTACGAGCAGCTCATGCCTTGGGTGAAGCCCTGTGCCAAGCTGGACCAGAACGCTCCGGCGTTTGTCAAGACATTCGCACAGAATCACAAGGAAAACATCTTTACCGCCGAGAACGGCAAGGACCAGTTTGTAGAAATGGCAGAACAGGCGTTCCGCGTAATCCCCGGCGACTATGTGACCACCGATGATGGTACCGGCATCGTACACATTGCACCCACCTTTGGTGCCGACGACGCGAAAGTGGCCAAAGATGCTGAAATCCCATCACTTTTCCTCATCAACAAGAAAGCCGAAACCCGCCCAATGGTTGATTTGGAAGGAAAATACTACACACTGGCTGATCTCGATGAGCAGTTCTTAAAAGTTTGCGTCAATACCGAAGGATACTCTCTCCATGCCGGCGAATATGTGAAAAATGCCTACGCTCCAGAGTTTAACGTGAATGGATACGACGAAAAGGCTGCGCAGAAGGCCGAAGACTTGAATATCCGCATCTGCATGGAGATGAAGCAGGCTGGTATTGTGCTCAAGATTGAGAAACACGTACACAACTATCCTCACTGCTGGCGCACAGATAAGCCTGTGCTCTACTATCCGCTTGACTCTTGGTTCATCCGCTCAACGGCTGCCAAAGAGCGTATGGTGGAACTCAACAAAACCATCAACTGGCAACCCGAATCCACTGGTTCCGGTCGCTTTGGCAATTGGCTCGAGAACCTGAACGACTGGAATCTCTCGCGCTCACGCTTCTGGGGCACACCGCTGCCCATCTGGCGCAACGAAGACGGAGAGGAAATCTGCATCGGCTCTATTGAAGAACTTTACCAAGAAATAGAGAAATCCGTAAAAGTAGGCGTGATGCAAAGCAATCCGCTCAAAGATGCAGGCTTCGTGCCAGGCGACTACTCGCAAGAAAACTACGACCGCATAGACTTGCACCGCCCGTATGTTGACCGCATTGTGCTCGTCAGCGCTACTGGCAAACCCTTAAAGCGCGAAACAGACCTGATTGACGTTTGGTTCGACTCAGGCTCCATGCCATACGCACAGATACACTATCCATTTGAGAATCGCGAACTTATTGACCAGCGACTGGCATTCCCCGCTGACTTCATCAACGAAGGTGTGGACCAGACCCGCGGTTGGTTCTTCACGCTCCATGCCATTGCCACAATGGTGTTCGATAGCGTAGCATTCAAAAATGTGATTTCTACTGGCCTTGTGTTAGATGCTAAAGGCAACAAGATGTCGAAACATGTGGGCAATGTGACCAACCCATTCGAAATGATGGACCGCTTCGGTGCTGATCCTGTTCGTTTCTACATGATGACCAACTCTGAACCGTGGGACAATCTGAAATTTGATCCCGAAGGCGTTGACGAAGTACGACGCAAGTTCTTTGGCACCCTGTACAACACTTATTCCTTCTTCGCACTCTACGCCAATGTAGATGGATTCACAGGCGAAGAGCCACTCATCGACTATAAGCAGCGTCCGGAAATCGACCGTTGGATTATCTCGTCGCTCCACACGCTGATCAAAGGCGTACAGCACGAGATGGATACTTACGACCCGACACGTGCCGGTCGTTTAATCGAAACATTCGTCAACGACGACTTGAGTAACTGGTACGTTCGTCTGAACCGTAAACGATTCTGGGGAAAGGAAATGAGTCAAGACAAACTTTCGGCTTATCAAACGCTCTTTGAGTGCTTGCAAAAGGTGAGTCTACTGCTCGCTCCGTTTGCTCCGTTCTATGCAGATGAGCTCTATCAGAATCTCGGCGGTCAGCACGACAGCGTACACCTTGACTTCTTCCCCGTGCCTAACGAAGCGCTGATAGATTCCAACCTCGAAGAGCAAATGGCCATCGCACAGAAAATTACCTCGATGGTGCTGGCCTTGCGCCGCAAGGTGAACATCAAAGTGCGTCAACCACTACAGGCCATTATGATTCCAGCAAGCTCTAAGAAACAAAAGGAATATATCCAGGCTGTTCAAGAACTGATATTGAGTGAAGTTAATGTAAAAGAACTTCAGTTTGTTGAAGGCAGCGATGTGCTGGTCAAGAAGGTTAAATGCAACTTCCGAGTGATGGGCAAGAAATTCGGCAAAGATATGAAGACTGTCGCTGCACTTGTTGACGCACTCGACCAACAGCAGATAGCCGAACTGGAACGCAACGAAACACTCAATGTGGAAGGCTTTGAGATTTCACTCGCAGATGTAGAAGTGGTAAGCCAAGATATTCCCGGATGGCTTGTGGCCAACGAAGGGAACCTCACGGTAGCACTGGAAGTTGAACTGAACAACGAATTGAAACAAGAAGGCTTGATTCGCGAAATCATCAACCGTGTGCAGAATTTGCGTAAAGAGAGTGGACTGGAAATTACCGATCACATCACACTGACCATGTCACCCAATACTGAAGTGAAAGAAGCACTGGAAATCTTTGGCAACTACTTGAAAGAACAGGTACTCGCCGATAAGATTGTAACATCAGAAAACAATGGCATGGAAATTGACATAGACGGTTTGAAACTTAACATAATAATTGCTAAACAATAAATCTTATGGCTACAAAAAAACGCTACAGCGATGCAGAACTTGAAGAGTTCCGCTTGCTAGTCAACGAGAAATTGGCTGAAGCACGCTTAAGTTTAAACAACGTGCTCGACCAATTGAGCAACGAAAACAACATTGGCGACGATGAGCTGAACCACAATTATGACGCATTGGAAGAGGGTAGTGCCGCTCAAACCAAAGAAGACCTCATGGAGTTTGCTTATCGCCAGCAGAAGTATGTCAACTCGCTCGAAGGAGCACTGGTGCGCATCGAGAACAAAACCTATGGCATTGATCGCATCACCGGAGAGCTTATACCTAAAGAACGCCTCCTCCGCGTGCCCAATGCTACTCTGAGCGTTGAGTCGAAAAATGCGAGAAAGTAACCCGAAAATGTGCCCAATCCTTAGGAATTTATCGACAGGAAAACTATCGATATTGCTTATCACGTGCCTGCTTGTTGTTGATCAAGTGATTAAAATTTGGGTGAAAACCCACATGCATCTTGGCGAATACATTGAAATCACGCCTTGGTGTTATATCCATTTTGTTGAAAACAACGGCATGGCCTATGGCATGACTTTTCTCAATAAACTCTTGCTCACATCTTTGCGTCTGATAGCCGTTGGAGCTTTGAGCATCTATATCTGGCATCTTCTGCGCAGAGGTGCACGCCGCATCTACGTTCTGCTATTGGCCATGGTGGTGGCGGGAGCAGCAGGAAATATATTTGACTCGCTTTTCTATGGGTTAATGTTTGACGAGTCCACCATTCATCATGTATCGGAATGGGTATCATTCGGAAGTGGCTATGCCCCCTGCATGATGGGAAAGGTTGTAGATATGTTCTACTTCCCGCTCTTCTCGTTCACTTGGCCCGATTGGATGCCAATCGTTGGCGGAAATGATTATACGTTCTTTTCGCCCATATTCAATTTTGCCGATGCCTGCATCAGCATGGCATTCTTTTTACTCCTCATTTTCTGCAGAAAAGAACTGGGCGGACAACTATGAACTTGCACAATATGAACAATCGGATTCTGCTTCTGAGCGCTTGCATCTTCCTGCTTGCGGCTTGCAAACCATCAATGCCAAGCGATGTGATTAAACCCAAGAAGATGGAAGATATTCTCTATGATTATCACTTTGCAGAGAATATACCATCAGGAGGTTTAAATCAAGATATGGCTCGAAGCGTTTATCTACAAGCCGTGCTCGACAAGCATGGTGTAACGAAAGCAGAGTTTGACCGTGCTCTGCAGTACTATTCCCGCTACACCAAACAACTGCATGAGATTTATCAACACTTAGAAAAGCGTTACGATCAAGATTTGATTGCCATGGGAGGCAGTACACAACAATCGCCCGATGACATTTTATCGCTCTCAGGCGACACTGCCAACGTATGGAGTAATCAACGTATGGTGATGTTGCTGGACAAGAAACCTTTCAATAAATTCTCATTCGAAATACCTGTTGACACATCTTTCCATGACGGCGATCAACTGACACTGCAATTCAATTCAGACTACGTTCCCCGCGAATTGAACAAAGGAGCATGCGCTGTGCTCAATGTAGTATTTAACAACGATTCAACAGGTGTTATGCAAACACAGATGCAGTCGAACAATAAATTCCGGCTGCCCGTGCACGACTTCCGACGAAAAGGAATTAAACAAGTGCGCGGTTATTTCTTGATGAACCATGAGGATAAAAACTCATCCGGCCAATCTTTACATGGTATCATCATCTCTAACATTCAACTTGTTCGCATCCACCATGAAGCGCCAAAAGTAGAAGACACGCCTCTTGATGCGAAGTTAGACACACTTACACCACACCGAACACAAATTGGGCATCCACAAACAGATGCGCCTCATAAAGAACCATTGGAACTGGCACAACCCACACGCATAAAACAGGAACCCGTTCAATTTAAGAAAGAAAGAGTTCCTGTAATTCGGAAATCGACAAAATAACAACCTCAACAAACACTACCAATATGAAATCTACCAACTTACATCTTGCTCTGCTTCTCGGCACTCTTTTCTGCCTCAGTTCAGTATTACCAAGCACGGCCTGCACAAATTTCATCGTTGGCAAACAGGCTTCAACGGATGGCTCTATCATCACGACATACAATGCTGACGACTATGGTATGTTTATCAACCTATGTCATTATCCGGCAGGAAAACACGCACCTGGCGTTATGCGCCAAGTGTTTGACTGGGACGATGGTGTCTATCATGGCGAAATACCAGAAGCCGCAGAAACATATAATGTAATTGGGAACATCAATGAATACCAGCTGTGCATAGGTGAGACAACTTATGGCGGACGTCCTGAGATGGTTGACTCTACTGGGATTCTTGACTATGGTTCACTCATCTACATCACACTGCAACGAGCAAAAACTGCCCGTGAAGCTATTTTGTTAATGGCTAAACTAACCAATACTTACGGCTATTGCTCAGGAGGTGAATCGTTCAGCGTATGCGATCCCAACGAGGCCTGGATTTTAGAAATGCAAGGTAAGGGTGCAGGTTCCAAGGGAACTGTATGGGTGGCTGTGCGCATTCCCGACAATGCTATCAGTGGACACGCTAATCAAAGTCGCATCGGACGCTTCGACATGAAAGACAAGAAGAATGTCATGTACTCTAAAGATGTTATAAAGTTTGCGCGTGAAAAAGGCTGGTTCACCGGAAAGGACAACGAATTTTCCTGGAAAGACACTTATGCGAAACCCGATTTCAGCGGTCGGCGTATCTGCGATGCCCGCGTATGGGCATTCTTCAATCGCTTTGCAAAAGGCATGGATCGCTATTTGCCCTGGGCTCTCGGTATTGATCCCGATGCAGAAGATATGCCACTGTGGGTGATTCCCGAAAAGAAACTCAGTGTGCACGATGTGCAAATGGCCATGCGCGACCATTATGAGAACACCCCGTTGGCCATAGATACAACAAATGTCGGTAGCGGAATCTGGCAGATGCCTTATCGTCCTACACCACTTTACTTCACGGTTGATGGCAAACAATACTTCAACGAGCGACCAACCAGCACACAACAGTCAGCCTTCAGCTATGTGGCACAATTGCGTTCATGGCTCCCCCGCGAAATTGGAGGCGTTCTTTGGTTTGGTAACGACGATGGAAATATGATTGCTTATGTTCCCATCTATTGCGGCAACACTTTGCAACCAGAATGTTTCAATACACCGGGTGCTGACATTACTCATTTTTCTGATCGCAATGCTTTCTGGGTATGTAACTGGGTGAGTAACATGGTTTATCCACGTTACAGCCAGTTGTTCCCGACCTTAGAAGCCACACGCGACAGTTTAGAGGCTTCCTATTTCGCCAATCAAGCAAACATTGAGGCAGAAGCTCTGCAAATTTATCAGCAAGATGCAGCCGAAGGTGTCAGATATCTGGAACGCTACAGCAATCAGCAGGCTGCGCAAATGATGGATGCATGGCGTGCTCTGGCCGTAAAACTCATCATCAAATTCAACGATATGGCTGTGCGCGACGAGAAGAATGGTGTACTGCAACCTGGTCGAGTACGCCGTACGGGTTATCCAGAAGAATTTGCAAGAAAGTTAGTGAAAGAGACGGGGGATAAATACCTGGTTCCTCAACAATAAAATGTACTCAATAACTTCCCACAAAGTAGGGGAGGGATATAAAAAAATAATTTATGGCAACCTTTACAAAATATACATTGACCTCGAACATCTTCTCCAGTCGGGAGTGCAAAAGGAAGCTACGCACTTCTTACATTATACTGCTTTCGTCTTGCCTTTTATGCTTGGCATCATGCCAGAAAGCGAAACAAAGCAACGTGATTCTCGCAGAAAAACCTGCTGAAGAAAAGCCAAAGCCAACACAAAGCATCGGCGATTATGAGCAAACATTTCCCCTTCAGTGGCAAGGGAAATCCTATCAAGTAACGGTTCAGCGAAAAGCCGACAAGTCACTTCCAACTGTGAAAGAGGGGACACAATCTTATTTTGACAATCGCATTTTGGTAAAAGTGATGGGAGCAGACAACACTGTTTTTTTTGCCAAAGAGTTTACCAAAGAATACTTTGCACAGCATATCTCGCCTAAAACTCTACAAAAAAGCGTGTTGCTTGGCGTAGTTTATAATCGCGTTGAAGGAGATAAAATCTATTTTGCCGCAAGCGTTGGATCGCCAGATCAGTTGAGCGACGAATACATTCCTTTCGATGTGGTTCTTACGCGTGACGGCAGTCTTACAACGACAAAAGCAGAACGCGAAGACTCCGCGAGCGACTTGGAAGACGAAATTTGAAAACTATCCTCTCCATTCTTTATGACGATTAACATATGCTAGCCATGACTGCTGGCTAATAGCTCCGATAAAACAAATAATGATTACAAACGGAAAATACAGACACACTTATACGGCAACGGCATCAGACATTACACCATTATACCGACTTACGCCAAACGCCATGCTGATGTATTTCCAAGATTGTTTTGCACGACTAATGACCATCCACAACTTTGCTGCGTTCGACATTGTGAAACAGCATCGAATGTGGGTAATCACAGAGGTACAGATTGATGTTCAACCTACCGTTACTTACTGGTCAGAGGATTTTACGGTAGAAATCTGGATTAGCGAACTGACATCACTTCGCATTTATTGCGATTTCCGCATCCTTCGTAAGGATAACGAGCAACTGATAGCCTCCGGCACAAGCCAGTGGAACATTCTCAACCTCGACACTAAACGACTGGAACCGACAGACTTCCTTGCCAAAGCAATAACGGTGGTTCCTCAGTTGATGACTGCCAGCCACAAGAAAACAAGGATTCCTAAAGTACAGACATTCGATATGCAGATGGAGCATCGTGCTACTCGTCTGGACCTTGATTTCAATTTCCACGTCAACAACCGTAGTTATATCAGCATAGCCATGTTAACGATGCCTGATTATGTGCTGTCATCACAAATATTATCTTCACTTACCGTCCACTGGTTGCACGAAACTTATCTTGATGACACCCTGACGTGCCGGATGTCACGCACTGACGATGGGAATTATATTCACAGACTTACGAATTCTGATGGACTCGTTGTCTGTGAGCTGCTTAGTCGGTGGCAATCCCTAAAAAAAGCAGCCGATGTCAGTGAAGTGCTGAATAGAGCTTTGTAAATTGTTAGTATTAAAAAGTATCTATTCTCAGCGCCATCTATGACATCAAAGCGAAAAGGCGCAACAACAAGAAGTGATATCTGATTTATATACATAATAAGAGAAACTTCATCAAGTGGGAAACAGGCAGCGTACTCCCGGAAACGGGCCGAGCCATGGAGCACATGGCCTCGTTTGACTACGGCTACAAGATTGCCGCCGTCAGGGACTGGCTCTTCGAGCAGAGTAAGGAATAGATTTCGAAAAGACAAACAGATAAGTCGGAATTTAGCGTTATGAAAAAGATCTTAATATGTATTCAATTTCTGTTATTAACGACTGTTGCTTATGCGACTGGTCAAGACAGTGATGTTATTTATATTAATGGTACTCGTTGGGCGTTGTTGGACAGGCCTGTATGCAGAGATTCTTTGTTGTACCATCACTTGAAGGCTGTGCTACCTGCAGAACGCCATATTACTACAGCCAACTGGGATGGCTTCACCTCATATTGGAGCATTGAGGAGGACGTATTCTACCTCGACAGTATACGATGTGAACACTATGATATAAATAGTCGCAAAATTACAGGTGAGCGCATTCCAAACGACACATTGCTTCGTGTTTTCAAGAATTTTGTCGAAGGAGAGCGTATTGTGGCCAGTTGGCTGACGGACGACATTCGTGTGGCTACGGGGAAAATGATTTACTATCAGCACATGGGGTTTGAACGAAACTATGAACACGAACAAATCTTTACAATCCGTGAGGGAAAGGTCATTGGGAAAAAAGATTATCACAACTATGTTGTTGACGGTTTCGCATTCGATAAAGTCAAGAGCAATACAGACATACGGAAGTTATTTCCTTTGAAAACAGAAAAGTATCCCGAACT
>CAJOIX010000014.1 GCA_905234815.1 uncultured Prevotella sp. | reverse complement strand
CCCTTTGTCAATTTCACTTCTTTACTCATCCGTGCATCTTGATGGTGAATCATCTCTAAAGTACCATATACAATATTCTTTGGCTTGATTGATGACATTCCTGTTATTTTGTATAACCGCTTTTGCAAGTTCTGTTTTGTCAAATCCCATACTTCTTTTGGCGAGCTTTCATAAAGGAGCACCATTGTTCCCACTTTCAGTTTATACAATAGAGGCAGACCATTCTTTTCGAGTGGAACCAATTGGTTGTCAACCATAATTTTATCGCTACTCTTTCGATAAAATTCGGCTGCCCTTAGAGCACTAACTAACTCAAAATCACTTTTTTTCTTACCCTTCTCATTCTTTGCACGATAGATTGCCATGAGATAATTGCGGTCCGTTGAGACATAATAGTTCCGCTTGTATTCGTGGACAGATTTATCGCGTGGCTTTTTCTTATCAAACGACAATGGGCGGGTTAAGCGTGTGAAAATACGAACTTTCTTGATTGGAATATGTTTCTCTTCGTTCATCCATATTCCTTCCTCAAGTGCCTTTGCTAAACTTCCATTTTTAAGAATTGCATCTAAGACAATGCGCTTAACTTCTTCGTCAACGATGCTTTCACACTGTTTCTCGTTCAAAGAATCTAATGATTTCCTTACCACATAACGAATTTCTCCATCACGTTCAATGGCACCATAATATGTTTGCTCATGCAGAGCACCGCGAGCAGTATCACCTGCTTGATAAATGGGATTTTTATTTTTATCACGCAGAATTTTCCCGTCCTTATTACGAATTTTCTTGCGGGTCTGTTTGGGGAGATTGTCTTTCTTGTGGTGGGCTATGATGAGTTCATCTTCCAGATGGAGCATATCTTCAGTAAAAGTCAGCCAAGGCTTGGGGAAGTACATCGCTTTTACTCCATACCACTTATGCTCTTCTTCGCTGTGATAGTAGGCTGCCAGCCTGTCGTACTCCGTTTTACCTATACAAGCAATGGTGATGGCATCAATGCAATGATGAACATGATTCTCGCGCGACTTCTTCTCATATTCGGATTGGATGCCCCATATTTTACGGAAGTCGGCTGTGGCAATTCCTTTTACTATATAGACCTGCTTGAAGAGAGATTTCAAATACATACGAGCATAGCGCGCCACGATAGAATTGTCGTGTCCCTGACGGCGTGCGAAACCTTCGGGCACCTCTGTCATGGTGAAACGCTCGTATTTACCTTTCCAGTATTCATACTTGATTTTAGCTAAATGCTTACGCTGTATGCAACTGTCTTTCAACTCCTTTGTCGCCTCGGAGCCACGTTTGTTTTTCCGATACTGGGCTTCAAAATCTTCGTATTTCTTTTTCCAATGTTCTATGCGCTGAAGTATCACCTCATGGTCAGGCAGTTCAGAAGGAAGTTTGGTTTTCTTCACATCACGATTGTAGCGGCTGTTGCACAGTGTAAGGTTTGCCATTGTGGTGTCACCGCCGCGGCTACGAGGGATGGTATGTTCAATATCGTATTTTGGATCTTTACCTAAAAATTCGGCGATTCCTATTTCCTCTCCTTCTCCATAGATATTTTTACGGTTTTGCTCGGTCCACAGGCGATACTTGAGAATTTCATCGTCGCTCACTTGATAATTCTCTATTCCCCTCTTTTTGAAGTGTTCTTTTATACGTTGTTTGGCTTCCGCATTTTCTTTTTCATTTTCGCGTTGCCATGCTTGAATAGCTTTGCGGCGGTTTGCATCGTTGAGATCGCGCCCAAACTCAATGTGGATCTTTGTATCTGCATCTATCTTCCCTTCCTTTAAAAGTAGATTCACCACCTTCTTGATACGGAAGAGCGACCGCATGGCCATGGGGTTCTTAATGGCATCCACACGCGGAGAGCCTAACTGAAGAATGCCATCCTCATTGGCGCGAGCACGAGGATAGGTTTCTAAATCGGAATGATGCCAGAGTTTGTTTACCGCCTTGTCATCTAAACCATACTGCGCCTTCAAGTAATCTTTCAGATATACATCTTGAGAACGAGCATCTATGGAGGGATTATACTTGTTAAGCTCATCTATCACACGTTCGATGGCGACTTCACGAGTCTCTTTCAAATTCCAAACGTATTTTGGCAAGATAGCAGAAAGATTACCCAGGAGCACGGCTTGATCGTAGCGTAAACCGTATTCCTTCATAAAGAAAAGAATTTTCTTGATGGCATTCAGACTTAAGGCGGCATAATCTGTTGGCATTTTTATTTTGCTAAATCTCTCTGCTGCATCATCGTCGAGCTGCAAACGATTCTTAGCGAATACTTTTAGTTTCTCCTCATCATCGAAAGAAAACAATACATGCCAGATATCGTTCATCACCTCTGTGCGCGACTTTCTTCCTGCAAGCGTATAAACTTCACAGACAGCAGTGAGCCAGTCTTCACCAAAGATATCTTCCAACTGTTTGTTGACAGGACTATGACTCACCGGTGTATCCATCGGATAGTTAAACTTGTAGGGATGATCCTCTGCGTCTTGATAAAAACCAAAGCCTTTGTTCTTGCCCCCAGAGAGTTTCTTGGCTATTGCTTTAAACTCAAAATTCGACGCACGCTTGAAAAGAGGAATAATGGATGAGCGCTCTTCATTAGAAAGTGGACGTAGTTCTGTATCGGATGGCGTTTGTATCTTGATGTTATTGATTAGTTGATACATACGGAAATCCTCAAACAAAGGATGAGAAACAGGACAGCGAGTTTTCCCAGGCTCAAACTTACAAGGGCCAACTAAATGTTTCTGCGATTTCAAAGGCCGCTGATAGAAGATGGCTCGATGAAGTTTATCAACCAATTCAGCATCTAATTCCTGCTTTGCACAAATGGCATTAAACTCTTTCAGATAATGAGAATTGCGCGATGTATAGTGATTACGAATCTTTTCTCCACGCTCATAGAGATGGAAGAAATACTCACCCAGATAGGTACAATTATTTTTTTCAATTTCTTTATCAAGTTCACCAATTCCACTGATTACCTTGCCATCACTTTCTTTGGTACCTTCTTTTCTATTGCTTAGGAAACCACGACGCTGGTTCAAATGGTATAAGGCGCGTCCAAGAATATATCGCTGAGTCAAATCGTTCAGGTCTAACTTCTGGGTTAAGCAGATATGACGAAAACGATAAGGGTTTATGTTCTTGTCATCGTCGGTGCGCTGCCATGCAAGAAAGTCCTCACGCATGGGGTAAACTTTCTTCAAGCGCCATTGGCGTAACTCACCTTTACTCACCGGAGGACAGAGATGATTATCGGATAGGATTGAGAGCAAACTGATTTTTCTCACTTTTCTGCGCCAATAATGACGACGAGAATGTCGATACTCCGTGCGTTCGGCTGCACGAGAGTTTTCGTTTCCTTTCTCAATTTTAACCCCTTCTTCGAAAATGTTGGTGCCATGTTCTAATAAACGGCAACCATGCTCATCACGCTCAACAATAGCCCATCCAAAACTATTGGAACCAGTATCAATTCCTAATATTTTTTCCATAATTATAAGATATTCTCCTCCAAAAGTATGAAAAAATTTGGGTGCTTCAAAAAAAGGTTTTATTTTTGCACCATAAGATATTCTACATCTTATCACAATAAGGCCGTCATGGCGGCCGAAGGGTAAAACCTATACTCCCGCTTCGGTGGGAGTTTTTTTTGTGTTTTTTGCAGTGATGTTCCTTAATGAATAAAAAAAAAGCGCCTCGGCGAGAGAATCGTCGAGGCGCATTTCTGCAACGCAAAGGCGTTACTATACTTTGATTTCTACTTCCACACCGCTGGGGAGTTCGAGCTTCATCAGGGCATCTACGGTCTTCGTGGTGGAAGAATAGATGTCAATCAGACGCTTGTAGTCCGAGATCTGGAACTGTTCGCGAGCCTTCTTGTTTACGAAGGTAGAACGGTTCACGGTGATGATACGTTTGTGGGTGGGCAGGGGGATTGGACCGCTTACGATGGCGCCAGTGGCCTTCACTGCCTTCACAATCTTCTCAGCCGATTTGTCAACCAGCTGGTGGTCGTAGCTTTTCAGCTTGATTCGAATTTTCTGACTCATGATTTTTTAATTTTTACTGTTTATTGATTTATTGTTTTCTAATTGGCTTGCCGCTAAAGAGTCATTCGCTCAGCGGCAAGCTTTTTAGATTTTTGCAGGTTGGTTATACCAGATCTACGCGGCCTTTCACTTCCTCGAGCACTTCGCGAGCGATGTTAGAGGAGAGAGGAGCGTGATGGTCGTATTCCATTGACGAGGTTGCACGACCCGAAGTGATGGTACGCAGGGCTGTTACGTAGCCGAACATCTCTGACAGGGGCACCATTGCTTTCACGATGCGTGCACCGCTGCGGGCTTCGTCCATGCCTTGTACCATACCGCGACGCTTGTTCAAGTCGCCGATTACATCACCCATGTTCTCCTCGGGAGTTACCACTTCAACCTTCATGATGGGCTCCATGAGTACGGGGCCAGCCTTGGGGCAGGCGTTCTTGAAGGCGTTGTGGGCAGCGAGTTCGAACGAGAGCTGGTCGGAGTCAACGGGGTGGAAGCTACCATCGAGCAGGGTTACTTTCAAACCGGTCATGGGATAGCCACCGAGCACACCGTTCTTCAGGCAGTCTTGGAAACCTTTCTGTACGGCAGGGATGAATTCCTTGGGCACGTTACCGCCTTTCACCTCATTGATGAACTGCAGATCGCCCTCGGTGTAGTCTTCGTCCTTCGGACCGATGTTGACGATGATGTCGGCAAACTTACCGCGACCACCACTCTGCTTCTTATATACTTCGCGCAGGTTAACTTCCTTGGTGATGGCTTCTTTGTAGTTCACCTGAGGCTTACCCTGGTTACATTCTACCTTGAATTCGCGCTTCAGACGGTCGATGATGATGTCCAAGTGGAGCTCACCCATACCAGAGATAATGGTCTGACCGCTCTGTTCGTCGGTGCGAACGGTGAAGGTGGGGTCTTCCTCAGCCAATTTTGCAAGACCGTTGTCGAGCTTGGCAATGTCGGCCTGACTCTTTGGCTCAACGGCGATAGAGATCACGGTGTCGGGGAAGGTCATCGACTCGAGGGTGATGGGTGCGTTCTCGTCGCAAAGGGTATCACCGGTGTGAATGTCTTTGAAGCCTACGCCTGCACCGATATCGCCTGCGTCGATTGAATCCATAGGAATTTCCTTGTTGGAGTTCATCTGGAACAGACGGCTGATACGCTCTTTCTTGCCAGTGCGGGGGTTGTAAACATACGAACCGGCCTGCACCTTACCTGAGTAAACGCGGAAGAATACCAAACGGCCCATGTAGGGGTCGGTAGCAATCTTAAATGCGAGGGCTGCTGTGGGAGCATCTTCGCTGGGCTGACGGGTTTCCTCTTCGTCGGTGTCGGGGTTGGTACCTACGACAGCTTCGGTGTCAAGAGGAGAGGGCAGGAATGCGCAAACGGCATCGAGCAGGGGCTGCACACCCTTGTTCTTGTAAGAAGAACCGAGGAGCATAGGAGTGATTTCCATTGCTACGGTACCCTTACGGATAGCTGCGATGATTTGTTCTTGAGGAATGTCTGCGCCCTCAAGGAATTTCTCCATGAGGTCGTCATCGAAGTTGGCAGCGGCTTCGAGCATCTTCTCGCGCCACTCTTCTGCCTCGGCCTGCAGGTCGGCAGGGATTTCCTCTTCTTCATATTCAGCACCCATGGTCTCATCGTGCCAGAGAATGGCCTTCATCTTGATCAGATCGACCAAGCCCTTGAAGTTTTCTTCAGCACCGATAGGAATCTGCACGGGAACAGGATTTGCGCCGAGGATGTCTTTCATCTGCTGCACAGTCTCGAAGAAGTCTGCGCCGGAGCGGTCCATCTTGTTCACGTAGCCGATACGGGGCACATTGTATTTATCAGCCTGGCGCCATACAGTTTCCGACTGGGGCTGTACGCCGTCGGCAGCACTGTAGGTAGCCACAGCGCCATCGAGCACGCGGAGCGAGCGTTCTACTTCAGCAGTGAAGTCAACGTGTCCCGGAGTGTCGATGAGGTTGATCTTAAAGTTTTTGTCGTTCCATTTCCAGTTACAGGTGGTAGCAGCTGAGGTGATGGTGATACCACGCTCTTGCTCCTGAGCCATCCAGTCCATGGTGGCAGCACCATCGTGCACCTCACCGATTTTGTGAGTCTTACCGGTATAGAACAGGATACGTTCAGACGTAGTGGTCTTACCAGCATCGATGTGGGCCATGATGCCGATGTTGCGGGTTAAATGTAGGTCTCGTGTTGCCATAGTTTCTTTTTACCTAATTGTTTTCACACAAATTGACATTCACTATATTGCTGGTGGATGTCAATTCGCGTGAAAGTCATTTCTATTAGAATCTGAAGTGAGCAAATGCACGGTTAGCCTCGGCCATGCGGTGCATATCTTCCTTACGTTTGAAGGCACCACCCTGGTTGTTGTAGGCATCAACAATCTCGGCTGCGAGTTTCTCGGCCATGCTCTTACCACTGCGCTTGCGAGCGAAAGCAATCATATTTTTCATAGAGATGCTTTCCTTGCGGTCGGCACGGATTTCTGTGGGCACCTGGAAGGTAGCACCACCGATACGGCGCGACTTCACCTCAACGAGCGGGGTGATATTATCGAGAGCCTGCTTCCATACTTCGAGAGCAGTCTTCTCTTCTTTTTCGGTCTTACCTTTTACAATCTCAAGAGCGTTGTAGAAGATTTCATACGACTTTGTCTTCTTACCACTGTACATCAAGTGGTTCACGAATTTGCTGACCTTCTGATCGCCATACACTGGATCGGGAAGGATCAAGCGCTTCTTTGGTTTTGCTTTTCTCATTGTTGTGTTTTGTTTACATTCTGCTTGGGGTTGTTCTTTTCTGTTCTTCAACGCCCGCTCTCGGGCATTTACTCAACCTTTGTAACATTTCTCCAGCAAAACAATTTTGTTTGTTGTTAATTACTTTGACTGACAGGCCATTGCCTTCTCCGGTTCTGAACTGTCATGCATCCGCCGGTTTTACTTCTTACCCTTTGGACGTTTTGCTCCGTACTTAGAACGGCGCTGTGTGCGGTTGGCAACACCTGCGGTATCGAGGGTTCCACGCACGATGTGGTAACGTACACCAGGAAGGTCTTTCACACGACCACCGCGAACAAGCACGATTGAGTGCTCCTGAAGGTTGTGGCCTTCGCCCGGGATGTAGGAGTTTACTTCCTTCTGGTTTGTCAAACGAACACGGGCCACCTTACGCATGGCCGAGTTAGGCTTCTTAGGAGTTGTAGTGTACACGCGAACGCAAACGCCACGACGCTGAGGACATGCGTCCAGAGCAGGCGATTTACTCTTGTCCACCAATTCCTTTCTGCCTTTACGTACTAATTGTGAAATAGTAGGCATAATTAATTGATTTTTAAGTTTATATTGTGTTGATTGTTAAATTTCAAACAGCGCTTTGCCCTATCTTTTTGGGCGTTTCGGGGTGCAAAGGTAAGTAAAACTTTACTTCTGGCCTAAATTCCCCTGTTCTCAACCTACAGAAATGGTTAAATTTAAGCAGAAATAACTGTTATTAACTTAATTTAACACTCTAAAATCGAATTACGGACCAGCAACAAGGCGATTAGAGATAAAATACAGACTCAGGGCCCATGTTGAAAAGCAGGTCGAGAATACTCAGATTGGGCAGGAAACCATGTTTGTCACGATACACCTGATAGTAGGGCTGCGGCCGGAACGCGTCGTCGGGCAGCGGATGCTTGGGATTTATGGCCATCCGGAAATCGTGTTCGGCGTCGGGAACATAATCGTCTGTGGGAATCAAGCGTCTCTGAATGTCGAGAAGCGAGCACATGGTCTCGGCAATGGCGAGGTTGAAGTCGAAGAGATAGTCCCACTGCTGAAAAAAGAATGGGCGCAGGTCGTCAATATAATAATCGTAGAACGGGCTTTCGCCATAGGCCGAAAGCAGCGCATTCCAGTGCTCTTGCTGCCATTTGCCGTGGGTGGAGATACGCACATCGCGCATCAGTTGTTTCGGCGTTTCTGCCTTCTCCACTGGAACCGTGAGCGCCTGCAGCCCTTGCGTGGTGGCAATGACGCAGCGATTGCGATAAGTCTGTTTCTGAAAATGGTCGTAGCGTTCAATGCGACACTCGTCGTATCGGTTGACCTTTTGGTACCATTGAACGGGCGCGAAATAGGCCGAGGAGAGCAGGGCTACCATAGGTTGAGATTAAAAAGCCGATAGACGCGGCCGCGCAGTTGTTTGCGCTTGACGAGCGTTTCTTTCTTTCCCACCTGCACGAGCAAGAGCTGACAGCCCTCACAGTCGCAGCGCGAGCAACAAGTGTCGGGTATCTGATACTGCAGGGTATCCACGCGGATGGTATCGCCAGGCAGGGCTTTCACCCGCCCGATGCTGAGCGTGCTATCGCCGAATGCCACCAGATTGCCTCGTTCAACCGAGCGCGGTGCCAACCGATAAAGCAATGCGCGGTCGCCCACCACGAGGTCGGGCACAAGCTGGTTGTCGCCCACGGTGACAACGGTGCATACATACATTCGCACCAGCACCAGCACTACCAGCGCCACAACGAGAAAGACGATGAATCGAATTATATTTTTCATACCTATTCATGTCTGCCCCCAATGGCGGGAAACAGAAAGAACAATTATTAAGGTTCGATTAGCTCAACTTTTTAGGATTACTTGATATTATCCACCACACGGAAGAGGCGGTTCCAGCGAATGCCTGCAAAGCCCTTACGATCGGGATCGCTCGACCACCAGATGAAGATGGGTTTGCCCACGATGTGGTCCTCAGGCACGAAGCCCCAGTAGCGCGAGTCGGCGGAATTGTGGCGATTGTCGCCCATCATCCAGTAGTAATCCATCTTGAAGGTATATTCTTTGGCCAGTTGTCCGTTGATGTATATCTGTCCGTTTTTCACCTCCAGCTCATTACCCTCATACACACGGATGGGCCGCTCATAGATAGCGATATTGTCAAGTGAGAGCTGAAGCGTCTCTCCGCGCTTTGGAATCCAGATGGGGCCGTAGTTGTCGCGCGTCCAGTTGTGCATCATGGTGCGGGGATAGATGTCCCACGTTTCGGCCTCGGTGTTCAGTTCGATGCTCTCCACGATGTCGGTCCGTGCCTTCAAGGCTTTCAGGGCTTTCTTGGTGAGGGGCATCACACCTGTCTGATTGAGCGAAATAAGGTCTTCCATGGATATGCCCAATTCGTGCATCAGTTCCTCGGGCAAGCTCTGGCGCAGTTTTACGCGGTAGGTATATTGCACATTGTCGGGCTCCTTGTTGGGTTTGCCGTCGATATAGACAATACGGTCTTTTATCTGCAACCACTGTCCAGGCAGACCCACGCAGCGCTTCACGTAGTTCTCGCGGCGATCAACAGGTCGCCAGGTCACATCGCCATATTCGTTCGGGTTGGCCTTGATATAGGCCGCACCCAGGTCGATGACATGATGCAGATAGTCATACTGCTGCTGGCGATTGAGCAGACTGGGATTGACGGCTGCTGCGTTTTGCTGCGCCTCGAGCGCCAGACCGAATTCTTTTGCCTGCCGGTAATAGTCGAATGCCTGATAACGGAGGTCGTTCATAATGGTGTCGCCTGCGGGATAATTGAACACCACGATATCGTTTTGCTGTATCTTTCCGAGACCTTTCACACGCTTGTAGTCCCACTGCGGCCATTCAATATAAGATTTGCAGTTGAAGATGGGCAGTGTATGCTGTGTGAGCGGCATGGTGAGCGGTGTCTGTGGCACACGGGGGCCATAGCTCATCTTCGATACGAAGAGGTAGTCGCCTGTGAGCAGACTCTTCTCGAGCGACGAGGAGGGTATCACATAGTTCTGGAACACAAACAGGTTAATGAAATAGACGGCCACGAGCGCGAATACCAGCGCGTCAATCCACGACCAGATCCAGCGTATCGGACCCACTTCGTCTTTCCACCACTGCCAGTTGATCTTGCGGGTGATATAGGCGTCGAAGATGAATGGCACGACAATCAGTCCGAGCCACGATTTCACCCACAGAAGGAACGCCAGATAGAGAGCGAGAACAATGATAAATTTAACCCACTGCACTTTCTTGTTTACAGTTTTCTTTTCTGTCGTATATTTGTTTTTTACCATAGCGGTTTATGAGAACCTTAAATGTTTTATTTCTAATCTAAGCTTGCAGTTTCAGAATGGGAAGAGGTCGCGCGTAGAGAGGAGTCCCGTGTGCTGAGCGGTGTATTCGGCCGCGAGCACTGCACCGAGGGCAAATCCGCGGCGCGAATGGGCGTCGTGGGTGATGGTGATGCTGTCGGCATCAGAGTCGTAGCTGATGGAGTGAATGCCTGGCACCTCACCCTCGCGTCGACTGTCTATGGCCACCTCGTTGGCGGCGGGTGTGTGTTCAATCACCTGCGTGCCGTCGGGCTGGGTCAGCGTGCCGAGGGTCCACGCATCGTACCGGTCGATATTTTTGACCAGTTCATCGGCCAGCGTGATGGCAGTGCCACTGGGATGGTCGAGCTTATGGATGTGGTGCGTCTCGCTCATGCGCACACCATACTGCGGAAATTGGTTCATCAGCCGCGCCAGATAGCGATTGACAGCCTGGAAGATGGCCACGCCGACGCTGAAATTTGATGCCCAGAAGAGTGTTTTCCCTTCCTGCTCGCAGAGGCGGTGCATCTCTTCCTCGTGGGCGGAAAACCAGCCTGTCGAGCCGCTCACCACCTTCACGCCCTGCTCAAAACAACGCTTCACATTGTCGTAGGCAGCAGTGGGCGCCGTGAATTCTATCGCCACATCTGCACCGCGAAAGGCCGCGGAAGAAAAGTCGGCTTGGTTGTCAACGTCAATGATGCTAACTATCTCGTGGCCACGGCTGCGGGCTATTTCTTCAATCATGTGTCCCATCTTGCCGTAACCGATCAATGCTATTTTCATATTGGTCTGATTTGCTCTGTGCAAAGTTATAAAGAAATTTATGATTTATAAGAAATTATTGCTACTTTTGCCTTAGTTAACCAACCTTAACAAAAAAACTGCCTTGAAAAACTATTACTTACGCAAGTGCATTCTTTTCACGCTGGGATGTTTGCTCTTTGTCACAAATTCCTCGGCGCAACTCCTTGAAGACACTGAGCCGCATCTGATGACCAAGCTGGTGCCCGACACGAAATTTTTTGATTTCGGCACCATCGAGGAAAAGAACGGACCGGTGCGCCACACCTTCCGCTTGACCAACCGCTCGCGCGAAACACTATTCATCAACGAGGCCAACTCGTGGTGCGGGTGTACCGTGGCCAAGTTTAGCAGCAAGCCCATACCCGCCGGCGGCAGTACCTCAGTGGAGGTGTCCTTCGACCCCAAGCACCGACAGGGCCGGTTCAACAAGGAGATTATCCTGATACTGAACAACGGAAAATACTACGCCCGACTCGTGGTGAAGGGTGCAGTGATACCGCTTCGCCGCGCGGTGGAGGCGGAAAATCCCTACCACTTGGGACAGGGACTGTATGCCAGCCTGAAGAAACTATCGTTCAACGAGTTGCCCGTAGGTAAATCGTACACCCACCGATTCAGAATAGCCAACAGCACGAACCGGCCCATGACCGTGGAATTTCGTCGGCGACCGGACAACCGTGTACTGAAAATGCCTGAACAGCTGACGCTCAAACCCTACGAGCAACGCACCATTTACGTTAAATACACCTACTACCGAGAGCGACATTTCGACCGACACGTTCTGATTGATGTGTGGGTAAACGGACAGCAAGTAACCCCCATCCGCATCCAGTGGCACGGCCAAAGAAAACGCGCTCATTAACCCTCACGCCCCAAAGCGCTGCTTGGGAAATTTCATTTTGTAATCTTTTAAAAACAATATTTACCATGCGACTTTTTTCATTTGTTTTGCTGATGCTGCTGAGCCTGCCGATTCAGGCTGCACCAACTGAAAAACACCGTGACTTGAAAGTGCTCCATGTCGGCACAGAAGCCCCCGTGACCGACTTTATGGCCTATGCCGACCGCGCATCGGCGCTCACCCTGCGCTACGAGAACAGCCAGTTCTCGCAACTGCTCAACGGCACTTGGCAGTTTATCTATGCCGACAACGACCGGCAACTGCCACGCGATGTCACAGCCGAGCAACCCAAGAACATTGCCTGGAGCTCGATACAGGTGCCGGGCAACTGGGAGGTGCAGGGCTTCGGCACACCCATCTATACAAACATTGGCTACGATTTCCACCCCACTCGCCCCACCCCGCCCGAACTGCCGGCGGATATTCCCGTAGGCGTATATACCCGGAAATTTTCCGTGCCGGCTGCGTGGCAGGACAAGAACATCTACCTCACGCTCGAAGCTGCCAAGTCGGGCGTGTATGTTTACATCAATGGCAAGGAGATAGGCTATTCGGAAGACTCCAAAAACAATGCCACTTTCCGCCTGAATCCCTATCTGAAAACTGGCGACAACACCCTGACGCTAAAAATTTACCGCTACTCCACAGGCTCGTACCTCGAGTGTCAGGATTTCTGGCGCATCTCCGGCATAGAGCGCGATGTGCGAATATGGTGTCAGGCCCCAACCAGCGTAAAAGACTTTGATGTGGTTTCCACCCTCGACGACTCTTATCAGACAGGACTCTTCACGCTCCATGCGTGGCTGGCCAACAGCAACAAAAAGCCTGCGCAGGTGGAACTGACCTGCGAACTGCTCAATGCCGCCGGACAGACCGTGGCAAGCGACACAAAGCAAGTAGAGGTGCCCGCCGGAAAAGACCTCACATCCACCTTCGACTTCCAACTGCCACAGGTGCTCACATGGACCGCAGAACACCCCAACCTCTACACCATGCTGCTCACACACAAGGAAGAGGGGAAAATCGTTGAGGTGATACCCTACCACATTGGATTCCGCCGCATTGAGCTATCCAAACTCGCCTCGCCCAACGCTCCCGACAGAACAGACCCCGTGCTGCTGGTGAACGGACAACCCGTGAAGTTCAAAGGAGTGAACATTCACGAGCACAATCCACTCACTGGCCACTACATCACCGAGGAACTCATCCGCCGCGACTTTGAGCTGATGAAGCAGAACAACATCAATGCCATTCGCCTGAGCCACTATCCGCAGGGACATCGCGTCTATGAACTCGCCGACGAGTATGGACTCTACGTCTATGACGAGGCCAACATTGAAAGCCACGGTATGGGCTACGAGCGCAAGCCCGGCGGCACACTGGCCGATAATCCCGACTGGAAAGATGCCCATATGTACCGCATTGAGAATATGTACCGCCGCACGAAGAACTATCCCTGCGTCACCATCTTGTCGCTGGGCAACGAAGCCGGCAACGGGTGCAATTTCTACGATGCCTACCGGTGGATGAAAGAGCAGGAGCAAAAACTCATGAACCGCCCTGTCTGCTATGAACAGGCTGGGCAGGAATGGAACACCGATATGCTTGTGCCGATGTATCCTACCGCCGATGCTATGATGGAACTTTCCATGAAGGGCACCGACCGACCCTATTGTCCGCTGGAATACGCACACGCCATGGGCAACTCCACAGGCAATCTGGCCGGACAGTGGGATGCCATCTACGCCAACAACAATATGCAGGGCGGCTTCATCTGGGACTGGGTGGACCAGGGCCTGTACGTTGACGGACAACGACTGAAGGCCAACGGTCAGCACACAGAGCCCTTCTTCGGCTACGGCGGCGACTTTGGCGACCGCGCACCCAGCGACGGCAACTTCCTCTGCAACGGCATTGTGAACCCTGACCGCACACCGCATCCGGCTATGGCGGAAGTGAAGCATGTGTATCAGAACATTGCCATCGAGGCCGTAGATCTGGAGCAGGGACTGTATAAACTGAAAAACCGTTTCTACTTCACCAATATGGACAATCTGGAAGTCAGCTACACCATCGATTTCTACAATTGGCGCAGCGGCAAACAAACCCTCAAGCGCCGCACCATTCCCTTCAGCGCAGAACCGCAAACGGAGGTGCCCTTCCAGTTAGACGTGGCGCTCCCCGACAACGGAACCACCGATTTCTATCTGCACTTCTATGTGAAGACGCGCACGGCCCAGCCGGGCATACCTGCCGGACACATCATTGCCGAAGAGCAGTTCCACCTGCCGGCCAATTATCAGTTGGCCACACTGGGCGCCGGCGACACGCGACTGACGGTGAGCGAAACGGCCGACGAACTGAAAATTGCCAACCGCGCCACACAACTCGTCATTGACAAGCAGCGCGGACAGGTTACTTCCTACCAGCTGGACGGCATCGAATACATCTACAATGGTTTCGGACTGCAGCCAAACTTCTGGCGCGCACCCACCGACAACGACTACGGCAACGGCGCTCCCAAGCGCTGCCAGGTGTGGAAAGAGGCTTCGAAGCAGTTCAGCGTGAAGCGCATCACCACTGCGAAAGAGGGCGCCTCTACCAGCGCAACAGTGGTATATGCCCTGCCCACGGGCAATGAATTTACCGTGACGTATGGTCTGCACGAGACGGGACTGCTCAATGTGTCGGTGGCCTATGCCGCTGCCAAGGAAGGCACGCCCGACCTGCCGCGCCTCGGACTGCGTTTCCGACTGCCGCAGGAGATGAACCAAGTGGAATATCTGGCACGCGGTCCGGAGGAAAACTACATCGACCGCAACAACGGCACGTTCGTGGATCTCTACCGCACCACGGCCGAGAACCTGTATTACCCCTATGTCCGACCGCAGGAAAACGGGCACCACACCGATGCGCGCTGGCTCAAGCTGACCAGCAGCAAGGGCACGGGACTGGTGGTGCTGACCCGCGACTATTTTGAATTTAACGCACTGCGCAACAGCATTGAAGATTTCGACGGAGAAGAAACCACCGCACGCCCCTACCAGTGGCAATTCTACACCGAGGAAGAACGGGCCAACCACCCCGACAGCCAGATGCGAAACATCAAACCGCGACAGACCCACACCGACGATATTCATCCGCAGCCGTTCGTGGAGGTGTGTCTCGACTGGCACCAACAGGGTGTTGGCGGCTACGACTCCTGGGGCGCATGGGTGGACAAGAAACACCGGTTGCCGGCCAACAAGGACTACAACTGGTCGTTCCAGATTGTGCCGCTGCACCAGTAGCGCCACGACTGAGATTCCCCGCGAACAAGAACCCCGCCGAAACACTTCGCGCGCGTATATATTATATTAAGGTATATCGATAGGGAGTTCAGGAGTTGCAGGAGTTGCAGACATTAGTTTTTTAGGAGTTCAGGAGTTGCAGGAGTTCAGGAGTTCAGACAATACTTGTGCTCCCTCCTGCCCCTGGGAGAAGTTCAGAAGTTCAGAAGTTCAGGAGTTCAGACAATACTAGTGCCCCCTCCTGCCCTCACCATCAAGGGGAGGAACAAACTCCCACTCTTGAGGAGAGGGCTGCGAAGAGGCATATTCCTCCCCTTGAGGGGGAGGTTAGGAGGGGGCTTCTTTGGAAAGGCTACGGGTAGGCGAGCAAAGCTCGGGAATGAGGGGAGCGGGGTAAGGTCGCTTCTTTAACCTGTTGAAAACCAACGGGTTAGAAACCCGCTTTCAAAAGCTATGCTTTCGGGCTGCAAAAGCATAGCTTTTAGGCGCCAAAAGGATAGCTTTTGGAAGGTAAAAGCATAGCTTTTGAAAAAGCGGAATTAAACGGTGAAAAAATCAGGGGGCAGCGGACGAATTTTGAAAGGGCACTTCGGTTGTTCGATTTTTCCTGCTCCTTGGCTGATTTTTCGGGTAGTTCCGACACCCCGAAACAATGGAGAAAAAAGCCCTAATTTATTGCACAAAACGCGATTAGGTGTGCACAAGAGAGCGGATTTTTGAGAAAATGTTTGCGCATATGAAAGAAAATTCTCACCTTTGCACCCAGTTTTTGAAAATTCGAATTTATTTTTAAACATTAAACATTATTATTATGTCAGACATTGAAGCAAAAGTTAAAGCCATTATCGTTGACAAATTGGCTCTCGACGAATCAGAAGTAAAGCGCGAATCAAGTTTCGCTAACGACCTTGGTGCCGATTCTCTCGATATCGTTGAACTGATTATGGATTTCGAGAAGGAATTTGGTGTATCGATCCCCGACGAAGAATCTGAAAACATTCAGACCGTAGGCGACGCTATCGACTACATCGAAAAGAATGCAAAATAAGTTAGCTAATTGAGCAGTGAGAGTTGAGAATTGAGAATTATGATTACCCGCTCGAGTAAACATCATAGTTGAAATGTTGCTCCAATCATAATTCTCAATTTACAACTCTCATTTTTTTCGATACTTAATCAGCTCAACAATCGAAAGCTCAATTGAGTCGAGAACATCTAATAGTTGAGAAAACACGAAAATTTAACAACACAGAATGGAACTAAAGAGAGTAGTTGTAACCGGATTAGGCGCTGTTACTCCACTTGGAAACAATCCTGAAGACACTTGGAATGCTCTGCTGGCCGGCAAAAGCGGCGCAGCACCCATCACCCAATTCGACTCCTCCAAATGCAAGACACACTTTGCGTGCGAAGTGAAAGACCTGGATGTAACTGAATACATCGACCGCAGGGAAGCACGCAAGCTGGATCGCTTCACGCAGCTGGCCATGGTAGCCGCCATCCAGGCCGTGAACGATAGCGGTATGGATTTGGAGAAGGAAGACAAAGACCGCATCGGTGTGGTGTACGGTGTAGGCATCGGAGGCATCAGCTCGTACGAGGCAGAGGAAGTGTACTACGGACAGCACATTGAAGACGGCCCTAAATTCTCACCCTTCTTCATTCCCAAAATCATCAGCGATATAGCCGCTGGCCATATCTCCATCCACTATGGTTTCCATGGTCCGAACTTCACCACCACCAGTGCCTGCGCATCGTCGTGCCACGCGCTGGCCGAAGCCTTCAACCTGTTGCGTCTGGGCAAGGCCAACATCATTTTGGCCGGTGGTTCGGAAAGCGCCATCTGCACCTCTGGTGTGGCTGGATTCAACGCCATGAAGGCTCTCTCCACCCGCAACGACGACCCCCAGACCGCCTCGCGCCCATTCAGCGCCAGCCGCGACGGATTCGTCATGGCCGAGGGTGCAGGATGTCTCATCCTCGAGGAACTGGAGCACGCCAAAGCCCGCGGTGCAAAAATCTATGGTGAGATTGTGGGCGAAGGCGAAAGCGCCGACGCGTTCCACATCACTGCCTCACACCCCGAAGGCCTCGGCGCCAAGCTCGTGATGAAAGCAGCACTCGAAGATGCCGGACTGAAGCCCGAAGACATTGACTACATCAATGTGCACGGCACATCCACCCACGTGGGCGACATCTCTGAAGCCAAAGCCATCAAGGAAGTATTTGGTGAAGCCGCTTACAAGCTCAACATCAGCAGTACCAAGTCAATGACCGGACACCTGCTCGGCGCAGCCGGAGCCGTGGAAGGCATGATTGCGCTGCTGGCCGTGAAGAACGACATCGTGCCGCCAACCATCAACCACAAGGAAGGCGATGAAGACCCCGAAATAGACTACCGCATGAACTTCACCTTCAACAAAGCACAAAAGCGTGAAGTGCGCGCAGCCATCAGCAACACCTTCGGTTTTGGTGGTCACAACGCGTGCGTGGTCTTCAAGAAGTACCAGGAATAAGACCATTCCAAACCCCAAGCATCAAAACCTCATTCCATATGGTGAAACATATTCTCGATAGAATGAAGCTTCCGTTCCAAAAAGAGCGGGAGCTTCGTTTGTCTTTATACAACATTCTCGGCTTCTATCCCCACCACATCGCGCTCTACAAACAAGCACTGCTGCACAAAAGCGTGATGCGCCGCAATGCTAACGGGCGACCCATGAACAACGAACGCCTCGAATTTTTGGGCGATGCCATACTCAGTGCCATCGTGGGCGATATCGTCTATGAACACTTCCCTGGCAAACGCGAAGGATTCCTGACCAACACCCGCTCGAAACTCGTACAGCGCGAAATGCTCAACAAACTGGCCAGCGAGATGGGTATCAACCGAATGATACTATCCAACGGGCACTCCTTCGCCCACAACAGCTACATGGGCGGCAATGCCTTTGAAGCCCTAATCGGAGCCATCTATCTCGACAGAGGCTACGATGCCTGTATGCGATTCATCAAGAAACGCATCCTGGCCAATCTGGTCAACATAGACACCGTGGCTGAAAAAGAAGTGAACTTCAAAAGCCGACTGCTCGAATACTGCCAAAAGCGTAAATTCGAGATTGAATACCGTATGCTTGACACCAAGCTCGACGACGACGGCTCGCCCATGTTTGTGTTTGAAGCCGCCATTGAAGGCATCGCTTGCGGAACGGGCGAAGGCTACTCTAAAAAAGAAAGTCAGCAAAAAGCCTCGAAGGCTGCCATCCAAACGCTCAAGAACAATCAGCGACTGTTCAACCAGCTAAAAGAAAAACAAAGCGCACGGAATCAAGAACCGGAAGAAACCGTTGTTGAACAGCCTGTCGAGGAGAAGCCCAAACAAAAGGCTGCAAAGCGCCCCGCGAAGGCGAAGCAGGAAAAGGCAGAACCCGCAGTAGCACCAGTGTCAGCGGAGGAAACAATCGCCGCTGCTGAAACTGAAGTGGCTACTGAGATACCTGCTGCCACTGTAGAGGAACAGACAGCAGCACCTGCACCCAAATCCACTACGGAAGCGGAAGAGAAAAAGCCCAAGCGCCGGACCTCATCACGCAAAAAAGCCACATCCGACGACTCACAATCAGCTCCCGCTGCTGAGAAGAAAACAACCCGACGGAAAACCACCAAAGCCAAGGACGAGACAGAAAAGGCTCCCGAGGCTGAGAAGAAAACCAACCGAAGGAAAACCAACCGAACAAAAAAAGAAAAACAAACAGCAGAAGAATAGCGCGTTGTGCGTCGCCCGAAAAATATCCGTTGAAGCAACCAACACTATGTTTCAACGGATTTTTATATGTGATTGAAAAAGAATTATTATTTTTGCATAAATAATAAGTACACCCCAACTCACCCATAACCACTCAGACAGCATCGTGAAACTCAAAGAATTTTTCAAGGAAGCCAACAGCAAGCCCGTCTGGTACAACATTCTGGCAATGGTATTGCTCTTCATTGCCATCTTGATCAGCATCGCTTTTCTCATGGATATCTACACCCGCCACGGCGAAAAAGTGTCCGTGCCCAGCCTGCGGCAGAAATCGTTTGAAACAGCAGGGCAACTGGCCCGCGAACGCGGACTGTATATCGAGGTCAGCGATACCGGCTACGTGAAATCACTGCCAGCTGGAACCGTGCTCGAGCAGAACATTGAACCTGGACAAATAGTCAAGCCCGGTCGCACCATCTATGTGGTCATCAACTCGCTCAACACCCCCAAGATTTCGCTACCCGACATCATCGACAACTCATCGCTGCGCGAAGCCATGGCACGCCTGAAGGCATTGGGCTTTAAAGTGGGACAACCACAATTCGTGACAGGCGAAAAAGACTGGGTCTATGGTGTACTGGTGAATGGGAAGAACGTGGCTGCCGGCGAGAAAATCTCCGTTGACGAAACGCTCATCGTACAAGTAGGCAGGGGCACTGGAAATACCATCGACACGCTGCAAAACAATAGTTACGAGTCCACCGACGAAGGACTTACCGAAGAAGGAACTGTAGAGATCATCGACGCCACCATTGAATAGACTCTCTGAATCATGACACTGAGCGAAAAAGACTCCCTCTTTGACGACAAACTTGACTTCGACGACAGCCTTCCGCAGGACAGCGCCGACGGACAAGCGCTCTATGAGCATGTGCGCATGGTGGTTGATCCAGGGCAACAGCCCTTGCGCATCGACAAGTTCATGGCCGAGCATATGCCTCACTCATCGCGCAACCGTATTCAGCAGGCTGCAGATGCAGGATTTATCTTTGTCAACGACCAGCCGGTGAAGAGCAACTACAAGGTGCGTCCACAGGATATCATCACCCTGCGGCTCACCCGACCGCCCCACGACAACACCATCGAGCCAGAGAATATACCCCTGGACGTGGTCTATGAAGACGAACAACTCATGGTCATCAACAAACCGGCAGGCATGGTGGTGCACCCAGGAGCAGGCAATTTCCACGGCACGCTCATCAACGCTATCGCCTATCACCTGCGCGACCTGCCTTCGTTTGACGCCAACGACCCCGAGGTGGGACTCGTACACCGCATAGACAAAGACACAAGCGGACTCCTGCTCATTGCCAAAACGCCTGAAGCCAAATCGCATCTGGGCAAGCAATTCTTCGAGAAAACCACCCACCGCAGTTACCAAGCACTGGTATGGGCCAACTTCCTGGAAGACACTGGCACCATTGAAGGCAACATTGCCCGCGATCCACGCGACAGATTGCGCATGACGGTCTTATCGCCCGACTCGCCGGAAGGGAAACCCGCCGTGACCCACTACCGCGTATTGGAACGCTACGGCTATACAACACTCGTGGAATGTTGCCTCGAAACCGGCCGCACACATCAGATCCGTGCCCACATGAAAAGCATCGGACATCCCCTCTTTGCCGACGAAAAATACGGAGGAATGGAAATCTTGCGCGGCCAACGCTCGTCAACCTACAAAGCATTCGTACAGAACTGCTTTAAAATCTGTCCGCGACAGGCCTTGCACGCCAAAACACTCGGATTCATTCATCCCACCACTGGCCAGCAAATGGACTTCGACTCCACCCCACCCGACGATTTCAACCAGCTCATAGACAAATGGAGAAAATACATCCAAGGCTCGGCCGAAGATATACTCTCCAAAGAAAATAATTTTTAAACTTAGATTTTTTAAACTCTTAAATCTCCAATGAATAAGCTCAATATTGCCATCGTATGCGGTGGCGACTCCTCTGAATACGAAGTAAGTATGCATTCGGCCAAAGGTATTTACGATGCCTTCGACAAAGAGCGCTTCAATGTATATATCGCCATTGTGAAAACAGGCGACTGGCACATTCTTATCGACGACCAGACAACAGCCGCCATCGACAAAAACGACTTCTCTTTCCAGAAAAACGGAACGAAAACCAACATCGATTTTGCCTATATCACCATTCACGGTACACCAGGCGAGAACGGACTCCTGCAAGGTTATCTTGAACTGCTGCATATCCCATACAGCACTTGCAACGTGCTGGTTGAAGCACTCACCTTCGACAAATTCACGCTGAACAACTATCTGCGCGGCTTTGGCTACAATTTGGCCGACAGCGTGTTGCTCCGCAAGAACGGGACCAACCAGCCTACAGCCGACGAAATCATCAGCCGCATCGGGCTGCCCTGCTTTGTCAAGCCCGCCGCCGACGGTTCCAGCTTTGGCGTTTCGAAAGTGAAAAAGGCCGAAGAACTGCAGCCTGCCATAGAGAAAGCCTTCCAGCAGTGCAACGAAATCATGGTGGAACAATTCATGGAAGGCACAGAACTGGCCGTGGGTTGCTTCAAGACAAAGACCATGAGTGCCGTACTGCCCGCCACCGAAGTGGTTTCGCACAACGAATTCTTCGACTACGACGCCAAGTACAACGGACAAGTGGAAGAAATCACCCCTGCCCGCATTTCAGAACCGACTGCCCGCGAAGTGGCACGGCTCACCGGCGAGCTCTACGACTTGCTCCACTGCAGTGGCATCATCCGCGTTGATTATATCGTCACCAAAAATTCCGACGGCACAGACAAAGTGAACCTGCTGGAAATCAACACCACACCAGGCATGACTGCCACCAGCTTCATCCCCCAGCAGATGCGTGCTGCCGGCATCCGGCTGACCGATGTGCTCTCAGCCATTGTCGAAGACCGCTACACACCTGCCAACGCTCACCCCACCCGCTAAAGAATAATCACCATGAACATCCCCGACGAATTTGCCGACATTCGTCCCTTTGAGCCGGAAGAACTGCCCGAGGTGTACGAACGGCTGCTCCACAACGAACAATTCCTCGCTGTGCTGCATTACCTCTTCCCCCAACAGCCCGTTGAACAGATAGCGGCACTCATGCGCCAACAATCCACCAACCTCGATTTTCAGCGCACTTTCTGCTATCCTTTCCTTGAAAATCTCCTCCGGGAAAAGAGCACTGGCTGCACCATTGATGCTTCGGCGGTTGACACGAAACGGAACTACACCTTCGTGAGCAATCACCGCGACATTGTGCTCGACTCTGCCCTGCTCGACAAACTCCTGATTGATGCCGGTTTCCAGTCAACCTGCGAGATTGCCATTGGCGACAACCTGCTGTCGCTACCGTGGGTGAAAGATGTGGTGCGCATCAACAAATCGTTCATCGTGGAACGCTCGCTCAACCGCCGCCAACTGTTGCTCTCAAGCAAACGGCTGAGCGATTATATGCACTTTGTGGCACAAGAAAAGAAGGACAACATCTGGATAGCCCAGCGCGAGGGCCGCGCCAAGGATTCCAACGACCGCACCCAGCCCGCCATCCTGAAGATGATGAGCATGGGCGGAGAAGGTTCCGTGGTGGAAAGATTGAAACAACTGAACATCGTGCCCTTGGCCATCAGTTACCAGTTTGACCCCTGCGACTATCTGAAGGCGCGAGAGATGCAGCTCCGGCGCGACAATCCCGATTGGCAGAAAGGTCCAACCGACGATATTGTTTCCATGCAAACGGGCATCTTGGGCTACAAGGGTGAAATCCATTACGAATGTGCTCCATGCATCAACGACTATCTCTCTACCCTTTCGGCCGACATCCCGACCAACGAGATATTCGATTTGATTGCATCACACATGGACCAGGAAATCTTCAGCCGCTATCGGCTCTATCCCGAAAACTTCATTGCCTGGGACCTGCTGGAAGGCAACCAGCAGCACGCCGACCAATATACACCGGAACAGGCGGCAACATTCCGCGAATACCTGCAGCAACAACTGCAGAAAATAGACATTGAACAGCCTGACGAAGATTTCCTCTGCAAGCAACTCCTGACCATGTATGCCAATCCCGCAAAGAACAAAACGGCGGGAGCATGAAGAGCAGAGGAAAGAAAGATAGGTTAAAGATATTAAAAAAGTAAGTCCAAATAATTTGTAGCACAAATAAAATTAGTAATTTTGCGACGGAAAAATTTCATTTAAAATCATTTATAAAAATGGCACAAATAGAAAAAATCGAGAAAGCACTGGTAGGCTATGGCATTACCGGTAGCACTGTGATTGCTCACAACCCTTCTTACGAGTTCCTTTTTGAGGAAGAGACCAAAGCAGGTCTGACTGGCTTTGACAAGGGTCAGAACACAGAACTGAACGCTGTGAACGTGATGACTGGTATCTATACTGGCCGTTCGCCTAAGGACAAGTACATCGTTGACGATGCTCAGAGCCACGACAAAGTGTGGTGGACTTCTGACGCTTACAAGAACGACAACCACCCCATGAGCGAAAAAGTATGGGCCACTGTGAAAGATATCGCCATCAAAGAGCTCTGCAACAAGCAGCTCTACGTGGTTGACGCCTTCTGCGGCGCTAACGAAGGAACACGTCTGGCTGTACGCTTCATCGTGGAAGTGGCATGGCAGGCTCACTTCGTGAAGAACATGTTCATTCAGCCCACCGAAGAAGAGCTCGCCAACTTCGAGCCCAACTTCGTAATCTACAACGCTTCTAAAGCCAAGGTAGAAAACTACAAGGAACTGGGTCTGAACTCTGAAACCTGCGTGGCTTTCAACACCACCAGCCGCGAACAGGTAATCATCAACACATGGTACGGCGGTGAGATGAAGAAAGGTATGTTCTCCATGCAGAACTACTACCTCCCCCTGCAAGGCATCGCTTCGATGCACTGCTCGGCCAACACCGATATGGAAGGTAAGAACACTGCCATCTTCTTCGGTCTCTCCGGTACAGGTAAGACCACCCTTTCTACCGATCCTAAGCGTCTGCTCATTGGCGACGACGAACACGGATGGGACGACGAGGGCGTGTTCAACCTCGAAGGCGGTTGCTACGCCAAGGTTATCAACCTCGACAAAGAGAGCGAACCCGATATCTACAACGCTATCCGTCGCAACGCACTGCTCGAGAACGTAACTGTTGACGCTCAGGGCAAGATCGACTTCGCCGACAAGTCCGTTACCGAGAACACCCGCGTGAGCTATCCTATCGACCACATCGAGAAGATTGCCCAGAAGGTGAACGGCAAGAGCGCTGGTCCCGATGCACAGAACGTGATCTTCCTTTCTGCCGACGCATTCGGCGTGCTGCCTCCCGTGTCTATCCTCACTCCCGAGCAGACCAAGTACTACTTCCTCTCTGGCTTCACAGCCAAGCTGGCAGGTACAGAGCGCGGCATCACTGAGCCTACTCCTACCTTCTCCGCTTGCTTCGGTCAGGCATTCCTCGAGCTGCATCCCACAAAGTATGCTGAAGAGCTCGTGAAGAAAATGGAGAAGAGCGGCGCCAAGGCTTATCTGGTGAACACCGGTTGGAACGGTACTGGCAAGCGCATCTCTATCAAGGATACCCGCGGCATCATCGACGCCATCCTCGGCGGCGCCATTCTGAAGGCACCCACCAAGAAGATTCCTTTCTTCAACTTTGAAGTGCCCACAGAACTCGAAGGCGTTGACACCAACATCCTCGATCCTCGCGACACTTACGCAAATGCCGCTGAGTGGGAAGAGAAAGCCAAAGACCTGGCAGCCCGCTTCCAGAAGAACTTCGTGAAGTACGAAGGCAACGAAGCCGGTAAGGCTCTTGTTGCTGCTGGTCCTCAGCTCTAAAAAGCAAGGAAACTCCCACTCGCTGGGAGCCCAAATACCCAAAAGTCCGTATCCATCCGATACGGACTTTTTTTGTGCCTGCGAAAGCAGAGGAGCAACTTCCAAAATTGAAAATTTATACAACTGAAAATCAAGCAGTTAGAAACCGGCTTTCAAAAGCATAGCTTTTAGGCCGCAAAAGCATAGCTTTCGGAGCGCAAAAGCATAGCTTTTAGAAGGCAAAAGGATAGCTTTTGAAAAATGGGAGAAAAGGGCCTACTTTGCAAGGGGGAAAAAATCACAAAAATCGCATACAAAAGAAAAGAAACCTTAAAAAACGTTCTATTCGCGGTAAAAAACTCTAATAAAACCTTAAAAAGGTCGGTATTTCGGGAATTTCTCTTTAAATTTGCACACTTAAAACGCATACCGAAAATCGGATACTCTGCTTTATAAGCAGAAATAAAAAAAAGAAAATAGCAGAAAAATGAAGAAAACATACCGTTTCCTCGCTCTCCAATTGCTCGTAGTGAGCAGTCTGCTTCTCTCCTCCTGCCTCAGCGGAAGCGACAGCAGCAGCATCACCTACTACGACGATGCCGCCATCACCTCGTTCTCGCTGAGCAACGTCAAGCAACTGACCACCACCACCGACTCCGAGGGGAACACCACAGAAACCTACACCACGCTCGATGTGAGCAGCTACAAGTTTGCCATCGACCAGGCTCAGCACCTCATCTACAATGTTGACTCGCTGCCCGTTGGCGTAGATCCTACGCGCATTGTCTGCACGGCAACAGCCAAGAACGGCGGATACCTCTTCGTGAAACCACTTGAGCAAGAAAGCGAAGACCAGTTCCAATACTACTCCTCGTCCGACAGCCTCGACTTCTCTACGCCCCGCACCTTCCGCGTGTATGCCATGACAGGCCAGAACTATGTGGAATACTCCGTGAAAATCAACATCCACAAAGAAGAAGCCGACTCCTTTGTGTGGCGCCCGCTCATCACCGAGAGCAACGAGTTGCGCGCACTATCCCATCTGCGCGCCATCACACTGGGCAATCAACTCTTCGCCTTCGGTGTGAACGGCACAGAGACACAGGTATTCGCCACCGACATTACCGACGGCAGCACCTGGACACAGGTAACCCCAAACATCATCAAACCCCTGAGTGCAGCAGCACCCTACAACATTGTGAAATTCAACGACGCCCTCTATCTCTACGACCAGGGCACACTCTATATCTCGAGCGACGGCCTGAACTGGGAAAGCATCGCGCAGCCCAGCCTGAGCAAGCTGCTCGGAGGCAGCACCTCCAGACTCTACGCCATCAACCAGAACAACCAAATCTGCGTGTCGGCCGACAATGGCGCCAACTGGACCGTTGAAGACATGGATGCCGACGGCAGCCTCCTCCCCACACAAGATTTCTCCTTTGTCTCCACGCCCCTGCGCTCCTACACCTCGAGCAATCAGCTGCTCATCATCGGCAACCGCAACATAACCGGCGAAGACGCAGCACAAATCTGGGGCAAAGTAGAGCAAACCGACAACAATGCCGAGCAGCAGACATGGGCATACTACCACCTGCAAGGCGAATCGCGCAACCTGCCGCCACACCTGGAGAACCTTCAAGTAATCAGCTACGACGGCGCACTGCTCGCCTTTGGCGGCACACCCATGAACGCATCCACACTCTCGCAATTTGCAGGATTCTACAAGAGTGAAGACGCAGGCATCACCTGGCCCATCGACGAAACCATCGGCCTGCCCGAAGGTTTTAGCACCAATGCCGACAACTTCGCCTTCACCGTTGACGACAACCAGTTCATCTGGCTCATCTGCGGCGGAAGCGGACAGGTATGGCGCGGACGAATCAACCGACTCGGATGGATAAGCACAGAACAATACGTTACACAATAACCCCACCCCACAGCATGAACCGACTACTCATCATCGCCCTCCTCTTCATCTCCGCAGCCGCCTACGGCCAGGACGATGTGGAATACCGCTGGGAAATCGGCGCCGGCGCCGGCATGACCAGCTATCAGGGCGACTTCAACCGCAACGTCACCAAGGATCTCTCGCCCAATGTGACCCTGCTGCTGAAACGCGTGCTCAACCCACACATGGCCATCCGGCTGGCAGGACAGCTGGGCAAGCTCAAGGGCTCGTCAGAAGATGTCGAGACCTATTATCCGCAATACCAAACCGAGGCTTACAACTTCAACCGCTCGCTCGTTGATGTCAGTGCAGCCTACGAGTACAACTTCTTTGCCTATGGCACCGGCCACGAATACCGTGGAGCACGGCGGTTCACACCATTCATCTTCGGCGGTCTCGGATTCACCTCCGTCAGCGGCGACGACAACAACGCCTTCACCATGAACATACCCCTCGGCATCGGCGTGAAATACCGCGCATCGGCACGGCTCAACCTCGCACTCGAATGGAGCACACACTTCTCACTGAGCGATAAACTCGACGGCGTGGAAGACCCCTACGGCATCAAAAGCAGCGGACTCTGGAAAAACACCGACGGATATACCGTGCTGCAATTTACAGCCACCTACTCCTTCTCGCCCAAGTGCCGCACCTGCCACAACGCTAATTCACTCTATTAAACCCACACCATACACATGAACAACATCGACCTCAAAAGCATACCCGAACACGTAGCCATCATCATGGATGGCAACGGCCGTTGGGCCGCCGCCAAAGGACAACCCCGAAACGTAGGCCATCGTGCCGGTGTGGAAACCGTTCGCCGCATCACTGCCGAGTGTGTGCGCCTCGGAGTGAAGTATCTCACGCTCTACACCTTCTCCACCGAAAACTGGAACAGGCCGGCCGACGAAGTGTCAGCCCTGATGGGACTCGTGCTCACATCGCTCGAAGATGAAATCTTCATGAAGCACAACGTGCGGTTCCGCGTCATTGGCGACCTGAAGCGCCTCCCCGAAGATGTTCAGGAGAAGCTCTGGCAAACCATGGAACGCACCGCAGAAAACGACGCCATGACCATGGTGGTGGCACTCAGCTACTCCGCGCGGTGGGAAATCACCGACGCAGTGCGCGAAATAGCCACAAGCATCATACAAGACTACGCAACAGGCTACAACATCAACGAAATACGGGAACGCATCACCGAGGACACCATCTCGCAGAACCTCAACACCTACTTCATGCCCGATCCCGACCTGCTCATCCGCACTGGCGGCGAATTGCGCATTTCCAACTATCTGCTCTGGCAAATAGCATATACCGAACTGTACTTCTGCGACACCTTCTGGCCCGACTTTACCGAAGAAGACCTGCACAAGGCCATTGCCAGCTATCAACAGCGTCAGCGCCGGTTCGGAAAAACAGAAGAACAAGTTGAACAAGAAAAAACATCCTCTAAATAAATGAAACAAACCATCTCACGCCTCATCGCCGCAGCCACACTCATCTGCAGCAGCGCAGCGCTGATGGCACAAGACAAGATTACCTACCCCGAAGTGTCGTACACAGGATCGCCGCGAGTGGTGACCATCGGAGGTTTCAACGTCTCTGGAGTGACAGGATACGAAGACGCTGCACTGACCAGCATCTCGGGACTATCCGTTGGACAGACCATCGAGCTGCCCGGACAGGAAATCACACAAGCCGTGAAGCGATACTGGAAACACGGACTCTTCTCCCGTGTGCAGATATCCGTTGACTCCATTGTAGATCGGAAAGCATATATCCACATCGCACTGAATCTGCTGCCACGCGTTTCCACCATCAACTACATCGGACTGAAAAAGTCGGAACGCGAAGACATGGAGAAGAAACTCGGACTGCTGAAAGGCTCACAGCTCACGCCCAACATGATAGACCGCGCCAAAATCCTGGCAAAAAAATATTTTGAGGACAAAGGATTTAAAAATGCGGAAATCGATATTGTGCAGCGCGAAGATGTAACAGGCAACAATCAAATGATTCTCGACGTCATTGTCGATAAAAAACAAAAGATGAAGGTGCGCCAAATTTTCCTCGAAGGCAACAACCAAATGCCTGTCAAGAAAATCAAAGGCGGACTCTTCAGCAAAGGTGCCTTTAGCAAGATACACGAAGCAGGCAAGTTATCTTCATTCTTCAAGGCAAAGAAATACACGCCCGAACGCTGGAAAACTGACAAGCAGAACCTCATTGACAAATACAATGAATATGGCTATCGCGACGCCATCATTGTGGAAGACAGCGTATGGAACGTTGACGACCGGCACGTGAACATCTTCATCAAAATAGACGAAGGCAAGAAATACTACGTCAGAAACATCACTTGGGTGGGCAATACGGTCTATCCCTCCGACCTGCTCGACAACATCCTCGAGATGAAACGAGGCGATGTTTACAATCAGACCCACATGAACAAGCGCCTTTCGAAAGATGAAGACGCCGTGGGAAACCTCTATTGGAACAACGGTTACCTCTTCTACAACCTCGACCCCACAGAAATCAACATCGTGGGCGACAGCATCGACCTCGAAATGCGCATACAAGAAGGTCCGCAGGCACACATCAATCATGTGCGCATCAATGGCAACGACCGCATCTACGAGAATGTGGTGCGCCGCGAACTGCGCACCAAGCCTGGCGACCTCTTCTCCAAAGAAGCGCTCGAACGCTCCGCACGCGAACTCGCATCCATGGGACACTTCGACCCGGAAAAGGTAAACCCCGATGTGCGACCCAACTACGAAGACGGAACCGTGGACATCAACTGGGGACTCGAGCAGAAATCCAACGACCAGATTGAGTTCTCAATGGGTTGGGGACAAACAGGTGTGATTGGCCGCGTTGGACTGAAACTGAACAACTTCTCCATGGCCAACCTCTTCAGAAAGAACAAGGAGCACCGCGGCATCCTCCCCATCGGCGATGGCGAAACACTCTCCATTGGCGCACAAACCAACGGTACTTACTACCAATCGTACAATACTTCTTACACCACCAACTGGTTTGGCGGCAAACGACCCATACAGTTCAGCGTCAGCGCCTACTTCTCGAAGCAGACCGACGTGTCGTCGTCGTACTACAACAGCGGCTACATGAACAATTATTATAATTACCTGTACGGGTACGGAAACTCTTATTATAATAATTACGAAAATTATTACGACCCCGACAAATACGTTAAACTGTTTGGTCTGTCAGTTGGATGGGGTAAGCGCCTGCGTTGGCCCGACGACTATTTCACCCTGTCGGCACAACTCTCGTACACCCGCTACATGCTGAAAAACTGGAATTACTTCCTCATGACCAACGGTAATGCCAACAACCTGAACCTGACCCTCGCGCTGAACCGCACCTCTACCGACAACCAACTCTTCCCCCGTCGCGGTTCGGAATTCACCGCACAGGTTACCATCACTCCGCCCTGGTCGGCATTCGACAATAAAGACTATGCCAATCTGGCTGTTGACAAATCATCGGCCACCTACTCGCAGGAGCAGCAAGAGAAATACCGCTGGATAGAATATCACAAATGGAAATTCAAGGCACGCACCTTTACCGCACTCACCAGCGGACAGAAATGCTTCGTGCTGATGACTCGCGCCGAAGTGGGTATCCTCGGCAGTTACAACAAACACAAGAAATCGCCCTTTGAAACCTACTACATGGGTGGCGACGGCATGAGCGGATACTCTACTGGCTACGCCGAAGAAACCGTCGGGCTGCGCGGTTACGACAACGGATCACTCACACCGTGGGGTGCCGAGGGATATGCCTACGACCGCTTCACTGCAGAACTGCGCTACCCCTTCATGCTCGGCAATACCACCATCTACGGACTCGGATTCGTCGAAGCAGGTAACGCTTGGCAAGAAGCAAAGAAATTCAACCCCTTCGACATGAAGCGCTCGGCTGGCGCAGGTATCCGCATCTATCTGCCTATGGTGGGACTCATGGGTATCGACTGGGCATACGGCTTCGACAAAGTGTTCGGAGAAAAAGGCGGAGCACAGTTCCACTTCATCCTCGGACAAGAATTCTAATCCACTCCCTGAGCCAACGCTCATAGAAACAGTAATAAAAACTGTTGAATTTCAGCAAAAAGGAAAACAATAAATAAAAACACTGAAAGCAATGAAGAAACTCGTTCTGATAAGTTTGCTAACCATTACTTCACTCGCTGCCAACGCGCAGAAGTTTGCCCTCATCGACATGGAGTACATCCTGCGCAACATTCCTGCCTACGAACGCGCCAACGAGCAGCTGAACCAAAACTCAAAGAAATGGCAAGCAGAAGTAGAGGCGCTTAACACCGAAGCCGCTACTATGTATAATAACTATAAAAACGAAGTGGTATTCCTCTCGCAAGAAGAAAAGCAGGCTAAGCAAGACGCCATCATGAAGAAGGAAAAAGAGGCCAGCGACCTGAAGAAGAAGTATTTCGGACCCGAAGGCGAACTCTTCAAGAAGCGCGAAGCCCTGCTCACCCCCATTCAAGAGGAAATCTATAACACAGTGAAGGAGCTCTGCGAACTGCGCGGCTATTCACTTGTGCTCGACCGTGCCAGCGACTCTGGCATCATCTTCGGCTCGCCCAAGATTGACATCAGCAACGAAGTGCTCAGCCGACTGGGCTATGGCCGTTGATTTCCGCCCGCAACCACATTCTTTCAACAACGAAATTATTAACAATTTAAACCAATAAAGACAATGAAAAAAATGATTATTGCGTTGATGCTCATGGCACCAACAATGATGTTCGCACAGAAATTCGGTCACGTCAACACACAAGAAGTGATGCAGTCAATGCCTGAACTGGCCAAAGTGAACGGAGAACTCGAAGCCCTCTCCAAACAAAAGGAAAACGACATGAAAGCCATGCAGGAAGAACTGCAGCGCAAGGCTGACCTCTACGACAAGCAAGCCAGCACCATGAACGCCACCAAGAAGCAGGAGACCGAGGCTGAACTGCAGTCGCTCTACCAGAAAGTGCAGCAGGCTTATCAAGACGCACAGCAGGAAATTCAGAAAGCTCAGCAAGAGAAAATGAATCCCATCATTGAGAAAGTGCGCAAGGCCATCAATGCAGTGGGCCAGAACGGCAGCTACACCATGATCTTTGAAGATGGTGCCGCCATCTACACCGGCGATCAGTGCACCGACCTAACTGGAGCCGTGAAGAGCGAACTCAACAAACTGAAGTAATCTTCACCCTCCCACTTCTCAACACTGACATGAAAAAAATAGTATTCTTTTGCTTCCTGCTTCTTGCATCGTGTCTTTCTACTCAGGCACAGGCACTGCGTTTCGGCTTCTTCAGCTACAACCATGTGCTCAATGCGATGCCGGAATATCAGCAGTCGCAACAGCAACTTGCCGCGTTGAAAGTGCAATACGAGCAAGAGCTGACGAAGGCAAAGCAGGAATTCCAAAGCAAATATGAAGACTTTCTTGACGGGCTCAGCACCTTCGCTCCAAGCATCCGGGCCAAGCGACAAGCCGAACTGGAACAGATGCTTCAGCAGAACGAACAGTTCCGCGACGAGGCAGCACGACTGCTGAAGCAAGCAGAAGACGAGGCCAACACTTCGCTGCGCGATAAGATCTATCAGATGCTGCAGCAAATCAGCCGTGAGCAAGGCCTGGCCTTCGTGCTCAACACCGACGACAATCAGACTCCCTATGTGAATCCCGAACTCGGTGTTGACCTGACTCTTCCGCTGCTCAACGCCCTCACTGGTGAGGCTTTAACCGTACAGCCCTAACAACGCTGTATAAGCGCTGCAAGCCGCCAGAAAGCAAAGCGAATAAAAGAATTTGCTGAAGTGATAGAAAAACACAACACTAAACCAGGTCCAATCGGTATATTTGACTCTGGCTACGGCGGATTGACCATCCTCGATGGCATTCGTCGCCTGCTGCCCGAGTACGATTATCTGTATATTGGCGATAATGCGCGGGCCCCCTACGGCTCGCGCTCCTTCGATGTGGTCTATGAGTTCACCCTGCAAGCCGTTGAAAAACTCTTCGACATGGGTTGCTCGCTGGTGATTCTTGGTTGCAACACAGCATCGGCCAAGGCCCTGCGCACCATTCAGCAAAACGACCTGAAACGCATTGACCCATCGCGGCGAGTGCTCGGAGTGATTCGCCCCACTGTAGAAGCCATCGGCACGCTCACACACAATCAGCACGTCGGACTCCTCGCCACGGAAGGAACAGTGCTCAGCGAGAGCTATAACATAGAACTCAAGAAGCTCTATCCGTCCATCGAAATCACCGCCGTAGCCTGCCCCATGTGGGTCCACCTGGTTGAAAACAATCAGATGAACACACCGGGCGCTGAATACTTTGTGCAGCTTCGCCTTGAGCAACTCCTGCAGAAAGACCCCGACATCGACACCATCATTCTCGGATGCACACACTTTCCGCTGTTGCTGCCGCTGATACGCAAGCACGTGCCGCCCCACATCCACCTTCTCGCACAAGGTAATTACGTGGCCGAAAGCCTGAAGAACTACCTGCTGCGTCACCCGGAGATAGATGAGCGCTGCGCCAAAAACGGACAGTGCGACTACTACACAACGGAAAATCCCCTAAAATTCCAGCAGAGTGCCAGCATCTTCCTCAAAGAAAGCATCACCGCCAAGCATATCAATCTGGAATAATACCTGTACAAATCAAAAGAAGAAGCACTCCGGTTAACCCGACAACTGGAAGCATCAATCATAAAAATCATTCATCTTCCCATGCAAGAAACCCGACAAAATCGCATCGCCCGCCTGCTGCAAAAAGAGCTGAGCCTCATTTTTCAGAGTCAAACCCGTGCCATGCGCGGCGTAATGATCAGTGTTACCCGCTGCAAAATCTCGCCCGACCTGAGCATCTGCACAGCCTATCTGAGCGTCTTCCCCTCCGAACGTGGCGAAGAGATTCTGAAAAACATCAATGCCAACGACAAGCAGATACGATTTGAATTAGGCAATCGCGTGCACAACCAACTGCGTATCATACCCGAATTGCGTTTCTTCATCGACGACAGTCTCGACTATATCGACCACATCGATGAATTGCTCAAATCATAATCCGTTCATCGGGAAAACGTAAAACCCCATGTCGTTCCCCTTTTTCATTGCACGCCGCTACCTGATAGCCAAGAAGAGTTCCACGGTTATCAGCGCCATCAGCTGGATTTCCATGGCTGGTGTGGCTGTGGCTTGTGCCGCACTCGTTGTGGTGCTCAGCGTGTTCAATGGTTTTCAAGACATGGTGGCCTCCTATTTTACATCGTTCGACCCACAGTTGAAAATCATCCCGGCCGCAGGAAAGACCATCGCCACCAGCGATTCCCTGTTGCTGAAAATCCGCCAACTGCCCTTCGTCGAAAGCGCCCAAGAGATTTACGAAGAGCGCGCACTGGCCGTTTATGGCGACCGGCAGGAAATGGTCATCGTCAAAGGTGTTGACTCCACCTACATGGAGCAAGGCCGCATCCAATCCATCCTGATTGGCGAGCGCGCCTTTTTCCCTTCAGCGCCCAACGCTCCGTCAACGGGTTTTGCAGCCACGCCAGGCATTCTCGTGGCGCAGAAAATGAACCTCGGCCTCGCCTACGAAGGTTTTCTGAAACTCTATGCCCCTGTGCGCAGCGGGCAACTGGACTTGCAAAATCTCACGAGCGGATTTGTTGTTGACTCGCTGCCGTCGTCCGGACAAGTGTTTCAAGTGACGCAGCCCAAATACGATGCCCAGTACATTCTGGCGCCCATTGCTTTCGTGCGCAACCTCTACGCAGCCCAAGGCCAGATCACCTCGCTGGAATTAAAACTCCGACCGGGCGAAAACCTGCTGTCGGCCAAGCAGCAGATACGCGCCATTGCTCAAAATCATCTCCTCGTGCAGGATCGCTACGAACAGCAGAGCGACACCTTCCGAGTGATGAATATAGAAAAACTCCTCGCTTACATCTTTCTCACCTTCATCCTGCTGGTGTCCTGCTTCAACATTATCGGCACACTCTCTATGCTCATCATTGACAAGCAGAAGAACCTCGCCACGTTCCGAGCCTTGGGAGCCACCCGCAAGCAGATTGTCCAGATTTTTCTTTTCGAGGGCCGGCTCATTGCCGCCATCGGCGCCGTCATCGGCATTGCCGTTGGTCTGCTTCTCTGCTGGCTGCAAGAGCATTTCGGCTTGGTGCGGCTCGGCGATTCCGACGGAACCTTCATCGTTGACGCCTACCCCGTCAGCATCCACGCCACGGACATTCTATGGATAGCCGTCACGGTGCTCTTGGTCAGCTGGATAACCATCATCTTCCCCGTGCGGCAGCTGGTAAAGCAAGAAGACCTTGCGCGCTAATCCCGCCTGCCCTTTTCTTCCTCCGCGCAGCAATGCGCCGCACTAAAATTTCCGCAGAAACCACACGAATGTCAGGAAATTATTGTATATTTGTACCAAACATTCATCAAAAAAAGATTATGGGAACAACAGCAATCCACCCACAACCAGGTCGATTCATGGTTGATTTCGAAGATATCAGTATGCTTCGTGATATTAAGAAAGCCATTTCCATGGTGCGTGGTGTCACCAAGGTCAGCGTTCCTCGCGGTAAACGTCTCACCGGCTACGAACAGGCACGTCTTGACGTGGAGCAAGGCCGCATTTGCCGATATGACAGTTTGGACGATTTTATCGATGAGATAGAGAATGGATAAGTTCAAACTTGGTAACATCCAAGCGCATGTCAATGCGCCGCATATAAATAAAAATCCCTCGCAGGCTATCTGCGGGGGATTTTTGTTTTGTGATTCGTTCGTTTCTTTTCCCCCGCTCGCCGACCATTCTTTCCATTCGAAGAATTGCTAATAATTTGGTTCTTGGTTTGCCAATTCACCAAATTTTCGTACCTTTGTCACGAAATATATTGTAAAACAAGACAATAGGTATTTGGAGGAAATGATACTTACCCCCCCCAGAAAACAATTCATTAACTCACCTTATACATCAGCCGCTGCACCGCGCAGCGGCCATGAGCAGCACGCCTAAAGATTGCCCCTCGGCACTTTAGGCGTGCTGCTTTGCGTTTGCAACGTAAGAAACTCAATGCATAACATAAAAACATTTTAAACGATGAAAAAAACAACTTACCAACAACCCGCCACGCAGCAGGTTCGCTTGCAGCACCAGCAGATGCTCATGGAAGCCTCTGGCGCAGTTCCGGGCAATCAAGTTACTTCTACTAAGCAGGGCTACGAAAGCAAACAACCCACCAGCGATTGGGACTAAACGAAAAGGAGGAAACACAACAATGAAAACAACGTCAAGATTTTTCTCTTTAGGCGCCCTGCTCTTGGCAGCCGCCGGTTTTTCCGCTTGCTCAAGCGACAGCAACACCGTGATTGACCAGCCCGAGGTGACTCCCGCTCCCAAGACTTATTCCGTTAGCATCGAAGCCGCTAAGGGCGACGACGGCAGCATCAGCCGTGCCCTCTCGCTCGACGGCAACAACAACCTCTCATCGGCCTGGGTTGAAGGCGAGGAAGTAACCGTATATAACAACACGCAGAAGGCCGCCCTCGAGGGCGAGCTCACGGCTCAGGCCGCCGGCGCCAACACCATCCTCGCCGGTACGCTCACCGGTAACATCGCAGCCGGCGACGAACTGCTGCTGAAATTCTGTAGCGACAGCTACAACAGTCAGAACGGCACGCTGGCCTACATCTCGGACCACTGCGACTACGCCACCGCCACCGTTAAGGTCGATAAAGTAACGGAGTCGGCATTCTACGTGGCCGATGCTGCCAATTTTGCGAATCAGCAGGCCATCATCAAGTTCACCCTGAAAGACAAGGGCAACTCCGATGCACTCATCAATCCCACGGCCTTCACCATCACCGACGGCACTTCGACCGTTACGCTGAGCAACATCCCTGCCAGCACCTACGAGACCAATGGCAACGGTGTGCTCTTTGTAGCCTTCCCCGCCGCCGGCGAGCCAAAGACCATCACGCTCAACGCTACCGTGGACCGCGACATTTACACCTACGAAAAGACAGGCATCACCTTCAACAACGCCGAGTTCTGGACCATCCCCGTGAAAATGCGTTATAAGGCTGTTGACCTTGGTATCACGGTGAACGGCAAGAAAGTGCTCTTTTGCACTAAGAACGTGGGCGCAGACAGCGAGACCGACTACGGTGATTACTTTGCTTGGGGCGCAACCGAGCCGTGGTACAGTAGCAAAGACCCAACTGTCACCTGGAAAGAGGGTAAAACCGCTGGCTATGTTCAGGCCAACGCACCGTATTATG
>CAJOIX010000013.1 GCA_905234815.1 uncultured Prevotella sp. | reverse complement strand
TGCCGCAGAAGGCGCATTTTCTTGTCTTTCTCATTTGACTCCTTTTTATGTGGTTTTACAATCAATTTCATGCAAACCGTCACGGAGTGAACTTTCGTCAATCATCGACACCCATTGTCAACTCATTCCACGATGTCACGTTCTTCAAATGAGGTCACTTCCTTACTCTTTTCCCTCTCGTTCTTCTGTCAACTATTGTCCACTCTTGTCAACCTTTGTCAACACTGTCCACAAGATGGCAAAATAAAAGCCCTCAAAAATCTCCGCGGTAGAAATGCGTTGCAAAGGTAAGCGGATTTTTGAGAACCACCAAAAAGCAAGTCTGAAGTGTTAAAATCTAAAAGTAGTTGATATACAGAGATTTATCTCTATATGTTTTTCATTGTTTATAGTTGTTTAGAGGTCTCTAAATACAGCCAGAGAAAGTTCCATCACCTATGCTGGTCACGCTGTTTGGAATTTCGATAGAGGTAAGACCTGAGCACAATTTGAAAGCATAATGTCCAATACTGGTCATACTGGCGGGGATTACTAGCGAGGTTAAACCTGAGCAACCCCAGAAAGCGCCCCAACCAATACTAGTCACGCTATTGGGAATTTCAATAGAAGTAAGACCTGTGCAGCCATAGAAAGCATCATCTCCTATACTGGTCACACTGGCGGGGATTACTATCGAGGTAAGGCCTGTGCAGTTAATGAAAGCGGCACTACCAATACTGGTCACGCTGGCGGGGATAACCGTTGTGTTGCATCCTTGTAAAAGTTTATTGCTACTGGACTCAATGAGGGCATTGCAGTTTTCACGCGAATCATAGTTCGGATTCCCCGCTACAACAACTATCGAGGATAAACCTGAGCAGCCAGCGAAAGCCTCATACCCGATGCTGGTTACACTGGCGGGGATTTCTAGCGAGGTAAGACCTGAGCAGCCTTCGAAAGCATCACGACCGATACTGGTCACACTGGCGGGGATTTTTATTGACGTAAGCCCTGAGCAGTCTGAGAAAGCAAACTCTCCAATTCTGGTCACACTGGCAGGGATTTTTATTGACGTTAGACCTGAGCAGTTATCAAAAGCATAATCTTCGATGCTGGTTACACTGTAAGTTACATTATTATATGTTACTATTTTAGGAATCGTGATTGCTCCATAATACCCCCCGTAATGTGCGACTTCCGCGGTCAGTGGATTAGAGGATGAGGTGATGTTATAGTAAATACCACCCACCTCAAAATCATAGGCCAACGCCCTTGCTGGGGTTAGGCACACAACGCACAATAGCGCCACAAAAGAAAGTAATTGTTTTTTCATCATATTGGTTTTTAGTGAATAATTCAGAACATAAGGTCACCTTACAGTCCCAATAAGATGTAGTTAACGGTTAGGTATGAGAAAGCGTGGAACTGAATGTCTCATCTCCAAGCTGAAGGTCGTAGGAATAACCCTGAAAAAGGAAAGATGATGAAGCAGTCCCACGCTCTATGCGTGAGAAGCTGCTATGCATTTGTCCTTTTTCATTTGTATGCATGCGCATACATACCAATTATTGCAATCGTGAAAATTTCCTACGTTCTCAGCTTGCAAGAAAAGCATAACGCCTCTGGTTACAGCGAAAATTTGTTTGGATAGTCAACTATCCGATGCAAATTTAATCAAATTTTCTGAGGTGCAAATAAAATCTTGTGGATTTTCACAATTCAGCAATCATAAATTTGAGAGTGTTTTTACTGCAAGAAATTTGTAGATATAAATGGGCCTGTATTCTCCTGTTTTCTAAAAGCTATGCTTTTGCCTTCCAATAGTTATGCTTTTGACGTCCGAAAGCTATGCTTTTGCACGCTAAAAGCATAGCTTTTGAAACACCGTTTCTAAGGTGTTGATTATCAGGAATATATAAATTGTAAAAATCTGGTTAAGACAAAGACGGAATGTTCTGCTGTTCAAAAGAAAATTTTTGAACATTCGGAAGAATCCAATAGCAAAATGCTATTGTGTATTTTTTCTTGCTGTGGATAGCCAATCAGTCCATACGCTGGAGATAATCGTCGAAAGTGTATTGGCGGAGAATTTCCAGCTGGTCGTTTGCGTGCAACAGCGCAATGGCCGGATGTTGGATGCCGTTAAACATATTGGTCTTTACGGTAGTGTAGTGAATCATGTCTTCGAAGATGATGTTCTCCCCTACCCGCAGCTCATGGTCAAATTGCCATGAACCGATGAAATCGCCCGAAAGACAAGAGCATCCCCCCAGTCGATAGACGAATGGGCGAATGGGCGATTTTTCTATTTCACTATTTGACGATTTGACGATTTTACTATTTGGCGCCTCGACGATTTGGGCGCCGCGCACCTGGGGCTGATAGGGCATTTCCAAGCAGTCGGGCATGTGGCAAGTGAAACTCACATTAAGTATGGCAGTGCGGATGCCGCTATTCTCTACAACATCAACCACCTGCGAAACGAGCGGTCCTGTTTGCCAGGCGAAAGCACTGCCGGGTTCGAGGATTACTTTGAGGTGCGGATGCCGCTGATGGAATTCCTTCAGAATTTGAACCAGTAAGTCAACATTGTAGTCGCTCCGCGTCATGAGATGTCCTCCGCCAAAGTTGATCCACTTCAATTGTGGGAACCAACGGGAGAACCGTTGTTCAATGGCTGCGAGCGAGCGCTGAAACTCTTCGGCAGAGCTCTCACAGTGGCAGTGGCAGTGGAATCCGTCAATGGCTTCGGGTAAGCGATCTGGCAGTTGGGCGGCCGTCACCCCAAAGCGGGTGCCTGGCGCACACGGGTTGTATAAGAGTGTTTCCACTTCGGAGTGTTCGGGATTGATGCGCAAACCCAGGCTGACAGCCGGATTTGCCTCTCGCGCGACTTGGGAATAGCGCTCAGCCTGAGAAAGCGAATTGAACGTGAGATGGGACGAGAGTTGTGCCAATTCTTCAATCGTGTCATCGGTATAGGCCGGCGTGTAGGTGTGAGCCTTGGCGCCAAACTTCTCCACCGCCATGCGCGCCTCGAAAAGAGAGCTGGCCGTGGTGCTATGGATATACTCGCGAAAAATGGGGAAAGTCTTCCAAAGCGCGAAAGCCTTGAACGCCAAAATAATCTCTACATCGGCCCGGCGTGCCACAGAGGCAATCAATTCTAAATTGCGTCGAAGCAAACGCTCTTCGACAACATACATCGGACGGTTTATCAAATCCCAATTCATGGTTATTCTGCTCTTTCTGCGGCAAAGGTAAAATTTTATTTCCAATATTGTTTGCAGAGTAAAACGAAAATTGAAATTTTAAATAAATTACGCACGCTCGTAAATTACGCACGTTCGACAATGAAAATAAAATGTTATTTTCTTTTGCATTGTACTCACTTATTTGTAATTTTGCACATATCATTAACGCTTCTAAGCATTATAGAAAGTACATCTTCTTCGATTATGAAATTAGTTATTATGACTAAATCCACGTTTTTCGTGGAAGAAGACAAAATCATCAGCACCCTTTTTGAGGATGGGTTAGAGCGTTTACATTTGTACAAGCCTGGCTCTTCGCCAATTTTTTCTGAGCGTCTGTTGTCGCTTCTGAAAGAAGACTACCATAAACGCATTACCGTTCACGAGCATTTTTATCTGAAGGATGAATTCAAATTGGGCGGTATTCACCTCGACCAGGCCGACGAAGCCGAAGCCCCCAAGGGATATAAAGGAAAGGTAAGTCGTGCTTGCAATGATTTGGCGAAACTCAAAGATTTGAAAAAACGTGCCGACTATGTGTTCCTGCGCAACATCTTCGACAGTATAGAATATCGCGATCGCGGAGAGACTTCAACCTTTACCATGCAGCAGCTGGAAGATGCAGCCCGCCAAGGACTCATCGACAAGCATGTGTATGCCATGGGCGGTATGACATTGAACAACCTCAACATTGCCCGCGAATTAGGATTCGGAGGCGTGGTTATTTGTGGTGATCTATGGAATCGTTTTGATATTCAGTCGGAAAAAGATTTTTCAGGCTTGATCAACTATTTTGAAAAACTCCGCAAAGCAGTAGAATAATCACACAAACAGCAAACTCTCATCTCTCACTTAAGCATAGCTCATGAATACTAAAAAAGACTTCATTGTTTTTTCTGGCACTGCCACCCGTTATCTGGCAGAAAAGATTTGCGAACATCTCGAATGTGAATTGGGCAAATCAACTGTCACCAATTTTGCCGATGGCGAGTTCAGTGTAGGCTATGAAGAATCGCTTCGCGGCAAAGAAGTTTATCTGGTTCAAAGTACCTTTGGCTCAAGCAAAAATCTGATGGAACTGCTACTGATGATTGATGCAGCCAAACGTGCCTCGGCCCACCATATCATAGCCGTGATGCCCTACTTCGGCTGGGCGCGCCAGGATCGCAAAGACCGTCCGCGCGTAAGTATTGCTGCCAAGCTGGTGGCCGATATGCTTTCTGCAGCAGGCGTAAATCGAGTGATGACGATGGACCTGCATGCCGACCAGATACAGGGGTTCTTCGATATTCCCGTTGACCACCTGTATGCGTCGAATGTTATTGTTCCCTATATCAAGAGTCTCAACCTTGACAATGTGGTGATAGCATCGCCCGATGTTGGCGGTTCAAAACGCGCAAATTCCTATGCAAAATTTCTTGGATTGGAACTTGTGTTATGTAATAAGAAACGCGCACGTGCCAATGTGGTCGAGAGCATACAGATTATTGGCGATGTGAAAGACAAAAACGTGATTCTCATCGACGATATGGTTGATACAGGCGGTACCATAGCGAAGGCTGCTGATGTGATGATGGCTGCCGGTGCTAAGAGCGTTCGAGCTTGTGCCACTCACTGCGTGATGAGCGGTGATGCATACAAAACGATTGACAATTCGTCGCTCGTAGAACTCGTATTGACCGACACCATCCCCTTCGACAAACCTTCGAAGAAAGTGAAGCAACTCTCTGTGGCTGCGCACTTTGCAGAAATCATTCGTCGTGTGAACAACAACGAGGCAATTTCAACAGAATATACCATTCGGTAATTTATAATTCACAAATCATAATTCAAAATTAAAATGAAAATCAACGATTTTAATTTCTCTGGCAAGAAAGCCATTGTGCGCGTTGACTTTAACGTGCCCCTCGATGAAAATGGTAAAATAACTGACGACACCCGTATCCGCGGTGCCCTGCCTACACTGAAGAAAGTGCTTGGCGATGGCGGTGCGCTGATCATCATGTCGCACATGGGTAAGCCCAAAGGCAAGGTAAATCCCAAACTCTCGCTGGGTCAGATTGTTCCTGCTGTGAGCGAAAAGCTCGGTGTGGAAGTTAAGTTCGCTCCCGATTGCGCCAAGGCTCAAGAGGCTGCTGCTGCACTGAAACCCGGTGAAGTATTGCTGCTTGAAAACCTGCGTTACTATCCTGAAGAAGAAGGCAAGCCCGTAGGTGTGGAAAAAGGCACTCCCGAATACGACGAAGCAAAGAAGGCCATGAAAGAAAGTCAAAAGGAATTTGCCAAGACCTTGGCTTCCTATGCTGACTGCTATGTGATGGATGCATTCGGAACTGCTCACCGTCGTCATGCTTCTACCGCTGTGATTGCCGACTATTTCGATGCAGATCACAAGATGCTCGGTCTGCTCATGGAGAAAGAAGTGACAGCCGTTGACAATGTGCTTTCAAACATCAAGCGCCCATTCGTAGCCATTATGGGTGGTTCGAAGGTTTCATCAAAAATTGGTATCATTGAGAACCTGCTGGGCAAGGTTGATAAGCTTATCCTCTGTGGTGGCATGACCTACACCTTTGCTAAGGCTCACAATGGCGAGATTGGTGATTCTATCGTTGAACTCGATAAACTCGATGTGGCTCTTGGCGTTGAAGAACTGGCTAAGAAGAATGGCGTAGAACTTGTTCTGGGTTCAGACTGCACAGCTACCAATGGTCTCGATTTCGCCACAATGAGCCTGAAGCCGGGTGCTGAGGTTATCACCTGTCCTGCAACTAATGTTCCTGCTGGATTTGAAGGTGTTGATGCTGGTCCTGACAGTCAGAAGGCATTCGCCGAAGCAATTGCCGGTGCAAAGACTATTCTCTGGAACGGTCCTGCCGGCGTGTTTGAATGTGATGCATTCACTGCAGGTAGCCGTGCCATTGGCGAAGCTATTGCCAAGGCAACAGCCGAGGGCGCTTTCTCGCTCATCGGTGGTGGCGACTCTGTGGCTTGTGTGAATAAGTTTGGTCTGGCTGATCAGGTATCTTATATCTCAACTGGTGGCGGTGCACTGCTCGAAGCCATTGAAGGTAAAGTTCTTCCAGGTGTAGCTGCCATTAAAGGTTAATATCAGCACAGCTATATTATAGTAATTTAAAATACAAAAAACAGGTGAACCAATCTCTGGCTCACCTGTTTTTTATTATCAAGCGGAGTTAATAATTCTGCGCGTGGGCTATAAAGCGCTGTTCGGCCAGCTGCTCATAGCGCGTGTCGGGTTTTCCGTAGTTGGCGAATGGATAGATTGCAATTCCTCCACGCGGTGTGAACAGACCAATCACTTCTATGTACTTAGGACTCATCAGTTTGATTAAGTCCTTCATAATGATATTCACGCAATCCTCGTGAAAATCGCCATGATTGCGGAACGAGAAGAGATACAACTTCAGGCTCTTGCTCTCTACCATTTTTTCTGCAGGAATATAGCGTATGCGAATTTCTGCGAAGTCAGGCTGACCAGTTATGGGGCAAAGCGATGTAAACTCCGGGCAGCGGAATTCTACCCAATAATCATTCTCCGGATGTTTGTTTTGGAAAGTTTCAAGCACCTCAGGTGCATAGTCATCTTTGTATTCAGTCTTACGGCCCAATGCTTTCAGACCATCAAGCTTACGATTTGTCATTTTGTTGTTGGTTTCTAATGGTTAAGTATTTCTGTAATCCGGCACGGCGAAGTTTGCAGGCAGGACATTCGCCACAACCGTCGCCTACAATGCCTCTGTAGCAGGTGAGCGTATGTTCACGTATTAAATCGAATACGCCCAGGTCATCGGCTAAAGCCCATGTCTGGCACTTATCGAGCCACATCAGCGGAGTATGAATCACAAACTGTTCGTCCATGCCTAAATTGAGCGTAACATTCAGCGAACGAATGAACGAATCGCGACAGTCGGGATAGCCAGAGAAGTCAGTCTGCCCCACTCCAGTCACAAGATTCATTATGCCCCGCTCACGGGCATATACGGCAGCTATCGACATGAAGAAAAGGTTTCGGCCAGGAACAAAGGTGTTTGGAGGAAGTGTACCCACTTGTTCGCTGTCCATCTGGATTGAACTATTCGTCAGAGAACAAGTCTTGCTCAATTCACCGATAAATTGTACGTCAAGGATATCATAATGCACGTCTGCTTTATGGGCAATCTCTGAAGCTATATCTACCTCATGCTGGTGTAGTTGCCCGTAGCGGAAACCAACGGCATATACTTCATCAAAGTGTTTCTTTGCCCAAAACAGACAGGTGGTGCTATCTTGCCCACCTGAGAATACTACAAGGGCTTTCTTGGGATCTAACATTATACGTCGAAGAATTTAAATATGTTATAAGATACTTCATTGTCATACGCACTGGTTCCTTCATATCGTTTCATGAAGCGTACAACCCGTGTTGTTATCGGTAGTGCCAGAATTTCATACAGAGTCTTGGCTGTTACCTGCAAGAGCATGAGCTTACCCAGTTCATCCAAAGGTATTAGACCACCGAAAGCCGCGGGAAAAAAGATGAGCGAATCGGCTCCTTCACCTATAATGGTTGAGAGTATTGCTCTCCAGGCAAAGCGCTTCTCTTTATCGCGCAGTTTCATGCGGCTCATTACATAGGCATTCATGAACGAACCTACGAGGAAGGCCAATAAACTGGCAGCGGCTATGCGGGGAGCCAAACCAAACACGAATTGGAAGGCTTCTTCCCCCTGCCAGTAAGGCGCTGCAGGCAATGCGCAGGCAATACCACCTATAGCTACTACAAAGAAATTCATAAGGAACCCCATCCAAATAATGAGTCGGGCCTTACGGAACCCCCACACTTCGGCTATGCAGTCATTGAGGATGTAGGAAACAGGAAACACAATAAAGCCTGCCGTCATTGAGTAAGAGCCAATCTGAACAAGTTTTGCATTGACTAAATTAGACGTAATTAAGCAGACACAAAAAAGTATCCCCATGATCATGAGGGATACAGACACAGTTGAGTGGTTTGTTTTCATAGTTCTTGTTTTGTTAAAGGGGGTTGAGCAAGCACCCCTTGTCATCACTCCTATGCCCCTCTCCCTGACGAAAGGGGCATGGATTTATGGGAGTGAATTGAATTAATAAAATTGTTTCTTTGTTTATCTACTCACCTTTCTCTTATCAGGAAGAAGTGTGGCGGTGAGATTTTTAATTTATTTGTTTACTTGGTATTTGGTGCAACCATCAGTGAAGTAAGCGTTAATCTGCTTGGCGGCAGCAATTCCTGCGTTGATATTTGCTTCTGCAGTTTGTGCTCCCATCTTCTTTGGAGTAGCAAAATAGCGGCCTTCAAACTGGCTGAACTTTTCGTTGGCATCAGGTTGAATATCAGTGATATACTTTAAGTCTTCTCGCTCGCTAAGAAGCTGGAGCAGTTCTGGCTCGTTAATCACTTCTTTACGCGCAGTGTTCAGGAGGATTCCGCCTTTCTTCATCCGGCTCACGAGTGATCTATTGATGCTTTCCTTTGTTTCGGGAGTAGCTGGAATATGCAGTGAAACTATGTCGCAAGTTTCAAAAAGAGTTTCTTGCGAATCAACTGCATGTACCCCACTCTGCTCAATTACATCCTTCGGGCAATAAGCATCGTAAGCATATACGTCCATGCCAAAGCCCTTTGCAATGCGGGCTACATTACGTCCGACATTACCAAAGGCCAAAAGACCAAGTTTCTTTCCCAAGAGTTCGGAACCCGACTTGCCATTAAAGAAACCTCGCACGGCATATACCAGCAGTCCGAACACCAGTTCGGCTACAGCATTTGCGTTCTGACCAGGAGTATTCTCGGCCACCACGCCGTGGGCTGTGGCCGCAGCGAGATCGATGTTGTCGTAGCCAGCACCTGCGCGAACAACAATTTTCAGTTTCTTTGCAGCGTCGAGCACCTCTGCATCAACTTTATCAGAGCGTATAATAAGTGCATCGGCATCTTTCACAGCATCAATGAGTTGACTTTTCTCAGTGTACTTTTCAAGCAGAACAAGTTGATTGCCTGCTCCCTCTACTTCTTTGCGAATACCTTCAATAGCCTTGGAGGCGAAAGGTTTTTCTGTTGCAACGAGGACTTTCATATTGATTATTTTAAAGATTAATTCTGTTTTTCAAATTCTTGCATGCAGGCCACAAGTGCTTGTACTCCCTCGATGGTTTGTGCATTGTAGCATGACGCGCGGAACCCACCGACTGAGCGATGGCCTTTAATTCCGACCATTCCTCGTTCAGTTGCGAAATCGAAGAAGGGTTTTTCAAGATCTTTGTATTCATCATTCAATACAAAGCAAATGTTCATCAGTGAGCGGTCTTCTTCCTTAACAGTGCCGCGGAAGAGTTTATTTCTATCAATTTCGCTGTAAAGAAGTTTTGCACGCTCTTCTGCTCTGCGGGCCATCTCCTCTACTCCACCAGTACGTTTAATCCAGCGCAGGGTTTCCAGAGCTGAATAGATGGGCACTACAGGTGGTGTATTGAACATAGAACCTTTCTCTACATGTGTGCGATAGTCAAGCATGGTAGGAATCTCACGTGGAGCTAAGCCCAGCTTTTCATCCTTGACAATGATGATGGTTACGCCGGCCATGGCCAAGTTCTTCTGTGCACCAGCGTAAATGCAATCGTATTTGCTCACGTCAACAGGGCGCGAGAAGATGTCCGATGACATATCTGCAATCAGGGGCACAGGTATATCAAGGTCTTTGCGTATCTCTGTACCATAGATTGTGTTATTGGTGGTGATATGCAAATAGTCTAAATCTGTGGGGCAAGTCCAGTCTTTGGGAATAAATGTGTAATTAGCATCGGCCGAAGATGCAACTTCCACTACTTCGCCGAAGTGTTTAGCTTCCTTCATGGCTTTCTTTGCCCAGACACCCGTGTTGAGATAACCTGCTTTCTTGATGAGGAAATTGCAGGGCACCTGACAGAACTGAAGCGATGCACCACCGCCGAGAAATACAACAGAGTAACCTTCTGGCACCTGGAGAATTTCTTTTACCAGTGCCATGGCTTCATCCATTACCGGTTGAAAGTCTTTTGCCCGATGACTGATTTCCATCAGCGAAAGGCCAGAACCATTGAAATCCAAAATTTGCTGTGCAGTAGCTTCAATTACTTCGCGTGGGAGCATTGATGGCCCTGCGTTGAAATTGTACTTTTTCATAATAGTAGAATATTATTTCAAATGTTGTTCTTGTGCGTGTTGTTTAATCTTTAGTAGGCGGTCGATCTCATCAAAGTCCTCGCCCATATTCAGGTTAAGATAAATGATGTAGAGTGGCATTGCCCATTTGTCTGATCGTTCTGGTTCGCGCAACCTGTAAGTTTCAAGATAGGGACGGGCTTTGCGGTAGTACTCGATAATTGTACGCTTATCTTGCGCGGTCTTTTTGAGTTTCTTTTCGTTGATTACCGCCTTATAATAATATGATAATCCGGCGTTGAGATATGTGCGGGCAATGGTATCGTTGGCTTGTATTAGGCTGTCGCTGATGGCGATACATTGGTCGTAGGCACCAGTGTTGAGATAGATATTGCTTTGAGCAAAAGCGAAGAGCGGATTGGAAGGGTCGGCTTGAATCGCCATTGTTGTAATCTCTTGACATTCCTCCCATTGTTCGCGTTGAGAATAATATTGGAAAAGCCGTGGGAAGAAATAGGGAAAGCTTGGTGAACGTTGAAAACCCTCAACCAAAGTCTGTATATATCGAGTTGTGTCGTTGTCTAATTTATAGGTTTCAGCCAGATATTGCAGCATTGAAGTTGTATTGGCTGTATCCTTCAATGCCATGTATGAATGGTGAAGTGCCTGTCGCGGATTTTGTGTTTTGTATCCGCAATAGACAGCCCAGTAGGCTGCACGAGGCAGAAGTGTGTCGGAGTGAGAATAGTTGTATTTCTTGAAAAGATGCTGGGCACTACATTCGATGTAGGTGTCAAAATACTGATAAGCTTCGTTGTATTGGTGTTTGTAAATATGATATATTCCACCATTAAAAAGATTTTGGCGTAACCGATGAAGATTGTCAACTTTACGCTCTACTGTTTTTTCTATCGTTTTATTGTGCTTTATATCTGTAAGAGACAGAGAATCAAGCGTTTCATAGACTGAAAAGAGTCGCTTGGTCAGCGAGAAAAATTTTGCTGTGTCGTATTGTTGCCGCAGATAGAGTTTCTCGTTTGCAGCGTCGTATTGCATAAAAAGGCTTTCGCCGAGCAATTGCCAAATGCGAGGATTCTTCCGATACGTGCTATCAGTGAGCAGTTTATCTGCCAGTTCCTGTGCATTCTCGGGCGAAGTTCGCTTTTTTAGAAATTCTTGTATCTGTGCGATTTCTTTCTTTTGGGCATGGATATTGAGTGGAAAGAAAAAAGAAGAAAGGAGCAAGATGCAAGTAGTGATTGACAAGAGTGATACTGCAAGAGAGGGTGTCGCCTCTCTTGCTATATACTTATCCTTATTTAGATTAAGTCTGTTCATAGATCTTATTTTACTACTTGCAACTTGCTCCCTGTAATCTTTTTATTGTCCAATCATCTTCTCAATCTTCTTTGTGCGACTGTCTGCGTCACCATAGAGATTGTAGTAAGCCTGGTAAAGCGGATATGCCCAGTTGGCCTGCTCGCGATAAGGATCAAGGTCACGGGCTTTTTCCAGATATTCAGTGCTTTCTTGATAGAGTTGATTGCGCTCGGCTTTAGTTTGCAGATTACCTGCCTTAGAGTTCAAGCAGAAGCCCAGATATGTAAGCACGATAACATTGTTCAAGTCTCCATGCTTGTAAGCATCAATGGCTTGATCATATTCGCCAGCATTCATGTGATTCTGGCCTTTCAAAGCCCATGCCAGCTTGTGGTCTGGCTGTTGAGCAATCTTATCAGCAATCAGTTTCTCTGCCTCGGCCTTTTTGCCCATGTTACCATACAGGGTAGAAAGTGTAGAGAACAGAATGTCATTGCTGTTGTCTTGAGCGTAAAGTCCTTCCACCTGTTTTAGGAATTTAACGGTGTCTTCGGCAGTTTTGAGCGATTTCTCGTTGATAAGCATCTTCAACGATATGGCGTTCTTATATTCCTCAGGGTCTTGCATGGCTACATCAACATAGCGATTGGCACGTTCGTAGTCTTGCTTCTGGAGCGCATAACGAGCGGCGAAACTTGCTACCTGACCAACATAGAGGTCTTGCTGCTTGGGATCAGCGAAAATGGCAGGGTTGCCTGCTGTTTCTGCATATATACCCCAGTATTTCAGTACACCATCTGCATCATTGTTTTGTGCAGCCCATTGACCGCCATTCACCAATTGCAGGCGAAGGCGTTCCAGACGAGGTTGATTCAGATTGCGGTATCTGGGTTTTACCTTGCCTTTCTCGTTGGGCATCTGGTCGTACTTATCACACTCCAGTCCGGCCATCACGCCTGTATAGGCTGCATCGTAGAATCCCAGTGTGTCGTAGGGCTGAACCTTACCCTTGCCCAGTTGTTCAGCAGCCTGGTTCTCGGTGATGGTTAGAATTTCTTTCTCGAACTTCTCTGATGCCAGTTCGACCAGTTTGTTGTAGGCTTTGGCCTTTTCTTCGCTATTGAGCAGCTGTGAAAGATTTTGCTCAATAAGTTGTGCTGCTTCTTTGTAATCCTTTGCCTTGAGGATTTCCTTCAGCGGTTCGCTGTCGGCAGCAAATGCTACTGATGTGCCAAGCATCATCAGTGCAAGAATGAAGATTTTTTTCATTTCTTGATCAATTTAATTTAGGTTAATAATAAGTTATTCTTCTGTTTGTTCTTCTTCGATGGTTTCAGTATTGTCAACGTTTAATGAAGATGAAGAAGTATTTGCTTCGTTGATGGTTTGCGTTTTCTCCGACCATTGTGCGCGACTTTCTGCTTCGACAGTGGCTTCGAGCTCAGAACTCATCACCTTGCAAACGCTGGCAATCACATCGTTTTTCTTTTCAAGATTTATCAGGCGTACACCTTGAGTGGCACGTCCCATTACGCGCACTTCGTCGAGCGAGAGACGAATGGCGATACCGCTCTTATTGATAATCATGAGGTCAAAATCGTTGGTGACAGTCTTGAGAGCTACCAATCTTCCAGTTTTATCGGTGATGTTAAGTGTCTTCACACCCTTTGCACCGCGGTTAGTGATGCGGTAGTCTTCAACTGATGAGCGCTTGCCGTAACCGTTTTCGCTTACTACGAGTACGCTTTCCTTTTCAGGATCGTTCACAACAACCATGCCAACAACAGCGTCGTCGCCTTCATCGCAACGCATACCAATCACACCTGTTGAAACACGGCCCATAGGACGAATCTTGCTCTCATGGAAGCGCACTGCACGACCATTGCGGTTGGCCAAAATAAGTTCATTATTACCATTGGTCAGGCGTACATCTACAACCTCATCACCCTCGGCAATGTTGATGGCTATCACACCATTGGTGCGTGGACGAGAATATGCTTCAAGCAAAGTTTTCTTCACTGTACCATTCTTTGTGGCGAATACCACATAGTGAGAGTTGATGAACTCTTCATCTTGCAAGCCTTTACCGCGCAGACGTAAGAATGCGTTCACCGCATCGTCACCATCAATATTCAAGAGGTTCTGAATGGCACGACCTTTCGATGTGCGGTCACCTTCGGGTATTTCGTAGCACTTAAGCCAGTAGCAGCGGCCTTTCTTAGTGAAGAAAAGCATGGTCTGGTGCATCGTGGCAGGATAGATATACTCAGTGAAGTCTTTGTCACGACTCTGTGCGCCCTTGGCTCCTACTCCACCGCGTGCTTGCTCGCGGAACTCGCTGAGCGGTGTGCGCTTAATGTAGCCGAGGTGACTCACAGTGATTACCACTGGGTCGTTGGGATAGAAGTCCTCTGCGTTGAATTCGTGTTCGTAAGGCTTGATGTCGGTGCGGCGCTCATCGCCATACTTGGCTTTCACGTCTTGCAACTCGTCCTTCATCACCTTCTTGCACAATTCGTCGTCGGTAAGAATCTGATTTAAGTATTCAATCTGGCGTTGCAGATCTTCAAATTCTGCGTGGAGTTGATCAACGCGCAGACCAGTCAGCTGCGACAAGCGCATATCAACTATAGCCTTCGACTGTAGTTCATCAAGATCGAAGCGTTTTTCCAGATTTACCTGAGCATCGGCGGGAGTCTTCGATGCACGAATGATATGTACCACTTCGTCGATATTGTCGCAGGCAATGATCAAACCTTCCAATATGTGGGCACGCTCTTCAGCTTTGCGCAGTTCATAGCGTGTGCGACGGATGGTAACATCGTGGCGGTGTTCCACAAAATAATGGATACATTCGCGCAATGAGAGCAAGCGGGGACGGCCTTTAACCAGTGCGATGCAGTTTACAGAGAATGAACTCTGCAGTGCGGTCATCTTGAAGAGTTTGTTCAGAATAACGCTGGCATTGGCATCGCGTTTTACATCAACCACGATGCGCATACCCTGGCGACCGGTCTCGTCGTTCACATTGGCAATACCTTCGAGGCGACCTTCTTTCACCAAATCGGCGATATTCTCAATGAGCATGGCTTTGTTTACGCCATAAGGAATCTCCGTGACAACAATCTTGTCGTGCTGCTCACCATTCTCAATCTCTGCCTTGGCACGGATTACGATACGACCGCGACCAGTTTCGTAGGCTTCCTTCACGCCCTGCAGGCCATAGATGGTAGCACCTGTGGGGAAGTCTGGAGCAGGAATATACTGCATCAGTTCGTCGGTGCTGATTTCTGGATTGTCAATATATGCACAGCAACCATCAATCACTTCACCGAGATTGTGTGTGGGTATATTTGTTGCCATACCTACGGCAATACCATTACCGCCATTCACGAGCAGATTAGGAATCTTGGTAGGCATCACGGAAGGCTCCATCAGCGTATCATCGAAGTTGTTGACCATGTCAACGGTTTCCTTCTCCAAGTCATCCATGATGTGTTCACCCATCTTCGACAGGCGGCACTCGGTGTAACGCATGGCTGCAGGTGAGTCTCCGTCAACGGAGCCGAAGTTACCCTGCCCGTCAACCAGTTTGTAACGCATGTTCCAATCCTGGCCCATACGCACAAGTGCACCATATACTGAACTGTCGCCGTGTGGGTGGTACTTACCGAGCACCTCACCTACTACGCGTGCACATTTCTTATAGGGATTGTTACTGGTGTTGCCAATGCCGAGCATACCATAGAGAATACGGCGATGCACAGGCTTGAAACCATCGCGCACATCGGGCAGAGCACGGGCAACAATCACCGACATACTGTAGTCAATATACGAGGATTTCATTTCTTCCTCTATATTGATCTTCATGATGCGGTCTTGATCAATTGTTTGAAATTCGTCCATTTTAAAGTTTTTATATTTATAATTTATGATTAGTTTTTCTGGTGAAAATTGCCGAAAATGGCCTTTATTTTGCTTCTAACGCGTTTTGCGTATTATAATCGACTACAAAAATACAATTTTATTTTCAAACTTTTACTACTGTTCAACGCATTTTTCTGCCCTTTTTAAGCTTTATTTGCACAAAAAAAGCGATGAGGTTTGATGACCTCATCGCTTGTGGTTGTTAGATTTCTAAATTCTTGTATTTTAGAAAGTGTATTTCACACCGATTTGTCCACGCCAGCGGCTGTAGTAAGAGCTGGGATAAGTGAGTGGTGTGGAGCCTGTTCCAATGTACTGGAACTTGCCGTTGCCCTGATATGAGATAGGTGCATAGTAGCTGCTCATGTATGAAGAGCCCCAAGTGCGACCCCAGTCTTTGTTGAGCATGTTGGCCACGTTCAAGATATCGAGTGATATTTCCAGAGCGTGAATCTGCTTTCCAACTTTCACCTTGATCTTCTCAGCTGCGTGGAAGTCAATGTGATATTCGAACGGCAGGTTGTCGGCGTAACGCTCGTAGTACTGTCCGCGGTGGCTGCGAACGTATGGAGTGTTCTTCAACCATGCACGGAAGTTTTCGCGCTGAGCGGCTGCAGGGATAATCACTGCGCCGTTGGCATCGGTATAGTCAACAAACTGCATTTGGTCGAGCTGAGCGTCGGTGGGGATATACATCAGGTCGTTGCCTTTGTAGCCGTCGCCGTTCATATCGCCATTGTAATAGAGCGAATAAGGAGCACCGCTCACACCTTCGTAAATCAGACCGATGGTAGTGGTGAAGAGTTCGTTCTTGCCCAGTGAGAAGTGATAGAATGCAGAAGCCTTAATGGTGTGAGGCACATTGAAACCAGAATTTGTCAACTTATCGTCGTTGGGGTTCAGGTGTGTGTGGTTGTTACGCCATGAAGACTGTGCTACAGAAGAAGTGGTGCTGCACACTGAACGTGCCTTCGAGTAGGTGTACGATGCAGCCAAATCAACATTCTTCATGTGCTTCTCAGCCTTCAGAGAAAGGTTGTAGCTGTAACCCTTCGAGGTGTTGTACAGGGCATAGATATTATTATAAGGTGTACCAGTGGTCTTACGGGTCATCATGGGGCGCACGTCCCAAGGCATGTTGGGGAATTCCTGGTTGAAGGTGCGGCCAGTTGCTTCGTAAGCGAGGTTCTTATAATATACGTCGTTCATCACCTTTGAATAGATGGCCTCAGCCGTCCAGTTGATGCCGAGTGCTTCGAAATCGAAACCGAGGTTGAAGCGAGCAGTTTGGGCAAACTTAAATTTCTTGTCGAATACATTGATAGTTTGCGAACCACTGGCTCTGAGGTTTTCTGCGTTGATGGTCTGGCTGTTAGGATCAAGCAGAAGTTGCAGATTGGCTGTACCCGAAGTGCTGTAGGAAGACAACTGAATACCAGTGTTGGAGAAGTTGTTGCTCAACCATACGAATGGTGTGCGGCCAGTGAATACACCAGCACCACCACGTAAGATGTACTTGCGGTCTTTGTTGATGTCCCAACGGAAACCTACACGCGGGCTCCACAAAGGAGTAACCTTGAATTTCTGGTTGGTCTTGAAGTTCCAACCCTGTGCTGCAGCGTATTCGTTGAAACCTGCGTTTTCAGAGGGTTTGTCGAAAAGCATGGGCATATCCATGCGCAAGCCGTAGGTAAGTTGGAAGCTATCGGTAATATCCCACTTGTCTTGAGCGTAGAAGCCGAGTTGAGCAGCTTTGAATTCAGCGGCCCAGCGGGGATCGCCTGTTACGTCAACATTGGCCTGGCTGAAGTAGTAGTTCTGAATCTTTGTGCCATCGGGAGTTCCGTTCAAGAAGCCCTGATAATAGCTCATGAAGTCATTATAGTTGGCAAAGTAGTAGCAACCATAGAGGTTCTGAATGAAGAGGTTGCGGAACTGGTACATTTCGTTGTGTGTACCGAAGGTGATGGTGTGGTTGCCTTTGTACCAAGTGAAGTTATCTTCAAATGTCCAAGTATCCTGATCCAGTGAGTTAGCCATTGAAGAGTATTCGTTACCGATGTTAATGGTACCTTTATTGTCGCCTGTACCTACATTATAAATAGTTACCTGCGGGAATGCGGCTCCAGGTGCACGACGGTCGCGAACGCCAGCAAACGAGAGACGGGCTTCGTTGCTCAGCGATGGTGAGATGCGGCTGTGGAGTTCGAGCATGAAGGTATTGGTGCGATGCTGGAATTCATACTCATGGTCGCTGGTGGCCAGTGTGGCAGTGCCGCCAAGACCTTTGAGCTGTTCTGCATCGACGTGAGAATAGCGGAATGTGAGCTTGTTGAAGTCGTTGATGTTCCAGTCGAGCTTCAAACCGTACTTGGTGTTACGCTGATAGATGTCGGATGTAGAATAAGCTCCAGTGTAGTCGTAGCCTTGCTGTGCAGCCATGTCTTTCACGGCGTTGAGCACGTTGTCGGCATATTCTGTAGGAATCTTCTGGTTAGCAGAGCCATAAGGAGCAGAGTTTGGATATTCCTTGTTCGACTTCTCAAAGTTGGCGAAGAAGAAGAGTTTGTTCTTGATGATTGGACCGCCAAGGGTGATACCAGCAAGATATTCTTTCTCGTCGTGGTAAGGAGAGGCGTAAGAACCATCGGGGTTGAGGTAGTGACGACCTACAAGGTCTTCATTGTTGCCAAAGCCATATACCGAACCATGGAATTGGTTTGTACCGCTCTTAGTAGTGGCATTGATGGCACCACCGGTGAACCCGCCCTGACGCACGTCGAAGGGTGCAATGTTGATTTGGATTTGGTCAACTGTAGCCATTGAGAGAGGCTGTGTACCTGCCTGGCCGCCGTTTTGTCCACTCATGGTCAGACCGAAGCTGTCGTTATTGTTCACACCATCCACCATGAAGGAGTTGTAGCGGTTGTTGGTGCCGGCAAACGACATGGCGCCCGACTGATTGTTGATAGATGCCAAGGGGTTAATACGAACAATGTCGGCAATACTGTGTGTGATGGACGGGATGCTGTTGATCATCTCTGAAGAGATGCTTTGTGCAGCACCGGTCTTAGAAGCGTTCAAGCCTTGCTGGCCTGTCACTACCAATTCGTCCAACAGCATTGCATCTTCCTGCAATGAGCAAGAGAGATTCTGGCTTTCACCCAGCAGCAACTGAACGTTCTTAAACTCTTGAGATTGATAGCCAATGTAGCTCACTTCAACTGTGTAGGGACCACCAACACGCATACCTTGGATGGTATAGCGACCATGGCTGTTCGTCACAGCGCGATAAACTGTTCCTGAGGGAGTATGGGTTGCAGTGATCGAAGCACCAACAACGTCTTCACTCTCAGAAGTGATGTGTCCATAGATGCCAGAGGTGGTAATCTGTGCCATCAGAGATGAGCAGCAGAACACCAACAGAGTCATCAGCATTTGCACTCTTTTTTGCATAATTGTGTTTTTTAGTTTAAGGGTTAAGAAAAAATAAAAAATGTTTTCTGCTGCAAATTTAGCTAAAATTTTCATACAACCAATAAAATAAAAATATTTTATTTCCTGCGAAAAATCTCTTGAGATAAATCAATTATTTTTGCCCTCATTGAGAGTGTTTTTCAAAAGGATAGCTTTCGTGTTCTAAAAGCATAGTTTTTGCCGCCCGAAAGCATAGCTTTTGAAGCCTAAAAGGATAGCTTTTGAAATGTGGGTCCTATTTGTTTGATTATCAGCAGTTTACAAATCGGCAAAAATATCTATCTTTTCCTAATCCGCATCTACTTCAAATTTCCCTTCCACTTCCTTCAGGCAGTTCTTCGCGGAGCGAAGCGGCAGAGCCCGCTTAATGGCTTGCTTCTTGCGGATGTTGAAGAGCCGATTTTTGAAGAAGATGATAACTTTTTTCATTGTGTTGAATTTTAGATTAGAGAAATTGATTAACTTTGCAACGCAAGTCAGGCTCTGCCGTGAGGCTTAGCTGTCGGCCGTGTGTGATGCACTCGGACCTTCATACTTGTAACCGCTCCTTGTGGGCGGTTTTTATGTCTTTGTTCCGCTCAAACTCCTGCCAGTCAGCAGCATGTGCTCTTATAACAGCCGTATCGTACTCTATGCGCAACCATGCACCCACATGATGGGAAGAGAGGCTATCAATCAGAAGTCGGTGTCCGCCCCGGTGTTCGGGGCTATACCGAAAAAACGGTTCAGGATGTTTTTAATTTCTTTGACTCTCGGCTGCTCTCGGTCATTCGAACGAGTCTCATCACTCTCGCTTGCACGAGAGTTGAACGCTTTTTATTGGTGTTCAAAGGCTGCTTCCTTGTTGTAGAACCATCGGGCACAATGCATAGGTAACAAAAAAAGCCAGTCACGAATGACTGGCTTTTGTAGTTGCGGAGGCAGGATTCGTCATCGTTTGCTTGCAAATGCTTTCAAAGCGAAGCGGAGAAAGAACTTGCGACCGGGAGCAGGTGAAGGGTACTGACACAAAACAAGAAAGCCAGTCATTGCGACTGGCTTTCGTAGTTGCGGAGGCAGGACTCGAACATGCGACCTCCAGGTTATGAGCCTGGCGAGCTACCAACTGCTCCACTCCGCGATGTTTTTGCGGTTGCAAAGGTAATACTTTTTCTTCTATCTGCAAATTTTTTGATTATATTTTTTGCAATCTTTGTGGTTTCGCGCATTGATCTCATTAAACGGACATCCGCTGCAAGGTGGTTGTGGCGGTTGTCGGAACAGCCGATATATGTGTAAAACAATAAAACAGAGTGCACCTATCAATACTAATGCAACCAAGAGCCATTGCAGATTCATAGCCGTTTATAGAATTAGGAGTCCGATTTGGGTTACCAGTGCTGAAACTGTCCATGCCAATAGCGTTGTGTAGCCGGCAGCAAATAGAGCCCAGCGCCAAGAACCGCTTTCGTGGCGGATGGCAGCTATTGTGGCAAGGCAGGGGAAATAGAGCAATACGAAGAGCAGATAGCTGAAAGCAACCAATGGGGTAATGCCCTCCGATTGCATCTGCTGGCGGAGGAGTTCATACTTGCCTGTATCGGTAGAGAACGAATCGTCATCACCAAAACTGTCATCATTGCTATAGAGCACGCCAATGGTTGAAGCCACAATTTCTTTAGCACCGACACCCGCTATGAGCGAGATGTCAAGTTTCCAGTTGAACCCTTGCAATGTAAAGGCCGGTTCAATGGTTTTGCCCATTCGGCCGATATAGCTCTGTTCTTTCTGTTCAGCCGGTGTGAGTGACGGATTGTGAGGGAAATAGCCTAACGCCCACACCACGATGCTGGCAACCAGAATGATGCCTCCCATCTTCTTGAGATACTGCTTGCCTTTCTCCCAAGTGTGTCGGCCAATGGCTTTAGCCGTTGGGAAGCGGTATGGCGGCAGTTCCATTACGAAGGGCGTGTCTTCACCCTTTACCAAATATCGGCTGAAGAGCCGGCTCATCAGTATGGCCATAAAAATACCGATGGTATAAATCAGAATCATCACCATGGATTGGTACTTCGTTGCGAAGAACGTACCAATAATCATGATATAAATAGGCAGTCGGGCTGAGCAACTCATGAGTGGCAGAATCAGCATTGTAATTAAACGTGAGCGCCGGCTCTCAATGGTTCGCGTAGCCATCACGGCGGGAACATTACAGCCAAAACCCATGATAAGCGGGATGAACGATTTGCCGTGCAAACCCATCTTGTGCATCAACCGGTCCATGATAAACGCTGCGCGTGCCATATAGCCCGAGTCTTCCATGAACGAAATGAAGAGATACAGAATCAATATCTGAGGCAAGAAAATAATCACAGCCCCTACTCCACCAATCACACCATCAATGAGCATATCGCGTAGCGGTCCTGCCGGCATGATTTGTCCCAACTTTTCTCCTATCCATGCCACACCGGCATCAATCCAATCCATAGGAAACTGACCCAGCGAGAATGTGGTGGCAAACATGAGCCACAATAGCAGGATAAACAGAGGGAATCCCAGATACTTGTGTGTGATGATGCGGTCGAACAAATGAGTGAGGTGATAAGTGTCGTGGGCTATTCCCATCTCGTAGCCAGCCTCTTCAAGTGCTCCGTGTATGAAGCCATACTTCGCATCCATGATGGCGGTCTCGGAGTCGTTAAGTGTCTCTTCCTGTACGCGCCGAGCAGCTTCATCGCGTGCGGCAATGATCTTGCTGGCTGAAGGAAACTTTCCGACAAACGCCTCGGCCGACTTGTCATGTTCCAACAGCTTGATGGCTAAATAGCGGGTTGAATAACGCTGCCGGACATTTTCTTCGCTTTTAAGGTAAGACTGAATCTCTTCAATACCATGCTCAATCTCGTGCCCATGGTTTATGTGAATGTGTCGGGCTGGGAAGATTGTATCAGAAGAAGGCGCATTGCCTTCATATATATCAATCACTGTGCGAAACAGCTGCTCCACTCCCCTGCCTGATGTGAAAACTGTGGGCACGATGGGTAAGCCCATCAGTTGCGACAGCGTTGAAATCTGCAGATGATCGCCGCGGCGCTCAGCCTCGTCAAACATATTGAGAGCGCAGACCACACGCAAATTCATGTCAATCAGCTGAGTGGTGAGATAAAGATTGCGTTCCAGATTGCTTGCATCAATTACGTTTACCACCACATCGGGTGTTTGTTCCACCAACTGTTTACGCACATACAGTTCTTCGGGCGAGTATGCCGAAAGCGAATATGTGCCTGGCAAGTCAACTAGTTTGAAGGTATAACCATCCAGATGCGCCTCACCTTCTTTGGCTTCTACGGTAACACCGGAATAATTGCCTACACGCTCATTTGCGCCGGAGACAAAGTTGAACAGCGAGGTCTTACCGCAGTTAGGGTTTCCTACCAATGCAACATTGATAATCCGGTGGCGGCGCAATGCTTCTTGTTCTACGGCATCACGTTGAGGAAGATTTTCGTTAAAGTCTCTATTCTCGATTACTTCTAGCTGGGTATCAACAGCGTTTGTTGCTGCCATTTCTTCAGAAGCAATGATTTCTACCATGGCGGCTTCCGCATGACGGAGCGACACTTCGTACCCCATGATACGATATTTAACAGGGTCGTGGAGCGGAGCATTGAGTAGTGATTCAACACGCTGGCCAGCCACAAAGCCCATCTCAACGATACGCTTGCGGAAACTACCGTGGCCCAGCACTTTCACAATCACGCCAGTTTCACCCGTTTTCAAATCGGACAGTCTCATGGAATTAATTTTTAAGTCTTATAATCTGTTGCGGAGTATCCCTTTAACCCCGCGAAGGTAGATATTTTTACCCAATGTGGCAATACCTACATATAATGATTTGCATTTTCTGCCCTATGCATGGACTTGTATAAATACAATCAGCCCCACAGGTGGTGGCCTGCGGGGCTGAAAGATATTGCATTAACAGATAGAATTAGTCGAGATTCAGTTCGCGCTTAATTTCTTCTACAGTAGCCTTAGAGCGTTCTACGCAACCGTCGTAGCAGTCTTGACAGTGCATTTTGTCCTTGATTTCAATGTAGAACTTGATTTTCGGTTCAGTTCCGGAAGGACGTACTGACACTTTATTGCCATTCTCGCAGAACCATTGGAGCACATTGCTCTTGGCAGGCATATTGATGGGTGTAACATTTCCGTTGGCATCGCGCTGTTCAAGTTTCTGGAAGTCTTTAGACAGGACGATTTTCTCGCCAGCAAGCTCGCGTGGAGGATTTGCACGGAAGTTTTCCATCATCTGTTTGATTTCGTCAGCACCAGTCTTGCCTGGGCGTACTACGTTTATGGTGTGCTCGTAAGAGAAACCATATTCCTGGTAGATGTCGAGCAGCAGATCGTAAAGTGTCTTGCCATTGTCCTTTGCCCATGCAGCGATTTCGCAGATCAGACAGATAGATGCGGGTGAATCCTTATCCCGTACCTTGTCGTATGGCAGGAAGCCGAAGCTCTCTTCACCACCGCCAATGTATTTCTTCTTTCCTTCGTTGGTGCGAATTTCGTTGGCAATCCACTTGAAACCAGTATAGCAGTCATGATATTCTACCTGGTTTTTCTTTGCGATTTCGGCAATAACCTCTGTTGTAACGATGGTCTTCACCAGGAACTCGTTGCCCTTAAGTTGGCCGAGTTTCTTTTTATTGGCAATGATGTACCACGAGAACATCATGCAAGTCTGGTTTCCGTTGATGATAACCCATTCGCCTTTCTTGTCGCGGCAAACAATGGCCAAGCGGTCGGCATCGGGGTCAGAAGCAATCACGAGGTCGGCATTGAGCTTGGTTCCAAGTTTCATTCCGAGCGTCATTGCTTCGGCATTCTCTGGATTGGGCGAAACCACTGTGGGGAAGTTACCGTCAATAACCATCTGTTCGGGCACAACGTGGATGTTTTGGAAGCCCCAAGAACGCAGTGCCATGGGTACAATCACACGACCGGTGCCGTGCATAGGTGAATATACAATGTTGAGGTCTTTATTACGGAGAATCACATCCTGGTCAACCATGGCTTCTTTAACGGCCTGGATGTAGTCCCAGTCCATTTCGCCACCGATGGGGATGATGAGTTCTTTGTTACCTTCAAACTTCACATCGGAAATGGACACCTTGTTCACTTCCTCGATGATGCCTGTGTCGTGTGGGGTAAGCACTTGCGCTCCATCGTCCCAATATGCTTTGTAACCATTATACTCACGCGGATTGTGCGAAGCGGTTACATTCACACCGGCCTGACATCCGAGATGACGGATGGCAAATGATATTTCAGGTGTGGGGCGAAGGCTTTCAAAGAGATATACTTTAATACCATTGGCCGAGAAAATATCGGCTACGGTCTCGGCAAACATACGGCCGTTGTTGCGGCAGTCGTGGCCAACAACAACACTGCACTGTTTGCCAGGGAAGGCTTTCAGAATGTAGTTGGCAAATCCTTGAGTGGCCATGCCCACAATGTATTTATTCATACGGTTGGTGCCTGGGCCCATGATGCCGCGCAAGCCACCAGTTCCAAATTCCAAATCGCGGTAGAATGCATCAATCAGAGGGTTCTTGTCCTCTGCGTCAATCATTTCTTGAACCGCTTTGCGTGTTTCTTCGTCGAAGGCCGGAGAGAGCCATTGCTTGGCGCGTTCTACGCACTCGGCAATCAATTGCTGATTAGATTCCATAGATTTAATTGTTTAGGGGTTAATAAATGTTATTCAATTTGTTAATACCATTCAACGGCATTTGATATTGAGTTATTGTGTTTGTCATATTTGAGTGCATCGGTCAGTGTAGATGCATTGGCTCGGAAGGTGAAGTTGTAGCTGGTGTACGGAGCAAGCACTACTGAGCAACTCATGTTGAAGCAGTGCAGATCGCGCTGCACAGAAGCTGTAGTCATGCTCATGTCGTGGTTTTCAAAATCCCATCCAGTAGAGAAACTGATGTTCCATCCGTCACTTAAACGTAGATTACCACTCACGTTGAGGTTTTGCGTGAACTTATATGGATAGCGCATCTTTTCGTAATTGAACTTAGACAGCGTGGTGTTTTCTCTCATGGTGACACCATAGCCGAACGTAAGCGACCACGGCATATTGAAGAGCATATATCCATCTTCGTCAGTTTCGGCTTTTCCGGTGTTTTTCTTCCGCTTGGCCTTATGCTGTCCGTTAGCAAGATCATCATCTACATTGGTCTCCACATCTGTATTGATGGCATCTTCATCAAGTGCTTCATCCTCCTCTTCGCCACTCTTTCCAAACCATTTCTTTAGTTTTTCAGGATTAAGCGTGAAGGAAATGTTTTGCGAAAACCCTTGGAAACGGCCGAATTTGCCCATTCCCCACAAGGTATGGTTGCCAACGTAAGGCACACCGTTTTCGTTTAGTTCATACGCATAACTTGCAAATACGGCTCGCATATTGAATGTATAGTGTTTCCACCACTTCAATCGGATACTCATGCCCAGATTGCTCCATTTCTTCTCGCGCGCTGCCATGTTGTAACTCATGTCAAGGCCGAAGTTATCTATGATGCTTACCTTTTTAACGCCAGTGCTGTCTTTGTCTGATTTCACCTTCATTTCAACATTGTTGTCTAAATGGAAAGTGATAGAACCAGTCTTGCCGTTTGAAGGAATACCAAAGAGCGAGTTCTGCCAAGGAGAATAGCTAACAAGTTCTACGTTGCCATCGGCATCGGTTTTTTGATAAGAATCATAGTAACCGTAACGATCGGAACTAAAATCCGGTGCATAACTGTAGGTTATTTCGGGTGTCAAGACGTGGCGTATCTTTTCAATTTTATCGCCGAACAGCCATTTACTGGGCCGATAGAATCCGTACAGCTTTGTGCTTGCTGCAACAGTTAAGTTCCAGTCGTAGATGTTGTGGAAACCATTCACGGTGTCTCTCACCTCAGTTTGTTTTTCAGTATCCCACGACCGCACTATCTTGTTGGTGTACATTCGGTCGGTGAAGTTGAACGAAGGAGTTACGGTAAGATAATTGAACAGGGTGAAACTACCGGAAATAGGTATGCTGTGCTTCCATCCGTTGCGCCATTCTTTCATTATGTCGGCATGAAGGATATGGTCTTCCTGTGTGTTGATTGAATTACTGATTTGTCCTGTGTAGCTCAATGAAATTTTTTCATACCAGCGCTCCTTTCCTGCAGCATGCTTGCGGCGGAATGGATAGAATCGCGAAATCGAGATATTTAGGTCGGGAAGGGTTACAGCTATCGACGAGTCACGCATATTTTGTGTGATATTCGCAGTGCTCGAGAGCGAGAGACCGATACTTGAGAATGAGGTGCCCCAACTCACTGACGATGTACGGGTACTTTGTGTCTTTGTTTGCGGATTGTACATCGAGTTGAGGTTGTTGTTCTCATAGCTTGTTGTGGCAAAGTTTACGCTGGCCGAGAATGTTCTAAAGGGGCTGGCTTTTGAGTCCTGTTTGTGGCTCCACTGTACTTTGAAACTTTCTTCTTTCACAAAGTCGGGCAGCCCTTTGTCGCCATATCTGGTGTTCTGATAGCTGAAGAGAAATTGACCCGAATGACGATAGCGCTTGTTATAATTTGAAGCAAGCGACAGTCCCCACGAACCACGGGTAAAGATTTCGCCAAGAACTTTCAAATCCCACTTATCGCTCAGGGCAAAATAGTAACCGCCGTCACGCAGATAGAAGCCTCGGTCTTTCTCTTCACCATAGGATGGCATGATGATGCCGCTGCTATATTTTTTTGAGAATGGGAAGAAACCGTATGGTATGGCCAACGGCAAGGGTACATCGGCTACAACCAGGTAGGCTGGTCCGAACACTACATCCTTGTTGGGGCGCACCTTGGCACGTGAGAGGGCTATGTAGAAGTCGGGATTTTCTTCATCGCACGTTGTGTACCGACCATGCTGGAGATAGATGGTCCCATCGGCATTGCGCTTAGACAGTTGCGAGGTGAGAAAGCCTTCTTGCTGTGCGGTGTAAACATTGCGTATGAGCCCACGTTTTGATTTGATGTTAAATGCTATCGTGTCGGTTTCGTATTCCTCTTGGCCCATTTTAAAGTTAGGAATACCTTTAAGTCCTTTTTCGGCCGTAGAGTCCGCTACACCTGTGGCATATACGACGTTCTTGTTCAGATCAAGTTGGATTTTTTCACTCTCGAGCGTCATGTTTTGATAGTCCACCTTGGCATTACCATACATGTATGCCGTGCGGTTGAGGGCATCATAAACGAGCGAGTCGGTGCCTTCATAACTGATGGGATCTTCTATTCCATTGCTCTTGGCACGGTTGATGGAGTCGATGCGCAATGAATCGTCCACCTGCAGATTGTGCTTGTAGATGGCCTTTGTGAGAGAGTCCATCTTGAGCGTGTCAGTTATGATTGTGTCTTTTGTAGCTAAAGTGTCCACGACCACTTTCCTCTTGCGCTTGAAAGGGCCTTGGGAATTGCTCGCCATTGAAAAGATAAAGACGAACAGTAGGAATATGATAATGGATCGACGCTTCATCGATTATCAGTTGTCAATTTTCAGTTAAATATCTTGTGCCATTCGAGGAATCGGGCTACACCTTCGGAACCGAATTTTTCGAGACTGTGAACGGCTTGTTCGAGTGTTTTTTCATCGCCCAGGTGTGTCTTAGAATAGAACTTATCGGCGTAGCAGATGAGTTTTTCTTCTAATGTTTCAGGCAAGAAATCATCTGCAGGTAGTGGTAGTTGCTGGCGGATAATCTCCTCTTTGGTAAGCCCCGCTCCAGTATGTCGTTCGCAGACACGAGCATGGCGATCATACCCGTATTCTCTGAGCAACTCTGCGCCCAGGTGTCCGTGGCAGATATAGGGATGTGTGCCATGGCAGTGAATGGAAGGTGCATTGCAGAAACAGATGCCAATATCGTGAAGCATTGCTGCCTCTTTTACAAATTGTGCATCTATCTGCAGTTCAGGATGTTGCTCAATGATTCTGATACACCGCTGGGCTACTGCCTCACTGTGAGTCAGAAGCACATGGCGAAGGGGCTCGTTCTTGCCATAGTGCAGATCAATGAGCTTTTGAACATCCATCTTATGCTTGTTCTCGTTCGATATATGCAATTACATCACCCTTTTGAATCTTGCTACCTTGGCGGGCGTTGATTTCTACAAGCTTGCCACCGAGAGCGGCTTTCACTTCCACAAATTCGCCCCAGGGAGCCTGAATATAACAGAAAGTGTCGCCTTCTTTATATTCTTTTCCGATGAAGGGTTCTACAGTGGGCACAGCTTCAGCGTCACCGCCAAACTCCCAGATAATGGATCCCTTCACAGGAGCGGTGATAGCATCGGCTTTGGCGTGTTTGAAAGCGGCCAATTCTTCGGGCGAAAGGTTCGTGCCGCAGGCTGCATCTTTGGCTTTCTGAAGGTCGGCCAGGAAGTTTTTCTTAGCCTGTCCGCTCTTGTAGTTGCGGTACTGCTCGGGATGCATGGCAAGTTCCCACAGTTCTTCATCGTCGGGACCATATTCCCAGCCGTTTTCGTCCATCTCTTTGCGGAAATCGTCGAGGGCATTGGGAAGCAGCGTGTGAGGATCAGCATCGGTGAACTCTCTGCCTTGTTTCTTTGCCAATTCAATGATTTCAGGATCGAGTGCGCCGGGCAATTTCCCGCTCTTGCCGAGAATCATACCCCACATGGCTTCGTCCATCATCACAAAGCGGCCTTTTCCTTGTTCCAAGGTAAGAAGGTTCATCAGTGCGATGTTCTTCACATACTGTGAGAATGGAGTTACCAGAGGAGGATAGCCTACACGTGGCCATACGTATTCCACTTCGTTGAAGAGAGCCACGAGCATATCGTCTGTGCTGAGTTCGGCTTCCCCCTTCTTGCGACGCAGATTATTGATGGTGCCCATGATGCCACCGAGGTCGGCCATCATCGAACCCATCATACCGCCAGGCAGTCCGCAACCAAGCAGGAGTGAGGACATCACCTTGTTTCCCGGATTGATGAAATAGCCAAGCCATTCGTCGATGAAGGATTGTGTCAATGTGCGGGCCTTCATGTAAGCGTTCATGTTGATTTCAGGCACATCGAAACCTTCGTTCTTCAGCATTGACAGCACGCTGATAATATCGGGATGAACCTTTCCCCAAGAGAGCGGCTCAATGGCGGTGTCAATAATGTCAGCTCCATTGTTGCACACTTCGAGGATACTGGCCATGGAGAGACCAGGACCAGAGTGTCCGTGATACTGGATAATGATTTCAGGATATTTATCCTTAATCATTTTTGTAAGTTTGCCCAAGAATGCAGGCTGACCAATGCCGGCCATATCCTTCAAGCAAATTTCTTCGGCACCGGCAGCAATCAACTGATCGGCTATATTCATATAGTAGTCCAGGGTGTGTACTGGCGATGTTGTGATACAGAGCGTTGCCTGTGGAGTCATGCCAGCCTCTTTGGCCCAGCGAATGGAGGGAATGATATTGCGCACATCGTTTAATCCGTCGAAAATTCGAGGAATGTCCACACCTTGTGCATGTTTCACCTTGTACATCAGGGCGCGTACATCGTCGGGCACGGGATACATACGCAGAGCGTTCAAACCGCGGTCGAGCATATGGGTTTTGATGCCCACCTCGTTAAAGGGTTTACAGAAGGCTCTCACCGCATCGTTAGGGTTCTCGCCTGCCAGTAGGTTCACCTGTTCAAAGGCGCCGCCATTGGTTTCTACACGGGCAAAACAGCCCATCTCTATGATAACGGGTGCAATACGTTCCAACTGATCTTTGCGTGGCTGAAACTTACCTGAGCTCTGCCACATGTCTCGGTAAACAAGACTGAATTGTATCTTTTTTTTCATATTCTTATTAGATTCCTCTGCGTAGCGCAAGGCAGTTGACAATAGTCATTAAACATATATTTTTTGCGCGCGCGTATAATTCGCTGCGAAATTACGATTTATTTTTGAATTTGCGAAATCTGAAGCGAAAGGTTTTTACTATATTTTTCCAAAAGCATAACTTTTGCCCTCCAAAAGCTATGCTTTCGCCCTTCAAAAGCATAGCTTTCAGATACCAAAAGCATAGGTTTTGAAATGCATTTGTAAGTGGCTGATAATCAAACAAAAAAACGCTGCTCTCCGAAGAGGCAGCGCTTTTGTTTTTTTCTGATAAGAATTTCCTTATTTTACTTTCTCAACAATAGCTTTGAAAGCTTCAGGATTGTTTACAGCGAGGTCGGCGAGCACCTTACGGTTAATCTCGATACCTGCTTTGGTCAACTTACCCATGAGAGCCGAATAGCTCAAACCTTCCAAGCGTGCGGCAGCGTTGATACGCTGAATCCACAAAGCGCGGAAAGTGCGTTTCTTATTGCGACGATCGCGATAAGCATAAGTCAAACCTTTCTCCCAAGTATTCTTGGCAACTGTCCAGACATTCTTACGGGCACCGAAATAACCTTTGGTTTGTTTCAGGATGCGAGTTCTACGTGCTTTAGAAGCAACATGGTTTACTGATCTTGGCATAGTTTTCTGTTTCTTTAATGGTTCAACTCATGTTAATTAACGCATGCAAAGCAAGTCACGAACCTGCTTTACGTTTGAGGGATCTACGATAGCTTGGTGTACCAAGTTACGCTTTTGCTTCTTCGTCTTCTTTGTCAGAATGTGACTGTGGTAAGCATGATGACGCTTTACCTTACCAGTACCGGTCAAGCGGAAACGCTTTTTTGCGCCGGAATTTGTTTTTACTTTTGGCATTGTTTTTTTTGTTTATTTGGTTATTTATTATACGGTGGCAGCGCATATACCGGGCGCTACGCACCAAAGTGCTTTACTCTTCAGGGTTCTCTTTCAGCTTTTGCAGAAGTTCGTCGCCGCCCTTCATGTTTGCAAACACTCCGCCAGTGGCAGCTATTTGTTCTTCATGAGCTTGCTGCTCTTGAGTTTTTGCTTCAGCTTCACGCTTTTCGCGGTCCATCTTCTGCTGACTCTTTTTGGCAGCACCGGCTTTCTTCGGAGCTAAATAGAGGAACATTTTCTTGCCTTCGAGCGATGGCATTGACTCTACTTTGCCATATTCTTCCAAATCATTGGCAAAACGCAACAACAGCACTTCACCCTGTTCTTTGAAGAGAATACTGCGACCGCGGAAGAATACATAGGCTCGCACCTTGTTGCCGTCGGTCAGAAATTCCTTGGCATGCTTCAGCTTGAATTGATAGTCATGCTCGTCGGTCTGAGGGCCAAAGCGAATTTCCTTCACTTCTACTTTCACTTGCTTGGCCTTCATCTCTTTCTGCCGCTTCTTCTGCTGGTAGAGGAATTTTGAATAGTCAATCAAACGACAAACGGGCGGCTGAGCATTGGGAGAAATCTCAACAAGATCAACTTCCTGTTCACGGGCTAAAGCCAGCGCATCGCGCAGAGCCATGACTTGAGCTCCTTCGTCGCCGACAACACGAACCTCCTTTGCACGGATCTGTTCGTTCACTCTGTACTGATTTTTAAGTTTGTCGTTCTTCATTTATACTTTTTTCAATAAGCGGCTGCAAAATTATGATTTTTAGCGATAACGACCAAATTTTCCTCTCTTTTTCTTATAGATTTCTCGCGCGTGTGCCTAAAATAATTGGGAAAAAGCGTTTCAACACGAGGATAATCGGCACGAAAGCAAGTGTCACTGCTACTGCTGCGAGGAATATCAACAGATTCTCTAAAGACAAATCTAATTGCTGCTTCCTGATCAGCTTGAGCAGGGGTCTTAGCAATTCCCTGTGGAAGACGAGAATAACGATGGAGCCAACGGAGATGATTCGTACAGCTTTCAAGTCAATCTGATTAAGCCACAATCCGATGCTTAGCATCATGAGAATACCGGCCAAGGCTCCGGCAACGAACAACAGGAAGTTTAACCCGTAGCGATTCTGGAAAAGATAGGCGCAGTCATTCTGCAGTCCAATGCAATAAACGAGGGCTATCAATGATGCAATCACCAAAATTTTTCCGGCCCAGTGTACCTTTTCAAAACATTGAACAAAGTTGTCAAACTGTCGTGAAAAGACCTGCGAGCACGTGTTGCCCAAAAGGAAGAATGGCCAGGCAAGCAGCGTATTGCTGACAGCCCAACTCCATTCCAGTTCATAGTGGTTATACACCAGGGCAAAAATAATGGCCAGAATGGTGATTCCAAACAAGCGTTTTTGGTCAGCCTGTCCCCATTGGTAAAGCAATTTGATGAGTACCAGCGTATAGACGAACCAAAGATTGTTGCAGCCCGATATGCCGTTGATAGAATGGAAACCGCCCGCTATGCCCAGCAATGAATAGACGAACTGACCATCAGAAAGGTGTTTCAGTATGGGACCGGCACATTTAATCAGCGCCAAAATTATGTATGGTATCACCAGGTTGTGCCAACATTTTTGCCAGCACACACGCATGGAGTCCTCACGATGAACCAAATAGCCTGATACCCAAAAGAATACCGGAACATTGAAAGCGTAGAGAAACGCATCTACCCCACCCTTTGGAAAGCAGTGTCCCCACACGATGGCGAGCATTCCAAGTGCTTTCATCCAGTCAATCCATATTTTTCTCTGTTTCATAATTTAGGAGGTATGTTTTGTTTGGGTAATAAAGCGCAAAAATAATTAGTAAATTTCAAACCGATAGCCCACTGTCAGCGCTGCCCACTGATTACGGCTATTGGTGTGTTTGAAGGCTTTGGTGATGCTCCAATTGTAGCGTAAGTCGAGCACCACATTCTCATATTCGTAAGAAACGCCCAAAGGTATGCTCAATTCCAGTTTTTTCATCTGGTCTTTATAGTTTACGCTGTAGCCTTGACGATTGCCAATGCTGCGCTCGTTGGGTTCTACCGATGTGTCGATGGTTATATCGGCAGTGTTGTAGGTCTCTTTGGCTGAAGCCAGATATCCAAATTGTAAACCTAATTTCACAGCCAGCGAGTTATAGACATAGCATCCCACCATTAAGGGCAGATGCACATAGGAAAGTTTGAGTTTCTTATCGGCCACGCCCTCGAATTGCTCTACGCTTCCTGTCTGGCGCAAATAATTTGTGTAATTGGCAATTTTACACCGCTGAAGCGAGTAGTCCAAACCAGCCGAAGCGAAGAATAAATCAGTGAATTGGTACACAGCTTCGGCACCGATATTTATGCCTGCTGCAGCCTTTGAGTCTTCTACTCCAACCGAACCGTTACGGAGCTGATATTTAGCGGAATAGCCGGTTTGGTTAGATATGTTTACGCCCAAACGAGGAATAACACTGAAGGTTCCCTCTGACGGTTGAGCATTGGCGGTAATGGATACTACCAAAGCGAACAAAGAAAAGATGAATTGTTTCATAGTGATATGTTAAAGATTCGTTTTACATTTTCATTGGTCTGACGGTTGATTTCTTCAAGAGTGACATGATAGCTCTGTGCCAATTTTTCGGCTACCAATCTGACAAATGCCGGCTCATTTCTTTTTCCCCGATGTGGCACTGGGGCCATGTATGGACAGTCTGTTTCAAGTACAATTCGATTGAGCGGGACGTTTGTTGCGAGCATTTCGGCCAGTGGACTTTTCTTGAACGTAGAAACCCCGCCAATGCCTAATACGAAATTGGGGAATTGAAGCAGTTCTTGTGCTTCAATCTCATTGCCTGTGAAGCAGTGGAACACCCCGCCAGGCAAGTCGTCATTGTAGCGGCGCAAGATTTTTACCATTTCGTTTTGTGCCTTTCGGCAATGTATCATCAGTGGTAAATGCGTTTCAACGGACCATTGCACCTGCTCTTCAAAGGCAGCTAATTGCTCTGTTTCAAATTCCCTGCTCCAATAGAAATCAAGTCCTACTTCACCTATGGCGATGAAAGCCGATTCTGCATGCAGCAGTTTTTTCAGCTGTTTCAGGACTTCACTGTAATTGCTTTTTACCTCTTCGGGATGGAGACCAATCATCGGATAGAGATAATGAGGCATTTTTCGGTGCAGATCCAGTGCTGCTTGTGACGAGGGCAAGTCGATAGCGGGAATAAAAATAGTTTCTATTCCTTCAGCTTGAGCTCGTTGAAGCATCTCTAATCTGTCAAGAGCAAATTCCTCACCGTCAATGTGTGCGTGTGTGTCTATCATTTATCGCGAAGCATCAATTGATGAGCGTATTGACGAAGTTGTTCTTTACGTTCATTGACCACGGGTAGTTGATCAAGTAGCAACAGACATTCTTCGAACAACTGGGCAATCCGTTCTTGTGCCAGTTTGTCAATGGCTAACTCATTGTATATACGGGTAACGGCTTCAATTTTTTTCTGCCGATCGAAATCGGTGGATTGAATCCATCGAAGTAGTTCTGCCCGCTGTTGCTCATTGGCTCTGTTGAGTGCATTAATGAGCATATATGTCTTTTTGTTCGACGTAATATCGCCACCAATGGCCTTGCCAAATACAGCAGGGTTGCCATAAACATCGAGGAAATCGTCCTGCAACTGGAAAGCCAGTCCCAACTTTTCGCCAAAGTGATAGAGCAAATCTGCATCAGTCGGAGAGGCATCGGCCAAGCAAGCGCCCATCTTTGTGGCACAGGCAAGGAGAACACTCGTTTTCAGCCGAATCATATTGATGTACTCTTCTTCGCTGACGTCGGTACGCTGCTCGAAATCCATGTCGAACTGTTGTCCCTCTCCTATCTCCAATGCAGTCTCGGTGAAGAGTTTTACAATGTCGCGAAGATGCTTGTCGTCGCAATCAGCAATGCGCTGAAAGGCTAAAACGAGCATAGAGTCGCCACTCAGAATGGCAGTGTTGGCATCCCATTTACGGTGCACTGTTGGCATACCACGGCGCATAGGCGCCTGGTCCATCAGGTCGTCGTGCAAGAGTGTGTAGTTGTGATATGTCTCAAGGCCACAGGCTACGGATAGAATCTTGTCAACATCGTCGCGGTAGAGATTATAGCTTAGCAACATCAGAACGGGCCGAATGCGCTTGCCTCCAATGGAAAGTACGTAGCGTATGGGCTCGTAGAGCGATTCAGGCTTGCGCTCATAAGGCAACGCATCAATGTAGTGATTTACTTTTTCTAAAATTTTATTTACGGTATTCATAATCATTTATGATTTCATATTTAGTTAATTACAATTTTACTTTGAAACGCCGTTTATGGGGATGCCTATTGCTTGAACACAATCGGAATGGCCATGAGTGTTTTGCAGGGTTGACCATGTTTTTTTCCAGGCTTCCACTCCCCCATTATCTTAAGAACGCGCTGTGCTTCTTTAGCAAAAGCAGGATAGGCATCGGCATCAATTTGCAAGTCGCTTACTCGTCCGTCTTCGTTTACGATGAAGGTGGCCATCAGTTTTCCTTCTTTCTTTTCGAGTAAAGCCGATGGTGGGTAGCGCAGTTGGCGGGTGAGGAATTGCACGAATGCTTTCATACCTCCACGATATTGTGGTATTTCGTCCACCTCCTCAACGGTGAGTACAGGTTCAGGCGGAAGTGGATTTTCTTCAGGAGACAAATCGTTTAATGCATCAAGTGCCTGTTTTACTTCTTCCGTAAATCCGGTTTCAGTACTTTGTTGTGGCAATTCTGCTGTTTCGACAGTTCTGATTTCTTCCAGAATTGGCGGTTCTTCGATTTTCTCGTGCACAGGTACATAGTCGTCTTCAGGTGGAAGCGTGAGGGAGAGGTCTTCTACTATTAGTTCCATGTCATCTTCCGAAGTTTCTTGAGGCGTGAAGAAGAATCTGACTTGCAGCAAGGCAACAAAAATTGCGGTCACCATCAATAGTGACCCGAGCAGGAACCAACTTCGGTAGCGCCTTAAATCGGCGCGAGGCGACTTCTTAAGTTTCAAAACCGCACGAATTTAAAATAAAATAGGTAATTTTGCGTTATAAAGTTAGTTTATCGCAACTTCTATGCGACAAAATTACAATAATTATTTGAACATGCAAAAATTACGCTATATTCTCTCTTTGCTCTTGTGTGCCACTTCGCAGATTTTGTTTGGGCAAGAGAGTCAAACGGCCTACAATTTTCTTCGCTTGCCCGTAAGTGCTCATGCTGCAGCATTGGGTGGGGATAATATCACGATTATCGAAGATGACGCATCGTTTATCTTTTCTAATCCAGCCTTGCTTTCTTCGGTGAGTGACAAGACAATTGCACTGAACTATATGAACTACATGAAGGGGGCAAATACTGCGTCAGCTTCGTTCAATCGAAATATCAAAGAGCGTGCATCGGTGGCTATCAGCGGTCAGTTCTTAGACTATGGCAAGATAAAGGAAACGACTTCTGATGGCCAGATATTAGGTGATTTTTCTGCAAGGGATATATCCTTGGCCGGTTATTTCTCCTATATGCTCGGCGACAAATTTGCGGGAGGTATCGCTACCAAGTTTATTGCATCCTATTTGGGCGATTATAATTCCATCGCAATGGGTGTAGATCTTGGCGTGAACTATTATGATGGTGAACGCGGCTGGTCAGCATCGTTTGTGGTAAAGAATCTTGGAGGTCAGTTGAAGGCTTATAATGACCACTATGACCATATGCCTATTGATGTGCAAGTGGGCGTGACTAAACGCTTTGCGCATACACCTTTCCGTGTGTCGGCCACACTGGTGGATTTGAATCACTGGGGCTATCGGTTTATCAATCATGCAGTGGTCGGGCTGGATGCTTTGCTGTCGGATCAGATTTGGCTCGGTGCTGGTTACAATTTCCGCCGTGCAGATGAAATGAAGATCTCGTCGGGCGACGGCGAGAGTAGCCACATGGCTGGTCTATCTTTCGGCGCTGGATTGAATATGGACCGTTTCAAGATTAATCTGGCATACGGAAAATATCATGTTTCGGCCTCTTCGATTGTGGCCAATATCGCTTTTACGCTATAAACAGTTTTCAGAATGAAAAAAATCACCATCGCTATTGACGGTCACTCTTCTTGTGGAAAGAGCACAATGGCCAAACAGTTGGCCCGGACCTTGAATTATATTTATGTTGATACAGGCGCGATGTATCGTGCTGTTACGCTTTTTGCTTTGCGCAACAATGTGTTTGGTGTAGACCAGCAGATTGATACTGAACGATTGCAGGAATTGATGGACAAAGTTCATATCACTTTCCGGACATCAGCTGCCGGTGATGTACAAGAAACTTATCTGAATGGCGAGTGTGTAGAGCAAGAAATCAGAGGTTTACAGGTGTCTTCCCGTGTGAGCCTTATTGCAGCTCTGCCATTTGTGCGTGAAGCAATGGTGAAGCAGCAGCAGGCAATGGGGCGTGATAAAGGTATTGTAATGGATGGTCGCGATATTGGCACTACCGTTTTTCCAGATGCAGAACTAAAAGTGTTTGTCACAGCTTCGGCTGAGGTGCGTGCCCAGCGTCGCTACGATGAAATGCGTGCGAAAGGTGTGGAAAGTACCTTTGAGGACATTCTTCGCAATGTGAAGGAACGTGACTACATTGACTCGCATCGCAAAGTTTCACCATTGCGCCAGGCAGATGATGCAATAGTGCTCGATAATAGTCATCTAACGCGCGAAGAACAGAGCAAGTGGCTGCTTGAAAAAGCCCGAGAGGCCATCGGCTGACAAGCGTGAAATGGTTTAATAGTCAAGTGACTCGATGTATTCTTTACATTGCTGCATGAGCCATTTGGGGGTACTGGTAGCGCCACAGATGCCGATTGTTTGTATATTTTTGAGCCATTGTGGCTGTATTTCTTCTGGTTTTTCTATCAGGTGGGAGTTGGGGTTGACTTTCCGGCACTGATGGAAGAGCACTTTTCCGTTGCTGCTTTTCCTCCCGCAGACGAAGATAATGAGCGAATGTTTCCGCGCAAAGTTTTGAATGTTGCTTATTCGGTTTGCTACTTGTCGGCAGATGGTGTCGAATGATTTGAATTGGGCTGGTGGCAGGATGTGTTGCTGTATGTATTGTATGATTTGTTGAAATTCTTCGAGACTCTTGGTTGTTTGCGAATAGAGATAGATGTCGTGTGTGAAGTTGAGCTTCTTGACGTCGTTGATATTTTCTACGACGATGGCCTTTCCTTGTGTTTGTCC
>CAJOIX010000012.1 GCA_905234815.1 uncultured Prevotella sp. | reverse complement strand
GTCCAAGTTCAAAGGCGGCGCCATTGTCCGCCTTCCAGTAGAAGCCGAACAACACTGTCTCGCCGTCGAGCGTGCCTTTGGTCAGTCGGTAGAAGTAGTAATTGGCAGGATTGTCGGCTTTGCCCATCTCGTCGGCAGTGATGCCAGTAGTGCCCGATGCTTTCAGCACGTTGGTAACCCCCAGGTTGGTTGCTTCCTCGGTGGTCAGTTCAAATGCCGTTGTGATTGTATCTCCCGACTCCAGCAGCACGCCCGTATTGGCAGCCACCACATTGCCTGCTTTATAGCGCTTCAAGTAAATCAGACCGTTTTCCTCAAGCACTACTTGCGCCACAGTCACATCATTGGGCACCACAAACTTCTGTATGCTGCTGTAAGTAGCGTAATACTTACCCGACACAGGGTCTTTGTTATCATCTCTAATGCTCGTTTCGCCCGTCGTCACAGTCGTGCAGTAACCCGAGATGATATTGTAGTTAACCACGATTTTTGTGATTTGGCAGTTACCGCCTTTTGGAACGATATAACCTGTTTTCACCTTGGCCGAAGAGAGGTCTAAGGTCTGTGAAGTACCGTCTGTTCCCCATGCTAAATATGTTGGAGTTCCCGTACCATTATAGTCGGACGAACTGAATCCAACAGCTTTTAGAGCACCATCATTTGCAGTGATGGCAATAGAGGTGATATTTCCAGAGCAATTGGGAACTTTGATGGAAGCATCCCTGTCTTTGTTTATCTGCATGCCATTACTTTTATACGATTTAATTACCCATTGACCACCATCTTTCGCAGTGTATTCTATTGCAGAACCATAACCAAGTGTTAATTCAGAGATGGTCTCTTCGTTATCATTATAGTCCAATGTGTAGTTGCTTGCACCTTCTGTTGTTGTGGCTTTCGCAAAGACTGCGTAGTAGGTAACATCCGCCGCGGGCATGGTTACTTCCGCAACCATGTCGGCAGGCTCGGTATCGGTTACGTTCTCCAGTGCGCTTGTGCGCCAGCCCACTACGGCTTTTCCTGCAATGTCGGCCACTTCAGGGAACTTGATGGCTGCTCCTTCGGTTACGCTGGCGGTGCTCTGCTGCTTGCCGTTCACCATAAACGTTACTGTGTGTACGGCAGGAGTTACTGTCAGTTTGTAACTCACTTCGGCCGACTGATATGGGTCGTTGCGGGTGAACGAGGCGGTGATGGTGGTGGTGCCTGTAGCCTTGAGGGTTACTTCACCAGTGCTTCCATCCACGGTAGCCACGCTCGGATTGCTGCTGGTATAGGCCACGGTGAGCGAGTTGGGGTTGGTGAGTGCCTGACCAGTGTATCCGCTGTTCAGCGGTGTGCTCACTGTTGATTTCTCAAAGGCGATGCCTGCCTCTTGTGGTGTTACCACGGTGATGGCCTGTGTGGTAGTTTGGGTTGTGCCGCGTTCGGTGTAGCTGATGGTTATCTCATTATCGTCGGTGGTCAGCTCACCAGTGGGCGAATAAGTATATTCTGTTATAGGTTTATTGCTCTGTCACAACCATGCCTGCAGGCTCAAAGGTTTCTCCAACGAAATAGTGCGTCTTGGTTGGTGCTGTAGTTACTGCAATGCTTTCCAGCGTTGCGGGCTCTTTCACGGTTGTAGAAATGTCAGATACTTTGCGCGCAATGTACTTGTAGAACGTGAAAGTCTGGTTTTGGATGTTAGTGTTGATTGAAGTATAACAGCGCCAGTCTGCTTTATTATAAATACCTAAATATCGGTTCTGTCCACTGTTTTTGAGGTATCCATCAGTTGTAATTGAAAATTTATTGTTTTCATTACCTGAACCCACGCGCACACCATTGTTATCGCTGATACAATAAAGGTAGTCCGATTCATTGGATACGTAAAACTGATAGTAATCCCCCGATAACTTACGGTTCCATTTCATGTTATCTCTGACGCTGCTGGTGATTTTACCATTCTCCACGGTTACGGATTCCGCAGTGGGGGCCTTAGAGGTGCCATTATCGTTAGAAAGTGCGTAGTAGTTGTCGCCCGACTTGCCGACAATAATCATCACATCACTGGCTGAGAAATCAGAGATGGCTGTTTCTGTGCAACTCGCTGGTGTTAGGTTTGCGAACACGGCATAGTAGGTTACATCGGCGGTGCCCATAACCTCTGTAGCGGTGTTTACATACACAGGCTCTTTTGTATCATGGGAATACTCCGCGCCATACCAGCCTACGAACTTCTTGTCATTGATGTCTTCGGGATTGGCGGGGAAGGTAATGCTTTCGTCTTCTTCTGTGGTGCAGTCGTTGTTTGAATTAATNTTATCGAAAAGTGAGCCGTATGCGAGGGGTTGTTTACAGTTATCTCTACCGATTTACTTGTAGTATCACCAATACGGTAATTTTCATCTTCACTTGATACATTAAGCGTTGCTGTAATTGTGGCTGTTCCTTTACTTATGGCAGTGATTTCGCCAGACTCATTCACTGTGGCCACAGCAGAATTACTGCTCTGATAAGTGTAGGCAGCAGTCCAGTCTTCTTGATCGTTGGCGACGGTAGTTGTGGTTGTTTCCCCCACAATAAGCGTTGTCTTTGTAGCACTGAAGGCCGTCATATTCACTGGCGTTTTTGTGCTTGCAGGATGAACAGTGAGGGTATAAGTGGCATCGGCAGGAGCATTAAAGTTGTCTGTAGCAGTTGCTGAGGCTTTTATCAGAAGTGTTTTGTTTGAATTAGGATTGCTTGCACACTTGATGGTGATTTCACCAGTTTTGCTATCAATTTTAGCCTCATCACTTGTTAGCGTGGAGTTTTCGTAATCGATGCTGTAACTCACCGTGCCGTCGTAGGTGTCAGGTTCTACGTTTACAGTTTGCGGTGTCCCGCTGTATTTGTAAGTGCCACCATTCTCTGTCAGATAAATATCCGAAGTAGCATTGCTAAATTCAAATTTCGTGAGGTCTGATTTTACTGGTGCTGGGTTATATGTAATGGTACAGCTTACAAGGTAGATGCTGTTAGTGGTTGTTTTGAGTGTAATCTTTACATTTCCACTTTGAGGTGTTTCGTAATCGTAGGTTAATGTGTATTTAGCAGATGTACCATTACCAGTCGAGTATTTCCATTTTTTAGAGGTTGCAGTGTTATCTCCGATTTTTACTTCTGCCGTACCAGCACCACTGTTTTTATTTGTATTGTAAACCAATACAATTTCCGATATATTTTCAAATCGGATAGGGGATGTTCCATTTGCGCCTGAGGATTTTGTCGTTACTTGAATTCCCGAATTTGAAAAACCAGCTCCATCCTTACCAGATGACCAGTTGGCAGTAGGACCATTTGCACCTAATGTAGCAGTCCACATATAATTCGTAAATTTATATGTTATTTCTTTTTTTTCTGCGTGAGTTGAAATAGAAGAACATGAAAGGAGGCACAAGAGCGCCAAAAATTTAAAGAAGAGGGAACGGTGGGAGTGGTTCCGAGTGTGGGTGGGGGTAAAAATTGAGTACATGGTGATTATGAATTGACGATTTTTTATGTTGTTAGTTGTCTCAGTTGTGCGGGTGTTCACGTGTAGATACAATTATAGGACGGAAACGAGCGTATTTTTCTCTTGGCGCTTTGACGCGCCAGGTGTCTTGCCGTTAACGTCCTATGATATGAGTGGGAGGGATTCTACCCTCCTGAGAGGTTCACTTTTCCGCCTCCTTGCAAAAGTATAAAAAATGTTTCTTTGCGTGAAAGGGGGGATAAGGATTTTTTATTTTATTGATTTATATCAAGTGTCTGCCCAAAAAGAAACATAGAGCCCCGCAAAAGTTCTGGTCGGCTTGCAGCCTCGAAATTAGTTAAAAATTGATATTAGAAATTAGTTAAGAGTAATTTCAGGCGCAGCGCCCCAAGAGAAAACTGGTCGCCTTCGGCTCAAAATTAGTTAAAAATTGATATTAAAAATTAGTTAAGAATAATTTCAGGCGCTTGGCGCCCTTAATTTTAAACCTAAATTTTTAACCCATTTCAAGCGAAGCGCCCCCCCAAAAAATCTGGTCGGCTTGCAGCCTCGAAATTAGTTAAAAATTGAAATTAGAAATTAGTTAAGAATCATTTCAGGCGCTTGGCGCCCTTAATTTTAAACCATAATTTTAAACCCATTTCAAGCGAAGCGCCCCGAAAGACTACTGGTCGCCTGCGGCTCAAAATTAGTTAAAAATTATAGTAAAAGATTCGTTAAGAATAATTCCAATCTCAGGAAAGTATTGTCTGAACTCCTGCAACTCCTGTAACTCCTGAACTCCTTGGCTTGACTTATAAGCAGCGCAGCGCCCAAAGAGAGAAACATTGAGCCCCCTCCTACCCTCCCACAGCCCCAACCTAACCTCCCCCTCAAGGGGAGGTACCTTCTCCCTCTCTTGATGGAAAGGCAACGGGTAGGCGAGCAAAGCGCGGGAATGAGGGTTGGGGAGAGGCTATTTTTTCTGTGTTATCTGTGATATCTGTGTGAAAAATATAGACCTTTTTTGTATGAAAAAACTATCGCTATTTTCGCGAATTTGCAAAATTTTTTTCGCGGGCGCACAAATACGCGATTCTGGAGAGGGTTCCGTAGAAATCGTGTAACCAACAGACTGACAGCGATTTACACAAAATCGGACTGAGAACTCAAAATTTTCGTTTTGTAAAAGCATAGCTTTTGGCGAGTAAAAGCTATGCTTTTGCAGTGCAAAAGAGTATGTTTTGGAGTGCGAAAAATGGGTTTTTCGGGCAAAAAAGGCAAAAAAAATACCCTCGAAATGGTTTTTCGAGGGTAGAATTTACAAGTCTAAACGCAAAATTTAGCCTTTCTGCAAGAGTTTTAGTGGCGTTCTCGGCGGACGCTGATGCGTGCGTTGCCGGACGATCCGCCGCTCGATTTCGGCGATTTGGCTTTGGCGGTTTTTGTCTTTGACGAACCGCTGCGGCGATTGCTTTTCGATTTCTTGTCCTTGGCAGCGTTTTTCTCTTCCACGGCAGCCTTGGCCAGCGAGTCTTTGCGTGCGGGGTCGCCCCACATATTCTTCTCAAACTGCGCGATTTCTGCCTCTATGCGTCGCTGTTCGGCGGTGAGTTTTTCCTCTGTGGGGCAATACTGCGCCAGTGTGCGGCCGAGCATATTGTTGGTTTTGTAGATCTTGCCTCGGTATTGTGTGCGGGTGAAGTAATCGTCCATGCTCATGGTGGCAGCGTTGTTCAGGTTGGAGGTCATGATGGTCTGCTTGGTGAGGAATGGTGCGAGGTCTTCGTATTTCACCCAGAAGAGCGGATAGGCAGTGGTGCCATCGCCAAAATCGTCTTCGCGCTTGAGTATGGGGCAGAGGGCCAGGACTTTGGTGTGGAAAGTGGCCGTGGCTTGGTCGTAGTAGGCGCTCTCCTTGATGTAGTAGGCTGTCACTTCGCGCGAGGGGATGTCGCTATTGTCTATGCGCACGCGGCCGTTCACGCGTTCGTAGAAGATGTGGTAGTTCTCCAGAAAGGCCAGCGGTTTGATGCGTGCCGAGTCGGAGAACAGTTCATTGCCGTCGAGTCGATACTCGTAGGCTTTCACCTGTCCGGTCATCATGAGCTTGAAGATGTAGGTGAAGAGGTTCATCTGCGTGCCGATGGGCTCAACGGGATAGTAGAGTCCGGCGTTGGCATCCTGCGTGAGGTCGAGTTCGCGATAGATATCGCGGCGCCACACCACGTCCTCCGACATGGTGGGAGCAGTGGGGAACATGATCTGTGCGCGTTGTGTCACGTTGTCGGCGTTCGACTTTTGAGCCTGTGCCTGTTGTTTGGCTCGACGGGCAGCAGGCTGTGCCAGCAGGCCTTGTGCAGTAAGCACTACTACGAATAAAACAAGGATTCGTTTCATATTGTTGCTGTTTTTCTTATTTTTCAAATTTCGCATTTGCTCAACTTCTTGGGAGTTTATTCAGAAGTTCAGGAGTTCAGGAGTTACAGGAGTTCAGACAATACTGTTTTAGGAGTTAAGAAGCCTAAGGAGTGGCCTCTCCCCAGCCCCTCATTCCCGCGCTTTGCTCGCATACCCGTTGCCTTTCCATCAAGAGAGGGAGATTACGAGGGGGCCGTTTGAGGCTTTATTTCACTACTATCTCCATGGCCGAGGGCAGCGTTCGCGTGATGCCGTCGGGGCCGATGGCGGTGATGCGCGAGATGTAGAACCGCTTGTTGCGCGACAGCTTGCGGAAGGTTTCGCGCTGACGGTCGGAGAAGTTGGCGCCTGCCGACGACATTGGCACTGCGTTGCCCATATTGTCGAAGAACACCGTTTCGAAGCTCACCACCTTGAACGGCACATCGAGTATGCCGTCGTCGATAGCTGCTTTGATGCCGGTGGCTCCCATGAGCGAAGCCTTGGCCAGTCCACCGCCGCGGAAACGGTCGGTGCCCAGCGTGATGTAGGCCGTCGGGTCGGGCAGTTTACGCACATGGAAGGTGTATTTTCCCATCTGTCGCGAGCGGCCGTTCTGGTTGCTCGATACGCTGATGGTCACATCGTGGCCCACGGTCGTTGGGCGGGCAATATACTTGCCCATGCCTACGGAGCGGAATCCGCCGGCGCTCATCGAGGCCGATACGGCATTGAGCGGCACACCAGGAATGGAGATGGATATGGGGTTGTCGTAGCCGGCGTAGAGCACATTCATCAGGTCGGCACTCACGGTGGCCGTCGGGCCTACCACGGTGTATTTCTGTGTGAACTCTCGCTGAATCTTTTCGCCATTGGCATTGGTCATGGTGATGTAGCCTGAGAACGAGTGCTCCCCTACTCCACCTGCCGTGAAGCGATAGTCTTCGCCTTCAATTTTGCGTCCGCCCACATACACTTCGGGCACCTGGGTGGTATCGACGGCGGCCATGACTATCTTGGCTTGGAAGAGATCGCCACTGATCACGGTGCGCGACTCGGGAATGACGAAGGCCGTGAGCTTGTTCACGCGCAAATCCTTCACATCCACATTCGACACCAGTCGGTGGAGCACTGCACCTTCGGCATAGCGCACATCGCTCTGCAGCTTCGAGAGCAGCGTAACGGCGGCTGCCACCGGCATATTCTCAAACATATACTCCTGCCAGTTCTTGCCCATGGTCACAGCACCTTTGGGCAGTTCGGTGGAGAGATTGGCACGGATCATTTCCTTCTCGTGCTCATCGTTCACCATGGTGAGTATGCGCTCGCGGAAACGGTTGATGCCATCGAAGAGCTTCTGTCCCTGTCCTGTGGCCGGTGCCAGCATCACGTGGGAGGCTGCTTCAAGGTTATCTTTATTCTTGATGTTCAGCACATCGCCATCTTTTCCGTCGGCTTCGCGCACAATGGCTTCCTTCAGATGCTGGGCGAAGTTGTAGAGCGAGTCGCTCATCTGCTTCACCTCTGTGGCTTTCTCAAACCACTGGCGCACCTTCTCGGGGTTCGATTTCATCTGCTGGGCAAACTCATCGAACAGCGTGGCGTTCTCTTTCGTGGAGCTGGCTGTGGTGCGGCGCAGGCTGTCTTCCACAATAGAGAAACCATTGAGCACCTCGGTAGAGATGTTCAAGGCAAGCATTGCCATGAGTACCACGTACATCAGATTGATCATCTTCTGGCGTGGGCTGACTGGTCGTTTCTTTATTGCCATCTATTTATTCTCTATTTGACAATTTACAATTTAGTCTTTCAGGTTGGCGGTCATGGCAGTAATCATGCGGGCATAAATCTGGTTGAGCTGCTCAATCTGCTCGGCCATGCGGCGTGTCTGCTCGTTGATTTGGTCGATGGTGCCAATTTGTTGCGAAGCGCTCTTGAGCTGCATCTCGTAAACCTTGCAAATGCCTGTGAGTGTGCGGTTGAGATTTTCCATCTCTTCGCTGTCAACGCTCAGACGGCGGCTCTGCTCCGATACCTTGCCCAGCGTTTCGGTGAGCGAATTGAGGGCATCGACATAGTTGGTCTGTGCGGTGAGCAGTTCGGGAGTATTCTCAGATGCACCGGCCGCAGCAACTGTACCGGCCGTAGCAACTGTACCTGCCGCAGGAACAGCACCAGGGGCTGCAACGCCGCCGCCAATGATGATGGTGCCTCCGCCCAAGTTGGCTGCCGGTTGACCGGAGTTGGCAGGCTGAGCCACGATGGGTTCAGCTGAGAGTTGCTCTTCATCGGTCTCTGCCGTTTCCTCTTCGTCCTCTTTAGCTGGCGAAAGCGAGGTGGGCAGATCGAGTCCGATGGCAGTCTTGTCGAACGGACGGTCGAAAGCCGAGATGAAGAATACCACCACTTCGGTGCCCATGCCGAGGTAGAGCATGAGGTTGGCTCCCGGCAGGTGGGTCAGCTTGAAGAGTGTACCGAGGATTACGATCGATGCACCCCATGAGTATGCGTAGTTCAGGAATGTTTGTCCTGGCACACTATCCATCCACTTCTGCAGACGGTAGATAAAATTTATTTTGCTGTACTTTGTCATTTCCGTTTCGACTTTTTCTGTTTGTTACTTGTGGTGGTGGCCAGACTGCGCACGCAGCGGAAGCCTATGTACGAGCGGGGCTGGTTCTGGTATTCCCATGAGCGCCATGCCGAGCGAATGAACGATTCGGGGTCTTTCCACGAACCGCCGCGCACGCTCTTTTTTTTCAGTCGGTAGGGGTCTTCCTTGGCTGCGTTGTAGAGGAGCGTCGGGTTGAGGTCGTTCATGGCATCGAGGCCCGACTCGGTGTAGATGGTCGAGGTCCATTCGGCCACATTGCCAGCCATGTCGTAGAGTCCGTTGCTGTTTGTGGCATAGATGCCAACACGCGAGGTGATGAGGTTGCCGTCTTCGGTGTAGTTGCCGCGGTCGGGCTTGAAGTTGGCATAGAAGCATCCGTCGCCGTTTTTCACGTCTTGATTTTCCCAGGGGAACTCGTTTTGCTGTCGTCCGCGTGCGGCATATTCCCACTCGGCCTCTGTTGGCAGGCGGTAGCGCTGCACATAACGTGCCTCGGCGCCGAGCCCTTTGAGCAGATAGTCGGTGCGCCAGGCGCAGAAAGCATTGGCCTGTTCCCAAGTGACGCCCACCACGGGATAGTCGTTGTAGGCAGCATTGGAGAAATAGTTGCGCAGATAGGTCTCGTTCTCCGAGTTGTGGAAGTCGTTCACCCAGCAGGTAGTGTCGGGATAGACGTTCACAATGTAGGTATTGAGAAAATCCCACGGGCCAGAGAGCGGGCGGTTGATGGTTTCCTGATGGATGCGTCCTTCATCGTCGATGTAGGCCGTGTCTTTCGAAATCATGATCACCTCGTCGGGGTTCACCACAATATCGGTGTTCAGCGACCGCTCCTCGGGATTCATGCGGTTGCGGCGCAGGGCAGCCGAGGTGTAGTCGTAGATTTCGTATTTATAGTTCAGCTGGCGATAATCCAAGAGCCGTTCGCCTGTGACGGGGTTGGTCACGTAGAGGCTTTCGATGGCGCGCTGCTCGTCTTCGTTTGGTTTGCGGGGCAGCGATTTCTTCCAGTTTACGCGGGGCTCCACGGGATTGCCATACTTATCTTCGGTAATCATGTACGACTCGTCGCCGGCATACTGCGGATCGGCCAGACGAGTGCGGAGAATACTGTCGCGTACCCACATGACAAATTGGCGATACTTCGAGTTGGTCACTTCTGTTTCGTCCATCCAGAATCCTTCTACCGAGATGTCCTTCACGGGAGTTTCTTTTCCCCAGAGGGAGTCTTGCTTGGCGAGTCCCATACGCACATAACCACGGTCGATGCGGGTCATGCCGAAAGGTGTGGGCTCGTTGAAGGTGCGTGTGCCGCCAACGCCAATCACTTCGCCGCCTCGGCCAGCCATAGAAAGCTGTTTGGAACCGAAGCATGCCGTCAGCAGCATGGTCACCAGTATTGCACTTGCAAATTGAAAAAGTTGTTTCATGTGCTATTTTTATCTAATTATAGTTTCTGTCTTCTTATAAGAGTCTCACGCTCTTGTGCTTATTCTTTCCCTTCTTGGCCAAATTGAGATCCATTTGATAGCCCACGAAGAGCTCGTGGCCTCCATTGCCAGGGTTGAGTTTCTCGGTGTAGTACTCGTAGCTATAGCCGAGCACCACGCCATGGTAGGTTCCGCCCACGAGGAAGGTGACTGAGGTGGATGGACTGTAGGTCACACCGCCGTAGAGCATTTTCTCATCGTGGCGATAGACGAGTCGGGCCGTGAGGTCTTCGCGGTGTTCTGCCCCATCGTAGCGCACGAGGAATGAAGGTTGTATTGTTAAAAACGGATTTCTCAGTCGTATATTGTATCCACCTGTAAAATAATAGGTTGCATCGATTTTCAGTTCGCTGGTTTCTCCGAGCGTGATGGTCGGCGCGTTGAGATGTGCCACTGAGGCGCCAACATACCACGGGCCGCGCTGATAGTACAAGCCTGCGGAGATGTCCATGCCGTTGCCGTCCGATTGGCTTGACGAGAACGCTGGGTCGGAAGTGTCTTCCACATCGATTTTCGATCCGTCGAGACTCTCGCTCAGCAAACCAATTTGCACACCGGCGCTGATGCGGCCGCCGAACAGTTTGTGGTGGTAGGCATATTGCAGGGCGAGTTTCTGGTGGGTGAAGGCACCTATCTGGTCGTTCATCAGTTGTACACCCAGACCGTGGCGCTGGTTGAATAGCATCAACGCCATGTCGGCTCCGATATACATGGTGCGCGGATTGTGTTCAAAGCCTGCCATGTCGAGGGCATAGGCACCCGTGATGTTCAATTTGTCCGTCTTACCGGCGGCAGCAGGGTTGAACTGCGGCTCCATATCGAAGTAATGGCTGAAGGCCACATCGTATTGCGCCAGAGCCGACAAAGGGCTCAGCGCCACGACGCAGAGTATGATGATTTTCCGTCTTAACACGTAGGAATAACGCGCACAAACATATTTTATTGCACTGGCGCGTGTAGAAATCAGCGTTTTTTCAGGTCTGACTCCAGTTCATTCGGGTCGTAGCCGCGCTTGACAATGCGACCTTTCTCCACAATAAGGTATGTGGGGATAGCATCGATGGCAAGGCTTTCGATGGCAGGATTGCTCAAGAGTTCTTTCGGACAAGCCACCGACCAGTTGAGCGTGTCACGCTCAATGGTTTGTTTGCAGCGCACCAGATTGCCGTCAAGACAGATGGAGAGCATGGGCAGACTGTCGCGGTGTTGCTTGCGGAACTGTCGAAGGGCTTTGTTGCAGCTCATGCTGGCAATGTTCCATGGTGCAAAGGAAACGATGATGCCAGTGCGAGCCTGACGAAAAGCGGCCTGCGTCACGGTTTTGCCGTCAACAGTTTGGATAGAAAAGGCTGGAAGTGGCTGTTGATTATCGGCGGCGGCAATGCGTTGAAGGTCGTATTTCAGTTGTCGTAGGGTGAGCGAGTCGGCTCCTTGGCGCAGCATCTGGCGAATGAGTGTGAGCGCCTTACGATAGTCGGGCTTGGCTGTTTCCAGAAAAAAACGGCGCAGCAAGTATTGCGCTGTGAGGCTCTTGGGGTGTTCGGCAATGAAGGCCGCTGCTGCCTTTTGCTCTTCTTGGGGCTGGACATAGAGCGTGGCTTCGCGGAATTCGTTCATCAGTTCATTGTCGGACGACCCAGTGACGCGGGTTTCCTTCAGGTTTCTGGCATCGGCTGTCAGTTTCAAAGTCTTTCCGCCAGCCACGAATATCGGTTGCTGCGACGCGTTAGGGAAGACGAGCAGGAGTGTGCCTGGGCGCTGGCAGTGGTTGGAGTAGCGGAATTTACCCTGCACCACGCGTATGGTGTCGATGCCTTCAATGGCGCCGTCGGGGCTAAGCACCAGCAGTTCGGCTTGCTCCAGGTTTTTCAGCGTGCCACGAATGTGGAAGGAAGTTTTGTCTGATGAGCAGGCAGCAAGCAGAGATGCAAAAAGAATGAGAAATAAAAATGCACGAATGGTCTTGCTGCGTTGAGTAATCATAATTGCAATTACGAATTATTGATTGTTCCTTTGAACAGTGCCGCGAGCGGGACTCGAACCCGCACAGCCGTTATGGCCAAGGGATTTTAAGTCCCTCGTGTCTACCATTCCACCATCGCGGCAGCCTTATTGGGTGGGCAAAGGTAAATTTAGGAATGTAAAAATTGCGTCGGCGCGTTTCTTTCAGTAGCGGCCGCTGACGCTATTGCACGCTGAGCACGCCGTAGGGGCCGGTGCAAGAGGCGTAGTACGGGGTGAGTTTCTTTCCTCCGTCGCCAGCACTCACGCGACCGAGATTGTTGAGTGCATAGCTGCGTTGACACGTGTTGCAGCGGGCCAGTCCGTCGGAGGTCATCACCAGCGGATGGCTGCGCACGGGAATGGCAGAATAGTCGAAGCAGTTGGGACATTCGCCGTCGTAGGCATAGAACTTAGCCGGCAGCGACTCGTTGGAGAATCCTACGATGAGCGAGTTGTTCAGCCCCACAATGACCGACCGGCGCTGGTCTTCGCCGTCGAAACGTGATTGTGAGGAAAGCCCTTGATTGTTCTCAAAGGAAAAATAGGAGGCGCCGCTCTGGTAGGTTGTGCGGATCTTGCAGAAAACGCCTGGTGCTGCTGCGTTCATGGCCGAGGCAAGGGTCGGGTCTTGATGGTTGCCATTGTTGATGATGCAGTAGCAGCGAATGTCGCTGTATTCGTTTTCTACTCCACCGCAAGCGCTGAGGAGAACAACGAAAAGTGATGAAACTAAAAATGCAGGAATCGCATTTTTTATGCTTTTGCCAGCGTTGGTCATTTTTTCTTTTATATGGTTTGTTGGTTGCGCCCTTGGCTCAATGGCGGGAGCGAGGAGCGTAGCGAGGGTCAATTATATGGTATCAGCTGCAGTGCATCGGCAATTTTTTCGATGCCCTCTTCGAGCGGTTTCTTCACCATGGCAGCCATGAAGGGGTTGATATCGGCCTTGATGGTGAGTTTCATCTTGCACGAGGCGTCGGTCAGGGGCAGCAGCTGTATCCAGAGATTCAGGGGAATGGGGCTCTGTACTGTCTCAAACTTGATGGTCTTTGGCTCCTCTCGGTCCACAATGTGGAAGGCTATCTGACCCGCCATGGGCACTTCTATCGACACACTGTCGCGGTCGAACACCAGGTTTTGTATTTTGTCGGCAGGCAGACGGTCTTTCACGCGGTCGATATTGCTCAGATCGCTCAGCATCTGATATACTTGTTCTTGGGCGAAAGGAATCTCGCGAACGGAACTTTCAAACTTTGACATGATAGTATTTTCAGTTTTTAATGTTTTACAAATTTGTGGTTTTGTGGTGCAAAAATAATTAAAAACCCTTAAATTGGCACAGATGTTGCAATAAATTCAGTAGATTTGCAACCAACAACAACTTTCCTACGTCAAACATTAAAACAAACAGAAATGAACGAATACGAAAGATTTGATATGCCCCTCGAGGGATATTCTTCGCAGGCTTTTCCTGCTCTGATGCGCAAGGTGTATCTCTGGATGACACTGGCACTGGGCATTACTGCCGTGACTGCCTATGGCGTGGCCACTACCCCAGCCCTGCTGAATGGTATTTATAATCATCCGGCGGTGCTGTTTGGTCTCATCATCGGAGAACTGGCGCTGGTGATATGGCTCTCGGCAGCACTGAACCGGCTGTCGCTGCAAAGCGCTACCCTACTCTTCCTGGCTTATTCCGTGCTGAACGGAGCTACGTTTTCGGCATTGCTGGTGATCTATTCACCCATGGTTATCACCAAGGTATTTCTCATCACGGCAGGCACCTTCGCTGCCATGGCTTTCTATGGCTACGTTACGAAGCGCGATCTGTCGAAAATGGGCTCTATCCTGTTCATGGCGCTGATTGGTCTGATCATTGCCTCGCTGGTGAATATATTCCTGAAGAGCAGCGGATTGGACTTAGTGCTGAGTTATCTCGGCGTGGCCATCTTTGTGGGTTTGACAGCCTGGGACTCTCAAAAGATTCGCAAGATGCTTTCCACGCAGGAGTTTGCCGATGAAGGCGCTCAGAAACTTGCGCTCATCGGGGCCCTTACGCTCTATCTCGATTTTATTAACCTGTTCCTCTATCTGCTGCGTATCTTCGGTCGCGAGCGTTAAGTGAGAGCAGAAAAATAAATGGTGATGAAATCTCGCAGTCAGCGGTTAGAATACCTGAAATACCTTATTTCCACGCGTCGTTTGCAGCGGCATGAGGAGATTCTGGCAGCATTGGCCGAAGTCGGATACACGCTCAACCAGTCAACGCTGAGCCGCGATTTGCAAACGCTGAAGGTGGCAAAGGCCAGCAGGCCCGGCGGACAGTATTATTACGTGTTGCCCACAGAAGAAAAATACCGCCGAATCACCACTACCGGCGACGAGCTTTCGCTGAGCGACGGCAAGCGGGTGTTCTCTATTCGCTATTCGCAGAACCTGGCGGTGGTCAAGACACTTTCGGGTTTCGCCTCAGCCTTTGCCAGCGAGGTGGATGCAGCGGCTATAGAGGGTGTGCTTGGCACCATTGCGGGCATCGACACGGTGTTCATCGCACTGGCCGAGCATGTGTCGTACGCACAGATTAACAAACAGTTAGAAAAACTTATCCAACAATAAAATCTGAATCGTTATGGCAAACAAACAATTTCTCCGCTCGAAAGACAGATGGATGGCTGGTGTTTGTGGCGGTCTGGCCGACTATTTCGGTTTTGACCGCGACCTGGTGCGAATCATCTATTTGCTGCTCACCTTATGTACGGTAGCATTTCCAGGAGTCGTGATCTACTTTATTCTTTGGCTGTTGGTGCCAGAGGAGAAATAATAAAGTCCCGCTTCGGTTTGAAGCGGGACTTTTTTTTATTTGAGCACTCCGATTTTTATTTGAGCACTCCGAGCTCTCGGCCCACCTTGATAAAGGCTGCGATGCACTTGTCGAGTTGTTCGCGGGTGTGACCGGCTGAGAGCTGTACGCGGATGCGGGCTTCGCCCTTGGGCACAACCGGATAGTAGAACCCCGTAACGTAGATGCCTTCTTCCTGCATACGGGCAGCATAGACCTGCGATAGTTTCGCATCGTAGAGCATCACTGCGCAAATGGCGCTCTGCGTGGGTTTGATATCGAAGCCGGCAGCCATCATCTTGTCGCGGAAATAGTTGACGTTTTCCACCAGCTGGTCGTGCAGTGCGTTGCTCTCTTTCAGCATCTTGAACACTTCGAGCGATGCGCCAATGATGCAGGGTGCCAGTGAGTTGGAGAAGAGATAGGGCCGCGAGCGCTGGCGCAGCAATTCGATGATTTCCTTTCGGCCTGTGGTGAAGCCGCCGAGGGCTCCTCCAAAGGCTTTGCCCAGTGTGCCAGTGTAGATGTCAACGCGACCGTAGGTGTTGAAAAACTCGCTCACGCCGTGGCCAGTGGCGCCCACAACGCCGGCAGAGTGGCTCTCATCCACCATGACCAGTGCATCGTAGCGCTCGGCCAGGTCGCAGATTTTGTCAATCGGCGCCACGTTGCCGTCCATAGAGAACACGCCGTCGGTCACGATGATGCGGAAGCGTTCGGCCTGAGCTTCCTGCAGACAGCGCTCCAGTTCTTCCATATTGGCATTGGCATAGCGGTAGCGCTTGGCTTTGCAGAGGCGCACACCGTCGATAATGGAGGCGTGGTTCAGGGCATCGGAGATGATGGCATCTTCGGCCGTGAGCAGCGGTTCAAACACGCCGCCGTTGGCATCGAAGCAGGCTGCATAGAGAATGGTGTCTTCCGTGTGGAAGTATTCGGAGATGGCTGCCTCCAACTGCTTGTGAATGTCTTGTGTGCCACAGATGAATCGTACCGACGACATGCCGAAGCCGCGCTCGTCCATCATGCGCTTGGAGGCTTCAATCAGACGGGCATTGTCCGAAAGACCGAGGTAGTTGTTGGCACAAAAATTCAGCACTTCTTTACCTTTCACGCTGATGGCAGCGCGCTGGGGGCTCTCGATGAGGCGCTCTTCCTTGTAGAGACCGGCCTCGCGAATCTCAGCAATGGTCTGCTGGAGATGTTGTTGAAGTTTTCCGTACATATTGCTTATAATTTAGGTTAGTTTTATGGCCTGTATAGAGTGGTTTTTCAAAAGCATAGCTTTTAGGCTTCAAAAGCATAGCTTTCGGGCTCCAAAAGCATAGCTTTTACCCTTCAAAAGCATAGCTTTTGGAATGGCGTTTTCAAGTTGTTGATTTTCAGTTTGTTACGATTTGGCTGAAATATGATGTTTCTGGGTTGATGAATCAATGGGCTTCGAGCCAGTTTTTGCCCCATCCGCTGTCGGCAATGAGGGGCACTTTCAGTGCGTAGGCTCCCTGCATTTCTTCAATCACGATTTGTTCCATCTGTGCTTTTTCGGCGGGCAGCACTGAGAAGTTCAGTTCGTCGTGCACTTGCAGTATCATCTTGCTTTTCATTCCTTCCCGCTTCATGCGCTGGTAGATGCGGATCATGGCCACTTTTATGATGTCGGCCGCCGAGCCTTGTATGGGTGCGTTGATGGCGTTGCGCTCGGCAAATCCGCGCACAGTGGCATTGTGCGAATTGATGTCTGGCAGATAGCGCCGGCGGTGGAACAGCGTTTCGGCATATCCCCTACTCCGCGCCTGCTCTTTGGCTGTTTCCATATAGACGGCCACCTGCGGGAAACTCTCGAAATAGCCGTCGATGAGTTGCTTGGCTTCGGCGCGTTCAATGTCCAGACGCTCGGCCAATCCGAACACGGTGATGCCGTAGATGATGCCGAAATTGGCGCGCTTGGCCTTGGTGCGCTCGTCGCGTGTCACTTCCTCAGGCTTCTTGCCATAGACGCGGGCTGCCGTGGCGGCGTGTATATCGTAGCCGTGCTCAAAGGCGTGAATCATGGCTTGGTCGCCGCTGAGGTGGGCCATCACGCGCAGTTCAATCTGACTGTAGTCGGCCGAGAAGAACTCGCACCCTTCTTCGGGTATGAAGCACTTGCGAATCTCTTTTCCATCCTCCCCGCGCACAGGGATGTTCTGCAGGTTAGGATCACTTGACGAGAGGCGCCCCGTGGCAGTGACGGCCTGATTGAATGAGGTGTGGATGTGTCCCGTTCGGGGGTTGACCAGGCGCGGAAGGGCTTCGACGTATGTGCCCAAGAGTTTCTTCAAACCTCTGTGTTCCAATATCTTGGCAACTATCGGACTTTTCCCTTTCAACTGTTGCAGCACCTCTTCGCTCGTCACAAATTGTCCGGTTTTGGTTTTCTTGGGCTTGTCTATGATGTGAAGTTTGCCAAAGAGTATGTCGCCCACTTGTTTGGGTGAAGCGATATTGAAGGTCTCGCCGGCCAACTGGTATATTTCGCCTTCCAGCTGAACCAATCGCGAGGTGAACAGATCCTGTGTCTCTTTCAGTGCCGTTGCATCAATGCGCACACCATTCATCTCCATCTCTACGAGCACAGGTATGAGCGGCATTTCAATTTCGTTGAACAGCTGCAGGCAGTCTTTCTCACGCAGCATCGGCTCGAGCACATTCTTCAGGCGCAGTGTAATGTCGGCATCTTCGCACGCATATATATATATGTCCTTCGGATCAAGGTCGCGCATACTCTTCTGGTTCTTGCCGCGCGGCCCAATCAGTTCGTCGATATGTACGGTTTGGTAATTGAGCAGCACCTCGGCCATATAGTCCATGTTGTGGCGCAGCTCAGGCTGAAGTAGGTAGTGGGCAATCATGGTGTCGAAGAGCTGACCCTGCACATGAATGTCGTAGCGCGCGAGCACCTCAATGTCGTATTTGATATTCTGCCCTACCTTCTGTATTTCCGGATTCTCATACACGGCGCGGAACAGTTCCACCACTTCTTGCGCTTTTTCTCTCTCGGCCGGCACCGGAATGTAGTATGCCTCTTTTTCCCTTACGGCGAAACTTAATCCCACCAATTCTGCATCAATCGGATTGGTTGAAGTGGTTTCTGTGTCTAAACTGACAATTTTTTCTGATAAAATTTTTTCCGAAAGTTTTTTTATATCTTCAAGATCTTCAACGAGTTGGTAGTTCGCAGAGGCCGATTTTACTGTCTCCAGAATCGCGTTTTTGGAAGTTTCTGTGCCCTCGGTCGCAAATTCTGCAAATAAATCGCCTTCTAAATTAACTTTAGTTTTAGGTTGTTTAGTTTCTTTAACATTTCCTTTTTGCAGGCTCCTAAATTCCAGTTGTGCGAAAATTTGGTCGAGTTCGTCGGCATTGGGCTCTGTAATTTTTAATTCATCGAGATTCAGATCCACGGGCACATCTGTTCGGATGGTTGCCAAGAACTGCGACATTTTTATATCATCGACGGCCGCTTCCACTTTTTCGCGCAGCTTTCCTTTAATCTCGGAGGTGCGAGAGAGTAGGGTAGGGATGTCGCCAAATTCCTGAATCAGTTTGATGGCAGTCTTCTCGCCCACACCCGGGCAGCCGGGGAAGTTGTCGGCCGAGTCGCCCATCAAGGCCAAAAGGTCGATCACTTGCTCAGGTCGGTCAATGCTGTACTTCGCAGCAATCTCCTTCGGGCCTAACGTTTCGTAGCCGCCGCCGTGGCGTGGACGAAACTGAAACACATTCTCGCGCACCAGCTGGCCGTAGTCCTTATCGGGCGTGAGCATATAGGTCTCGATGCCGGCAGCACCTGCTTTCAATGCCAAGGTGCCTATCACATCGTCAGCTTCAAACCCATCTACTTGATAGATAGGGATGCGCATGGCGCGCAGAATGTCTTTGATGATGGGTATTGACCAGCGAATATCTTCCGGAGTCTCCTGGCGTTGAGCCTTATAAGCAGGAAAAGCTTCATCGCGGAAAGTCTTGCCATGATCGAATGCAACACCCAGGTGGGTAGGATTTTCTTTGTTGAGCACTTCATTCAGTGTGTTCACAAAACCGCGGACAGCAGAGGTGTTTTCGCCTTTGGAATTGATTAGCGGGCGATTGATGAAGGCATAATAAGACCTGTAAATAAGCGCGTAAGCGTCGAGCAGAAAGAGTTTTTCCATGTTGTCTCCTTTTTCTGAGCGTAAAGTTACGCTTTTTTATTTTATTAAGACGAAATTTTGTAAATTTGTCACGCAAATCCCGCTCTATATGGATTATCTCTCTATCATTCAACAGCCTGTACAGGCTGAATTAACGCGCTTCATAGACTTGTTCAACCAGGCGCTTCACTATGAGGATGGACTCCTTGCCGACGCGCTTCATCATGTCAGACAGCGTGGGGGAAAACGCCTGCGCCCATTGATGATTTTGCTCATGGCAAAGAATTATGGGCAGATTAGTGAAGCTACACATTGTGCAGCGATAGGTCTCGAACTGCTGCATACGGCTTCGCTGGTGCACGACGACGTGGTGGACGAGAGCGATTTGCGCAGAGGGCAAGCCTCGGTTAACGCTACGTACAATAATAAGGTGGCCGTTTTGGTTGGTGATTATATCCTCTCCACAGCATTGATGAACGTAGCAATGACTCATTCCGAAAAGATTGTGCTTTATCTTTCGGAATTGGGCCGCACGCTTTCGGCGGGCGAAATTCTGCAACTGACCAATGTTCAGAACCCCGACATCAGCGAAGAAGTATATTTCCAGATTATCAATCAGAAAACGGCTGCACTGTTTGAATCGTGCGCCAAGATTGGTGCTGAGGCTTCGGAAGCCGATGAAAGTGAAATCGAGGCAGCTGCAGAGTTTGGAAGAAACATCGGAATTATCTTCCAGATACGCGATGATATCTTCGATTATTTCCCTTCAAAAGAACTGGGCAAACCTACTGGCGCTGATATGCTTGAAGGAAAGCTCACACTGCCAGTTCTGTATGCGTTGAAATCGACCAAAAATGAAGATATGCTTTCGTTGGCCCGTAAGGTGAAATCCTTGAATGCGACGCCGCAAGATATTGCCCGGCTTATTGCCTTTACCATTGAAAATGGGGGCATTAAATATGCTGAAAAAGCGATGGAGGAATACTATCAGAAGTGTATGAGTTTCATCAATCAGCACGTAAAGGATGCAGCGTTAAAGGAGTCCCTGAAATGTTACGCTGACTATGTGATTCAACGTACTTTGTAATTACTTCCGTAAGAATAAAAAAGCCCCGATTGTACAACTGCAATCGGGGCTATATTTTTACCGAATAGGGTAGGGCTCTTTTTAGAAGAATTTAATTTCCTTACCTTCCAGTTCGCTGAGGAGAAGATTGGCCAGACGGCTTGTTCCAAAGCGCAACCACTTATTGGTCAACCACTGCTGGCCAAGCACTTCTTTCACGATGGTATAATAAACCAGCGCATCATGAACACTATTGATACCGCCGGCGGGTTTGAAGCCTACCTGGATGCCAGTTTCTTCGTAGTATTCCTTAATGGCCTGACACATTACGTATGCGGCCTCTGGAGTAGCGCTGATCTTCTCTTTACCAGTGGATGTCTTGATATAATCAGCACCTGAATACATGGCTAAAATAGACGCTTTTTTAATGTTTGAGGCAGTCTTTAAATCGCCAGTCTCGAGGATAACTTTCATGGGCACATCTCCACAAGCTGCTTTCTGCTCTGAGATTTCATCGCAAACAGTCTCATAATCACCGCTCAGGAATTCACCTACATGCATCACAATATCTACATTTTCTGCGCCATCGCGAACGGCCAGAGCTGTTTCTGCTACCTTCACTTCCAGCAAAGCCTGCGAAGAGGGGAAGGCACCGCTGACGCAAGTGGGAATCACACCATCAACTTCCAGTGACTGGCTCACCAGTTTGGTGAATCGAGGATAAGTCACCACAGTTGCTACGTGGGGCATGTAAGGATATTCGTGATCGAATTGGTTGACTTTTTCAACAAGGTTGAGAACCGTTTCGGCAGAGTCTAAAGTTGTAAGAGTGGTTAATTCAATGCTTCCAAACATAAAGCGCTTAACCTCTTCAGTGTTGTTTTCTTCAACTTTCTCGTCAATTAATTTCTGCACGGCAGCTGCAACTTTAGCATCGTCGAGCTCGCAATTGTACTTTGCCAGTGCTTCGTCGTACTTGCTCACGGGATGAGCATGAACGTGGTCATGATGATGTTCACTCATAATAGATAAAATAAAAGGTTATTAGATTGGTTTTTTGTATATGTATCTCTTTTCCTGTGTTGGTTATTTATTCTTCGTATCTAAGCAAATGGTCACAGGGCCATCGTTGATAAGTCCTACTTTCATATCGGCTCCGAACTGTCCTGTGGAAACTTTCTTGCCGATTTCATCGCTCATTTTCCGACAGAATAATTCATACAGGGGGATGGAAATTTCTGGTTTTGCAGCGTTGATATATGAAGGACGGTTCCCTTTCTTAGTAGATGCCATCAGTGTGAATTGGCTCACAACCAGTATTTCTCCATCAATATCCTTTACCGAGCAGTTCATTACTCCGTCTGAATCATCAAAAATGCGGAGCGCCCCCAGTTTCTTTACGAGCCAATCAATGTCTTCTTCTGAGTCTTCATAGCCTATACCGAGCAGCAGGAGCAGACCTTTGCCTATCTTACCAACAAGTTCTCCATTGATATGTACTGAGGCTTCTTGAACCCTTTGGGCTACAATCTTCATGACTCGGGTATTATTCTTCTTTTACAAAGTTACACTATTTTAATTAATTGCAAAGCATTACGTCTTAAAATTATTAATATTTGCATCGACTATTTCTCATTTCCAGGATGAAGATATTCCCACAGAATCTTTCCCTTTCCCTCTCCAATGCAATCGGTAATGCTCTGATAATCAGCATTTTTTATGCGTTTTAATGATTTAAAGGTACTTATCAGTGTCTGTTTCGTTTTGGGACCAATGCCTGGTATCTCATCTAACTCGCTGTGCAGCGCGTGTTTCGATCGTTTATCACGATGGAAAGTGATTGCAAATCGGTGTACCTCGTCCTGAATATGTGTGAGAACTTTAAACAGTTCACTGTCAGTTTTCAGCCCGATTGTCTGTGGAGGGTTTCCGTAGAGCAGTTCGTTGGTTCGGTGCCGATTGTCTTTAGCCAATCCAGCAATGGGAATCTGCAGTCCAAGTTCTTGTTCAACTACCTCTCTCACAACGCTCATTTGTCCAGCACCACCATCCGTAATGATTAAATCGGGTAGGGGAGTCCCTTCCTCAATCATTCGGCTATATCGGCGTCGCACCACTTCCTGCATAGAGGCGTAATCATCCGGTCCTACCACTGTTTTGATGTTGTATTTCCGATAGTCCTTTTTTGAGGGTTTCATCGCTTTAAATACAACGCAACCTGCTACAGCGTCGCTGCCTGATATATTTGAGTTATCAAAACATTCTATTTGGTAAGGCAAGGTAGGGAGATTAAGTTTCGACTGCAATTCTTTCATTAGTCTTGTCTGTCTTTGCTCCGGATTGAGCTTTTCTGATTGTTTAAGACGATCAAAACGGTATTGTCGTCCATTCATCTCGCTCAATTCCAGCAGTTTCTTTTTGTCTCCCCGCTGCGGCACAGTAAATGTGACTCCTTCCAGTTCCCACTCAATCTCAAATGGAACCACAATTTCCTTTGCCTGACTTTGATATTTTTTCCTTATTTCAGTCAGTGCAGTGAGCAGGATTTCTTCCTTAGTTTCTTCTACTTTCTTCTTGTATTCGAATGTGAAACTTTGGTTGATGGTTCCGTTCTTTACGTGCAGATAATTTATATATGCATTGTTTTCATCCGTTTCATCGTATATACTGAATACATCGAGATTCCCTATTGTATGACTAACAATCTCGCTTTTGCTCACGAAACCATCCAAAAGCACGTATTTCTTCTTTATTTCGTTGGCTTCTTCAAATTTTAGTTCGGCGGCTTTTTCCTTCATTTCATCGAGTAAATCTTTCATTAGATCTCTCGAATTTCCTTTCAAAATCTCTTTTGCTTGTTTAATGTTGTCTAAGTACTCCTCAATTGTTTGTTGCGCAATGCATGGACCATTGCAGTTGTGGATGTGATACTCCAAGCAAGGTTTATACTTATTTGCCCTGATGCCTTCACGCGTTATGAGTAAGTTGCACTTGCGCGGTTTATACATTTTCTGGATGATATCCAGCAGTGCGTACATGTTTCCTATGTGTGAATAAGGTCCGAAATACTGCCCATTTTTTTTATCTATCTTTCTTGTCTTTATTATTCTGGGTAGTAATTCGTTTGTGATGCAGATAGAAGGGTACGTTTTCCCGTCTTTTAGAAGGATGTTATACTTGGGATTGTATCTTTTTATGAGTGAGTTTTCTAACAGCAACGCGTCTTCTTCTGTATTGACAACGGTGTATGTTATGTTCTCTATTTTAGATACGAGCAGTTTGGTCTTGTATCTGTCCACCTCTTTATGGAAATATGTAGAGACACGAGATTTTAGTTTTTTTGCCTTGCCAACATAGATGATTGTACCAGCTTTGTCGTAAAACTGATATGAACCTGGCTTCTCAGGCATGTTAAGTACGATGTTCTTCAGTCGGGCTATCCGATCGTCTCCTGTCTGTTTCACGTGAAACAAGTTGCGTTCTTTTTGTTTGTTATGTTCCGAAATACAATAAGTTATAACTGCATTAGCGTTGTGATTTCTATATCTTCAGGGAATGCGTCGCGTCCGTTCAGTCCCTCGTTGACAAGTTCAATGATGAAGTTGCCATAGATTTTCTTCGGCTTGAATTTCTTCACCAGATCGTAAGCAGCTCTCAGGGTACCACCTGTTGCCAACAAGTCATCGTGCAGCAGCACCACATCGCCTTCTTCAATTGCATCCTTATGGATTTCAATGGTGTCTGAGCCATACTCTTTTTGGTAGGTTTCTTTTATGGTTTCTGCCGGTAGTTTTCCTGGTTTTCTGCAAAGTACAATTCCGGCTCCGAGGCGTGTGGCCAAGGCAGACGACATGACAAAGCCTCGGCTCTCTATGCCTACGATTTTTGTGATACCTTTGTCTTTGTACAGTTCGTACATCTCATCAGCCATTATCTTTACACATTCAGCGCTTTTGAAGAGCGTAGTGACGTCTCTGAAGTTAATACCTTTGATTGGCCAATCAGGAATACAGCGCAGATTTTTAACGAGAATTGGATTGTTCATTTTATTTTGTTGAATTGGTTTTGTGAGGTTATATGTTGTTTCAGAATGGGAAACGGAGTTTGTTTCACGTGAAACATTTGTTGGTTTTGCCTTTTATCGTCCGAGGAGTACCAAAAGTACATTGATGTCTGATGGGCTGACGCCAGGTATTCGGCTGGCTTGTGCCAGCGTTTCAGGGTCGATGCGCTCTAATTTTTGTCGTCCCTCGGTAGAGATTTCGTGAAGTTTGGAATAGTCGAAGCGCCCTTTTATTTTGATGTTTTCCAGTCGGTGCATTTTCTCAGCCACGAGTTTCTCGCGTTCAATATAGCCTTTGTATTTCATTTTCACCTCTGTGGCTTCAATGATTTCTTCTTTTCGGTCGTTGAGTTGAGAAAGTTTCGCCTCGAGTGCAGGTATTATTTTAGCGAGCGAGGCTATGGAAAGCTGCGGGCGTGCTACAAGTTCGCTTATTTTGCATCCAAACTGGAGTGGGGTAGTGCCAAGTTTCTGCAGGCCTTCGTTCACGTCTTTGGTGTGTACGAGCGTTTCTTCGCAGAAGTTTATGAGATCCTCTACAGCCGTTTTTTTGCTCAGCCAGTGGTCCAATCGTTCCTGCGATGCTAATCCCAGTTTGTAGGATTGCTCGGTGAGTCGTGCGTCGGCATCATCCTGTCTGAGCAAAATGCGATATTCTGCACGTGAGGTAAACATACGATACGGTTCATCCACACCCTTTGTGACCAGATCGTCGATGAGCACTCCTATATAGCTTTCATCGCGGCCCATGACAAATGGCGCTTTCCCGTCGCATTTCAGCGCCGCGTTGATGCCAGCCACGAGTCCTTGTCCTGCAGCTTCTTCGTATCCTGTAGTGCCATTCACCTGTCCGGCGAAGAATAGTCCGCCGATGATTTTCGACTCCAGCGAGTGGTTCAGTTGCGTGGGATCGAAGAAGTCGTATTCAATGGCGTAGCCTGGCCGATAGGCTTTCACGTTGCTGAAAGCCGGTATTTTTTTCAGCGCGTTCAGCTGCACGTCGATCGGCATTGACGATGAGAATCCGTTGAGATACATCTCATTGGTATTTTCACCCTCAGGTTCGAGGAAGAGCGGGTGCTGTTCTTTATCGGGGAAGGTAACCAGTTTGGTTTCAATGGATGGGCAATAGCGCGGTCCGATGCTTTGAATTTGTCCGTTGTAGAGCGGCGAATCGTCGAGTCCGCTGCGCAGTGTTTCGTGCACTTCGGGATTGGTGTAGCACGTCCAGCAGGGCAGTTGTTTCAATTGCCGTGGCTCGCCCATGTAGGAAAACCTGTGGAAGTCCTGTTCGCCCGGCTGTTCTTCCATGAGTGAGAAGTCAACAGAGCGACGGTCTATACGAACGGGTGTTCCAGTTTTCATGCGGTAGGAGCGGATACCCCAGCGTGTGATGCTTTCGGTGAGGTGTTCCACAGCCGGTTCGGCAATACGCCCGCCCGCCACTTTCTTCCGCCCGATGTGCAGCAGTCCATTCAGGAATGTGCCTGCGGTAATGATTACGCAGCGGGCATGGAGCGTTACGCCCCAGATAGTTTCCGCTCCTCTAACCTCTTGATTTTCAACAAGAAGCGTGCAGACTTGGTCTTGCCATATATCGAGATTTGGTGTCTGGTCGAGTGTTTCGCGCCAGTTCCATATGAATTTCTCTCTGTCGCATTGCGCTCTGGGGCTCCACATGGCTGGTCCTTTGCCTCGGTTGAGCATACGGAACTGTATGGCCGATCGGTCGGTGATGAGTCCCATTTGTCCGCCCAGTGCATCTATTTCGCGCACAATCTGTCCCTTGGCTATACCGCCCACGGCAGGGTTGCAGCTCATCTGGGCTATTTTGTTCATATCCATGGTCAGCAAGCAGGTCTTAGCCCCGATGCGTGCTGCAGCGCAGGCTGCTTCACATCCTGCGTGTCCGGCTCCGATTACGAGTACATCGTAGTTGAGTTCCATGTGAGTGTTATTGCTGATTATTTTTGGATTTCGTGGTGGTGAATGGCTTGCATGAACCGTTCTATCACTTCAGGCTTTCCTGTGTGTTTCCCGAGGTCTTCCGATATCTTGCAGGTATCGTTGTAGAAGGGCCATGATTCTGTGATTTTCACTGCCACGAGTTTGATCACGATGTTCATGGGCTTAACGCCTTTGAAATCGTTGGTGAAGTGTGTGCCGATGCCAAACGACGGTTGACAGAGTTTGGTGGCGTAGTGTTGTATTTCGATGGCGCGATCAGTGTCGAGCGCATTGCTGAAAATGACTTGTTTTGAGCGAGGGTCGATGCCCAGCGAGCGATATTTCTCGGCAATTTTTTCCAGTTGTTCGCGGTTGTCGCCGCTGTCTATGCGGAGTCCCTTGAACAGATTGGCAAAGTCTTCGGAGAAGTTATGGGAAAAGATGTCCCATCCAAACGAGTCGTAGAGATAGGTGCCGAGTGCTCCGCGGAACGTGTTGCGCCAGGCTTCCATGGCGAGGTGGTTGGCCATTTGTGGGCCGTACATTCCTCCGATGGCACAGATAAACTCGTGAGCCATGGTTCCAACGGGTGTGAGTCCGTATTTCATGGCCAGATATACGTTGCTGGTTCCGACAAAGGTGCCGGGCAGTTGTTCCTTTTGCTGGCAGTCTTTCATGGCTCTTACCACGGTTTCTTCAGCCTGGAATGATGCGCGTCGGCGTGTGCCGAAGTCGCTGTATATGCAGCCTTCGCTTAGCAGCCGGTGCGCTTTTTCGTACGATTTCTTATAGTAATCCTCGTAGTTGAAGTTGCCCGTCTGGTTGGTCATGATATAGTAGAGTTCGGAGATGATGGCCAGTATCTTCACTTCGAGCAGGATGGTGTCGGCCCATGCGCCTTCTATCTCTATGTGCAGGTGCATATCAGCGTCTTGCCAGGCTTTCACCCATTCGCTCTTGAACCGGTAGCCGCTCAAATAGCGGTAGAACCAATCGGGCAGATAGTAGCACTTGCTGCGCATGAAGTCGATTTCTTCGGGCGTAATCACCAAATTTTCCAGCAGTTTTATCTGGTGCATCAGTTCCTCGGCAAATCCTGCTGGATAGGCTGTATTGTCGCGGTCAACAAACTGGTATCGCACTTGCGCGCGGGGAAAATTGTCGATAACGGCACAGCACATTGTCATTTTGTACAGGTCGTCGTCAGTAAAGTGTTTGATAATCTGTTCCATAGGTTCTATTTTTCCTTTGCCGCAAAATTACGCTTTTTTTGCCAAATTCTGCCATTGCAACAGCGAAACATTTTCTTCAATTTTCAAAAGCTATGCTTTTACCCTCCAAAAGCATAGCTTTCGCGCTCTAAAAGCATAGCTTTTGCCGCCTAAAAGCATAGCTTTTGAAAAGCAAGATAGAACCCATTGAAAACCAGCAAGTTGCAATTTTCAGAAAAGACATCTTCGTCTGGTCCGTTCCTTGCTCGGGGAAAAATTCAAGAATGGGGTGCGGGCAGATTCAAAAAAATCAAGTATTTTTGCATGGTTATGCGCCTATAGGTTTGGCAATTTAGATAATATAGAAGGCCTGGAAAATCTAGAAAGTCTTGATAATCTATACGACCGGGCGATTTTTAATTCTTTAATTTTTTAATTCTTAAATTCTTGCAATTGACTTCACCACTATCTACAGGTTTAACTGCGCAGGAGGTAGCCGCCAGCCGACGGCAGTACGGCTCCAATGTGCTCACCCCGCCGCGGCGGCGTTCCATGTGGTCGCTTTATATAGAGAAGTATAAAGACCCAATCATCGTCATTCTGCTTGTGGCAGCGGTAGTGAGTTTAGCGCTGGCCGCTGTGAAGGGCGACTATCTCGAGACCATCGGAATCTTTCTGGCCATCTTTTTCGCCACTACCGTGGGGTTCTATTTCGAGCGTGACGCCTCGCGCAAATTTCGTCTGCTCACACTGCTCAACGAGCAGCAGCCTGTGAAGGTCCGGCGCGACGGCGAGGTCATGCTCATCGGCAGGCAAGACGTGGTTGTGGGCGACATCGTGCTCATCAGTGTGGGCGATGAAATACCAGCCGACGGCGTGTTGCTGTCGGCCATCAATCTGCAGATCGACGAGTCCACGCTCACAGGCGAGCCGCTCACCACCAAGCACGTGGGCGCAGCTGCTGATGACAAAGCCGAACGCAGCGACCATGCTTCAACCTACGCGCCCGATTTTGTGCTCCGCTCCACAATGGTGATGAATGGTAACGGCGTGTTCCGCGTAACGGCCGTTGGCGACCAGACCGAAATAGGCCATGTGGCCATGAGTTCCACTGCCGTCACTGGTGTGAAAACGCCGCTCGTGCTCCAGCTGGAACAGCTCGCCAAACGCATCTCCAAGTGGGGAGGCGCATTCTCCATTCTCAGTTTCTTCGCCTTTCTCGTGCACCACATCCTGGTAAATCCTGTGTTGTGGCACAGTGACGACTATTTTGGCATGGCCGCCGTCACGCTGAAATACTTCATGATGGCCGTCACGCTGATTGTCATGGCCGTGCCCGAAGGGTTGCCCATGGCCATCACACTCGCGCTGGCTCTCAATATGCGGCGAATGCTCAAGAGTAATATCCTGGTCCGCACGCTCAATGCCTGCGAAACGATGGGTGCCGTGAATATCATCTGCACCGATAAAACAGGCACGCTCACCCAAAACCGTATGCAGGTGCATGAAATGTTTGAGGAACAGCCCAATGAGCACGACCTGCTGCAGACGGCAATCGCTGTCAATTCTACGGCCGAACTCAACGGCCGGCAGGTGATTGGAAACCCCACCGAGGGCGCTTTGCTCCTGTGGTTGCAGGCCTGTGCTGTTGACTATCGGCAGCTCCGGCAATCTGCCACGCTTATCGCACAGGAACCATTCTCCACCGAGAAGAAATACATGACCACCACGGTGGAAATCAACGCGCGGCGTTACCTCTTTATGAAGGGCGCTCCCGAAATCGTCATGGCCCGCTGCCAGCTATCCGCCGACCGCCAGTCGGCGCTCAGCAGCCAGCTGCTTGCCTATCAGCAGAAAGGCTACCGCACCCTCGCCTTCGCCTGTGCCGCGCTCTCAGACCAGTCGTCCGCCGTTACGGCTCAGGATGAAAAGTTTACATTCCAGGGCTTCTGTGCCATAGAAGACCCCGTGAGGAGCGATGTTCCCGCAGCCGTTGAGCAATGCCGACAGGCTGGCATAGAGGTAAAAATCGTCACTGGCGACACCGTTGCCACGGCTTCTGAAATAGCTCGTGCCATTGGTATTTGGAATGGAGTAACCATCACCGGCGAAGCATTTTCCGCACTCAGTGATGCCGATGCGCGCCAGGTGGCTAAGGATATCTGCCTGATGGCCCGCGCCCGTCCTTCAGACAAGCAACGGCTTGTTTCGCTCCTGCAGCAGACAGGCGCTGTTGTGGCCGTCACGGGCGACGGCACAAATGATGCCCCTGCGCTCCATCATGCCCAGGTGGGACTCTCGTTAGGCTCTGGCACCAACGTGGCCAAGGAAAGCAGCGACATGACGTTGATTGACGATTCCTTCGCCTCGATTGTCAATGCCGTGATGTGGGGACGCTCGTTGTATAAAAACATACAGCGCTTCCTCTTCTTCCAGCTCGTGGTCAACGCCACTGCCCTGTTGCTGGTGCTGGTCGGTTCGATTGTGGGCAACGAGATGCCGCTCACCGTCACGCAAATTCTTTGGGTCAATCTCATCATGGACACCTTTGCGGCCATGGCTCTGGCATCGCTTCCGCCAACACGAGCCGTGCTCGACGAGCAGCCGAGAAATCCTCAGGCGTTCATCATCAGCGCCGATATTGCTAAGAATATCCTCGCCTCAGCCATCCTGTTCTTCACCATCATGTTTGCCTTCTTGCTCTATTGTGAACGCAACGGGCAGAGTGGTATCAATCTGAGAGAGCTCACTCAGTTTTTCACCACTTTCGTGATGCTGCAGTTTTGGAATCTTTTCAATGCGAAAGTGCTGGGCACTTACCAGAGCGCATTCCGGCGGTTGTGGGCCAGCAAGGGCTTCCTGCTCATCGCTGTGGCCATTCTCTTCGGTCAGTGGCTCATCGTTGAGTTTGGAGGAGAAATTTTCCGTACCACTCCTTTACCCCTCGCCGATTGGGCGGTCATCGCTGTTGGCACGTCGGTGGTGCTTTGGCTGGGCGAACTGAAACGGCTGATTTCCAGACATTTCCATACTGATAATAGATAATAATCCCGCATAGAACACCAACAAATTATGATAAAAAATATCCTCTTCGACATGGGCGGCGTGCTCGTTGGCTTCGACAAGCAACGTTGTGTGGATGCCTTTGCTGACATAGGTGCCACAGGCGTGGGGCGATACGTTGAAGAAAAGCGGACAGAAGATTTATTTGCCCAGATAGAATTGGGCGAGATTTCTACAGCCGACTTTTGCAACCACGCCCGTCGGATAGCACAAGTCGATGTTCCCGATCAAGCGCTGATTGAGGCTTGGGAGGCTCTCCTGACACCCTGTACGGCCGAGAAGAAACAGCGATTGCTGGAATTGAAGCGCCACTATCGCCTGTTCCTTCTGAGCAATACCAACGAAATACACTGGCTCCAGTGCCGCGACCGGCTCATCGGATCGGACGAACATCCTATTGGCGATTATTTTGAGCAGTGCTTCCTCTCGTACGAGATGCATCTGGCCAAGCCGTCAGAGGAGATTTATCGCGAAGTGTTGCGTCGTGCGGAGATTAAAGCCGACGAGACGCTCTTCATCGACGATTCGCTCGAAAATCTTGAAGCGGCTGCCCGACTGGGCCTACAAATTTTCCACGAGAACGATAATCACCACTGGGTAGAGACACTCTGACAGCATGGAAACGATATTTTATACTGCATCGACACAGTTGTCGGGCCGGAACCATGTGACGGTAGGGTTCTTCGATGGCGTTCATCGTGGCCACCAGTACCTGCTTTCGCAGTTGGTTAGACAGGCTCACGCAGTTGGCGAAAAGGCCGTGGCCGTTACGTTTGAGCAAGATCCGCTCCACACGGTTGCACCCAGTCGCGAACCCAAGCATCTGTCAACCCTTTCCCTGCGGCTCCAATGGCTTTCCACGACAGGCATAGACGCTTGTGTGGTCTTGCCTTTCACGCCAGCCATGGCCGAACTCTCGGCTCAGGATTTCTTGTTGCAGATACTCCACCGGCAGCTCTGTGCACATCTGGTCATGCTCGGTTATGACAATCGCTTTGGGCGCCGCGGAACAGACAACATCGAGTTGCTGCAGTCGGTAGCAAAAGAACAGGGCATTACCTTGGTTGTGTGCGACGATTTTAAAAGTCCTTACGGCCGTTTGTCTTCGTCGTTGATCAGAACATTGATTGCCGACAACCGTTTGACTGAGGCCTGCGAATGTCTCACTCGGCCCCATACCATCGAAGGAACCGTAGTTTCAGGCTATCAGCAGGGCCGCCAACTGGGTTTCCCAACAGCCAATCTCGTGCTCTCTGATGCCACACTCCTGCTGCCTCCTGATGGCGTTTATGCCGTGAAAGCGCTCATTCCGGGCGAAGATGAACCCTACTGTGGAATGATGAACATTGGCTATCGGCCCACTTTCGGGACGCACGAAAAAACACTCGAAGTTAATCTTTTCCATTTCGAAGGAAATCTCTACGACCGCCAGCTGCAGGTGATGTTCTATCAGCGTATTCGCGACGAGAAACACTTTGCAAGCGAAGAAGACTTGGCGCGGCAACTTATTTTAGACAAAGAAAACATCCTACAATTTTTCGAAAAGTAAACAATCATGAAACAAAGTTATCGCACTGCGTTCGACATCCTGTTGTATCTATTCGTTTTTCTCGCATTCCAGATTATCTGTCCGCTGCTCTGCCAGGTGTTGTTGCACGGCAAAGTGTCGGAGGCTACCGAGCTGATTGCCGGCACGGGATTGGCGTCTGTGCTCACGCTGGCGGTATTCGTCTGGTGCCGGTGGATGCCCTTCAATCGCAGTTTCTTGCGCAGCCGCCCGTGGCTGTTGCTCTTCTGGGTGTTGCTCCTCTCGTTGGGAACACTCATACCATCGTTGTGGCTTGAAGAAGCGTTGGAGGTGGAATTGCCAGAAGCCTATCAGCAGGTGTTTGAACAGATTATGAGCAGTCGCGGAGGCTATCTTGTGGTGGGAATTTTGGCGCCGCTGGTTGAAGAAATTGTTTTCCGTGGAGCCATTCTGCGCGCTTTTCTTACTGGTTCGCAGCACCAGTCTGCCGACAACACGCTTGCCCCTTCCTGCCAACGGGCTTGGATGGGCATTGCGCTGACGGCCCTTCTCTTCGCCTTGGTGCATTTTAATCTGGCACAGGGCGTCCATGCTTTTCTGTTGGGACTGTTGCTGGGTTGGCTCTATTGGCGCACGGGGAGCATCGTGCCAGGAGTTGTTTTGCATTGGATGAACAACAGCGTGGCCTATGCCATTTATCGTATCATGCCGCAGTGGAACGATGCCAAGCTGGTAGATATCTTCTCAACGGAGCGCAATGTGCTGCTGGCCGTGGCTTTTTCGCTGATGATTTTCCTGCCTGCACTGTATCAAGTGTGGCTGCTTTCAAGGTCGAAAAGGTAACAAAACAACCAAAAACTGGTAGATTTTTCCTCAAAAACTTGTTCAACCATCTGTAAATCCCTATCTTTGCAGCACAAGAATGCAAGGTATATGGGTAAAAAGCACCGTTTAGAAGAAGTTTCTGTAGAGCAGTCGAAAACAATCTACGATGTGCAGAGTTGCATCGGTAACGACTTGGTGCTGTTCGATCGGTTTGAAGATGTGCCCATTCTGGGCGAGGCGCATCGCATGAATGGCGTGTTTGTGGCCCTATGTCTTGATGGAACAGCCAGTTATACGGTCGATGATCAGGTGCGTGCCATTCAGAAAAACGACATTCTCATCATCAGCAAAGGGCAAATGATTGGCAATTACCATCTCTCGCCCGACTGTCGCGGGCTGGCCTATCTCTGTTCCTATCGGTTCTTCCAGGAAGTGATTTTCAATGCCCAGGAAATTTCCATGCTGTTCTTCTTGTCGTTGGCAAGGCCTATCTATAATCTTGACAACGAGACTGCGCGCCTTTTTGTTGATTATTTCCAGATGGTAAAACAGCGCGTCGATGACAAAAATCACCAATTCCGCAGCGATGTGGTGAAGTCGCTCATCAAGTCGTTTATCTACGATATGGGCAATGTGGTGTGGCGCTATCGCCAGAATAGCACTCATCAGCGCAAGTCGAGAGCCGAGACTGTGTTTTTCGATTTCATCGACCTGGTGGAAAAGAATTTCTTGCACGAGCGCCGCGTCAGCTGGTATGGGAAGCAATTAGGCATCTCGCCCAAGCATTTGCTTGAAATGGTGAAATTCGTTTCGCTCCGCACACCCAACGAATGGATTGATAATTATGTAGTGGCCGAGTTGCGTGTGCAGCTCAGCAGCACTGCGAAGAGCATCAAGCAGATTGCCGACGATATGCATTTCTCCAGTCAGAGCTTCCTCGGAAAGTATTTCAAGGAGCACGTAGGCATTTCTCCTACCGACTATCGCAATCGTTAAGTCTCGCTGTCCGAACCTTTTTTGGTGCATATAAAAGCTCCCTTTTCGCCGCAATCGCTATCTGTCAGATTTGCAAAAGGGTTGCTATCCGATGCAAAAATCACTGGTTTTTGAATGATAAATCACTGATTTATGGTTGAAAAATCACTGATTTCACAGCACTATATTATGGTGTTTGTTGCAAGGAGAGTTAGTTTCAGCAGTAGGAAAGGTATGCAAATATTGAGCGGCAAGTCAGAATCTGTTTAGTATGACGGGACAAGAAAAAGGCCTCAGAACGGCATAAAGGGCCATTCTGAGGCTTTTTTTATCGGTTGTTGGTAAGTTTACAGATAGCCGTTTTTTGTGAGTTCTGCGGCCAGTTGTTCCAGTTGTGCGTACCATTCTTCGCCAAAGCGTTCGATGAGTGGCTCGCGCAGGAATTTGTATAGGGGCAAGTCTTCGGCTTTTCCTTTGACCACCGCATCGCGACAAACCTCCCAGCGGTGGTAATTCAGCCCCACCGTGCCATTGGCGAAGCGCTTTTCGCGAATAGGGTAGAGTGAACAGGAGATGGGTTTCTTCCACGTTGTACGCCCTTCGCGATAGGCCTTTTCCAACAGGCAGAGGCATTTGCCTTCCTTTTGGCAGGTGAAGACGCAGTCTTTCCCGTTGACAATGCTCGTCACGAGGTCGCCCTCGCGATCTACATATGACACGCCCTGGCGGTCAATCACAGCCTGTGCCGAGGCTGAAATTTCGTTCCAGACCTCGTCTATCGACTCCTCTATCTTGCCGATTTCTTCCAGTGTGACGGGAGCTCCGTCGGTTCCTTCAATGCAGCAGATGCCCTTACATTTCTCGTAGTCGCAGCAAAAGCGCTCGGTCAGTATGTCGGGCGAGAGCAGCACATTGTCCACTTGCAGGATGGGAAGTATTTGGTTGTTCATGATTACCAGACGATAGGTGTTTTGCCTTGTTGTTTAAGATACTCGTTGCAGCGCGAAAACTGATGCTGGCCGAACCATCCGCCTCGATTGGCCGAAAGCGGTGAGGGGTGCACAGACTCCAGCACGAGGTTCTTTTTCCGGTCAATCATGTACGCTTTTCCGCGGGCATAGCTGCCCCAGAGCATATAGACCAGTCCCTCGCGCTTGGTGGCCAGTGCGCGAATAGCAGCATCGGTGAACTCCCTCCAGCCAAAAGCGGCATGGCTGTTGGCTTGATGTGCCTGTACGGTCAGCGTGGCGTTGAGCAGCAGCACGCCTTGTTCCGCCCAGCGGGTGAGATTGCCCGAGGTGGGAATGTCGGTGCCTAAATCGTTTTGAATCTCCTTGAATATATTCTGGAGTGATGGAGGAAACTGCACGCCATCTTGCACAGAGAAACTCAATCCATGAGCCTGTCCGGGCTCGTGGTATGGGTCTTGTCCGAGAATCACCACTTTCACCTGGTCGAACGGACACTTGTCAAAAGCGTTGAAGATTAGCCGCCCGGGCGGATAACATTCTCCCGTCTTGTATGCCTGACGAACAAGAGCCGTGAGTTTGACAAAGTATTCCATGTCAAACTCACGGCTCAATTCCTTTTTCCAGCTCTCTTCGATGATTACATTCATGAAGAGTGGTTTTATCGGTTGTCGCTGATGAGATTCTCGCCAGTCATGTCTTCCGGCTGTGGAAGACCCATAATGTGGAGAATAGAGGGTGCTACGTCAGCCAGACGGCCATCCTTGACAGTGGCGGAGTTGTTGTCCGTCACGTAGATGAAGGGCACGGGGTTGAGCGAGTGGGCAGTGTTGGGTGTGCCATCGGCATTGATGGCATTGTCGGCATTACCGTGGTCGGCAATGATGATGGCTTCGTAATCGTGAGCCTTTGCGGTTTCAATCACTGCTTTCACACACTGGTCAACGGCCCATACTGCCTTGGCAATGGCATTGTAAACGCCCGTGTGGCCCACCATGTCGCCATTAGCAAAGTTGACTACAATGAAGTCGTACTTCTCTTCAGCGATGGCTTTCACCAGATTGTCTTTCACTTCGTAGGCCGACATTTCGGGCTTCAGGTCGTAGGTGGCTACCTTTGGACTGGGCACGAGGATGCGGTCTTCGCCCTCGAAGGGAGCTTCGCGGCCACCATTGAAGAAGAAAGTCACGTGGGCATACTTCTCTGTTTCGGCGGTGTGGAGCTGTTTCTTGCCCTGACGGCTCAGATACTCGCCCAGTGTATCGTCAACATTCTCCTTGGGGAAGAGGATTCCTACGCCTTGGAATTTAGCGTCGTAGGGAGTCATGCAGTAGTATTTCAGTCCGGCAATGGTGTGCATGCCTTGCTCGGGCATTTCTTCCTGTGTCAGCACCTGTGTGAGTTCTTTGGCACGGTCGTTGCGGAAGTTGATGAAGATCACCACGTCGCCCTCTTCGATGCAGCCTTCAACTGCAGCGTTGTGGATGGGCTTGATGAATTCGTCGGTAACACCTTCATCGTAACTTTCCTGCATGGCCTGCAGCATATTGGTGGATTGTTTGCCTTTTCCTTCAACAATGAGGTCGTAGGCTTCCTTTACGCGTTCCCAGCGCTTATCGCGGTCCATTGCGTAGAAACGACCAACGATGCTTGCTATATGGGCATTGTTGGCTTTGCAGATGTCTTCCAACTGTTCAATAAAGCCGATACCCGACTTCGGGTCGGTGTCGCGACCGTCCATGAAGCAGTGTACGAAGGTCTTTTCCAGGCCGTATTCTTTACCGATTTCGATGAGTTTAAACAGGTGGTCGAGCGATGAGTGGACACCGCCGTTGCTGGTCAGACCCATCAGGTGGAGTTTCTTGCCGGTCTGCTTGGCATAACTGTAGGCTTCAACTATTTGCTTGTTCTGTAGGATGGAGCCATCTTTGCAGGCGCGATTGATTTTCACCAGATCTTGATAAACCACGCGGCCGGCTCCGATGTTGAGGTGTCCTACTTCGGAGTTGCCCATCTGTCCGTCGGGCAAACCTACGTTCTCGCCTGATGCTTGCAGTTGAGAATGGGCCGAGATGGCTGTGAGATAATCGAGATAGGGAGTGGGTGTGTTGTAGATGACATCCCCTTTGCCGTGCTGGCCAATGCCCCAGCCGTCGAGAATCATGAGTAATGCTTTCTTTGCCATGATATTTTTTTTCTTAATTTTTTGATATGTTATGCATCGATGTTGGCGTAGGTGGCGTTTTCTTCGATGAATCGCCGGCGTGGTTCCACGTCGTCGCCCATGAGCATGGAGAAGATTTCGTCAGCCTCGGCTGCGTTTTCGATGGTTACCTGTTTCAGCAGACGTGTAGAGGGGTCCATGGTGGTTTCCCAGAGTTGCTCGGGGTTCATTTCTCCCAGACCCTTGTATCGCTGTGTGTGCAGGGCTTTGTCGTCGTCGCGGCCTTCTACGTATTTATCGATGAATGCTTGTCGCTGTTGCTCAGTGTAACAGTATTCAGATGCTTTTTTATAGGTACATTTGTAGAGAGGCGGTGTGGCAATGTAGAGGTGACCTTCCTGAATAACTTTCGGCATGAAGCGATAGAAGAGCGTCATGATGAGCGTGTCGATGTGCGAGCCATCGACGTCGGCGTCGGTCATGATGATGATCTTATCGTAGCGCAGTTTGTCGATGTTGGCTTCCTTGTCGCCTTCGCCTTCAACGCCGAAGCGCACGCCGATGGCTTGTATGATGTTCATCACCGATTCGGCTTCGAACACGCGGTGCCATTGCACTTTTTCTACGTTGAGAATCTTACCGCGGAGGGGCAGAATGGCTTGGAAATGGCGGTCGCGGCCCTGCTTGGCCGATCCACCTGCGGAGTCACCCTCTACGAGGAAGATTTCACATTCTTTGGGATCTTTGTTAGAGCAGTCGGCCAGCTTGCCGGGAAGTCCACCGCCGCCCATTGGGTTCTTGCGCTGTACGCTCTCGCGGGCTTTGCGGGCAGCGATACGTGCTGTAGCGGCCAGAATTACTTTTTCGCAGATGGTGTGGGCTTCTTTGGGGTGTTCTTCCAAGAAGTTGGTCATGGCTTCGCCCACGGCTTTTTGTACTGCGCCGTTCACTTCTGAATTGCCGAGTTTTGTTTTGGTCTGACCTTCGAATTGAGGTTCAGCCACTTTCACAGAGATGATGGCTGTCAAACCTTCGCGGAAGTCGTCCTGTGCCACTTCAATCTTGGCTTTTTCAATCTGCTTGCGCAGCTGGTCGTTTTCGTCGGCGTATTTTTTCAGCGTACGGGCCAGTGCGATGCGGAAACCTGTCAGGTGCGTACCACCCTCGATGGTGTTGATATTGTTCACATAGGAGTGGATGTTCTCGCTGTAGTCATTGTTGTAGAGCAAGGCCACTTCGATGGGCACACCGTCTTTTTCTGTTTTCAGGCAGATGGGCTCGCCAATGATGCTTGTGCGGTGGCGGTCAACATATTTCACAAATTCCTTCAGTCCTTCCTTGGCGTGGAACACCTCTGGCTCCTTCAGCTTGCCTTCTTCGTCGGGACGCAAGTCGGTCAGCTTGATGGTGATGCCTGCGTTGAGGAATGCCAATTCGCGCATACGGCGGGCAATGATGTCGTACTTGTATTCTGTGGTGGTGAAGATGGTGGGGTCTGGCCAGAACTGCTGGCGGGTGCCTTGCAGGTTGGTTTCGCCAACCACTTTCACGGGATAGAGAGGCTTGCCCTTCTCGTATTCCTGCTGATAGATTTTACCATTGCGGAATACTTGCGACTTCATGTGGGTGGAGAGGGCATTCACGCAGCTCACGCCTACACCGTGCAGACCGCCCGATACTTTATAAGAGCCTTTGTCGAACTTACCGCCTGCGTGCAGCACGGTCATCACTACTTCGAGTGCCGACTTGTGCATCTTCTCGTGTTCGTCAACGGGAATACCGCGTCCATCGTCCTGCACGGTGATAGAGTTGTCCTCGTTGATGGTCACTTCAATATTCTTACAGAAGCCAGCCATGGCCTCGTCGATAGAGTTATCGACTGTTTCGTTCACCAGGTGGTGCAGTCCCTTTTCGCTGATATCGCCAATATACATGGCGGGGCGCTTACGAACGGCTTCCAGGCCTTCGAGCACCTGGATGTTACTGGCGGAATAGTTGTTTACTTGTTGTTGATTTTCTGACATTTTTGTTGTATCTATAAAAAAGCAAGCAAAGATAGTAAAAATCAGTGATATGGGGAAATAAATCAATGGAAAAATCTGCTGAATTTCCAAAACCTATTCTTTTGCTTTTCAAAAGCTATGCTTTTGCAGGCCAAAAGTTATGCTTTTGACGCCTAAAAGCTATGCTTTTGAAAATAGGTCTTAGAATGCATGAAAAAGCCCCGCTTCCGGTTGATGGGAAACGAGGCTGTCCGTATTGTATTGAGAGGGTATTGTTGTTGGCGGGAGAGGGGAGGAATTATTTCACGGTGATGAGGAAATAATTCTTCTTGCCGCGCTGCAACAACAGATACTTTCCGTCAATCAAATCGTCGGCGGTAATGGTCTGGTCGAAGGCTTCGAGCTTTTCCTTGTTGAGCGAAACGCCACCGCCCTGCACCAGTTTGCGCATCTCGCCCTTGCTGGCAAATGCCTTGCAGTTGTCGGAAGTGAAAAGTTCAACGGCGGGCTGGCCTAATTCGGCTTTCGAAATTTCAAAGTGCGGCACGCCTTCAAAGACATCCAGCAGTGTTTGTTCGTCGAGTCGGAGCAGACTTTCCTTCGTGGCTTTGCCAAAGAGAATGTTCGATGCCTCGATGGCCATGTCTAAGTCTTCCTTCGAGTGTACCATGACGGTCACTTCTTCGGCCAGCCGGCGCTGCAGTGTGCGGCGTCCCGGATCCTGCCGGTGCTCCTCTATGAGAGCGTCAATCACGTCTTTTTCGAGCGAGGTGAAGATTTTTATGTAGCGCTCGGCATCGTCGTCGCTCACATTGAGCCAGAACTGATAGAAAGCATAGGGTGTGGTGCGGTTGCGGTCGAGCCACACATTGCCGCTCTCTGTCTTGCCAAATTTCTTGCCGTCGGCCTTGGTTATGAGCGGACAGGTCAGTGCATATGCCTCTGCCTCGGCGCCCAGTGTGCGGCGGATGAGTTCGGTGCCGGTGGTCATGTTGCCCCATTGGTCGTTGCCACCCAGCTGCAGCTGGCAGTTCTTCTCGCGGTATAGATGCAGAAAGTCGTAGCCTTGCAGCAACTGGTAGGTGAATTCTGTGAACGAAAGGCCGTCGCGTGCGGTACCGTTCAGGCGCTGCTGAACGCTTTCCTTGGCCATCATGTAGTTCACGGTGATGTGTTTACCCACCAGACGGACGAAATCCAGGAAGGTGAAATCCTTCATCCAGTCGTAGTTGTTCACCATCTCGGCGGCATTCTTCTCCTTCGAGTCGAAATCGAGAAACTTTGCCACTTGGCGCTTGATACATTCCTGGTTGTGGTAGAGGGTTTCGGCATCGAGCAGATTGCGCTCTTGACTCTTGCCCGAGGGGTCGCCAATCATGCCCGTGGCGCCGCCTACGAGGATGATGGGTTTATGTCCGCAGCGCTGCAAGTGGCGCAGCATCATGATGCCACAGAGGTGACCAATGTGCAGAGAGTCGGCAGTGGGGTCGGTGCCAAGGTAGGCAGTGACCATTCCCTTTTGCAGAAACTCTTCTGTGCCGGGCATTATCTGTGCCAGCATTCCGCGCCAGCGCAGTTCTTCAACAAAGTTTTTCATATTCAGTTGTTTATTCGTTTAGATGTTTCGAGATTGGTGGAGATAGTGGTTTGTTGATGCAGGTGTGCTTCAAGGCACGGGGTCATAGCCGCTTCCGCCCCACGGGTGGCAGCGCATCAATCGCTTGATGGCGAGCCAGAGGCCTTTTAGCGGTCCGTGTTTCACGATGGCTTGTCGGGCATATTCCGAACAAGTGGGCGTGAATCGGCAAGAGGGTGGGGTGTAGGGTGATATGGCTTGCTGATAGAATCGTATAGGAAGAATCAGCAGCCATACGACAGTTTTTCGCAGAAAAGCGATAATTTGCTTCATCTTGACTGAATGTTTTCAGCTATGCGGCTGAGCAATTGCACAACAATGGTTTCTATCTCAGCGCTGGAGTGCATATGGCGGTCCATCCAGATGAATGCAATGGCGAGGGCTTTCTTCTCTGCGGCGAGCAATGCAAGGAGCGATTGCTTGTTTTTCCGATAGGCCTCGCGCACTTGTCGCTTCACTCGGTTGCGATCGACGGCGTGCTTCAAGTGTCGTTTCGGCACGCTGACGAGTATCTGAGCATGAGGTGTTGTCTCGTCGAAAGGAATTTCTTGTAGAACCACTCGCAGTGGAAAGGAAGTGAACGAGCGGCTATGCCCGCCACCAAAGAGACGGTCTATCTGGCTTTTCAGATGGAGTCGCTCTGTTTTCTTGAGTGTTTGCCGAGATGTTGCGGCTTCTTCCATTGGACGTTATTTCTGTGCAGCAAGGTAAGCATTGAGCGCACTGGTCATTGAGGGATACTCGGGAGTGGGGGCTTCGAAGTCGAGTCGTAGATTTTCTTCTTTCACAGTACGTGCCGTGGAAGAACCAAAGGCCCCGATACGAATATCACCTTGCTCGAAGTTGGGGAAATTTTTCAGCAGTGCCTTTACGCCGGTGGGGCTAAAGAAAGCAAGTAAGTCGAAATTGAAGGCTTTCTTTTCCTCTTCGGTGAAGTCGTTGCTCACTGTGCGGTACATCACGCATTCTGTGTGCTTCAGCTTCTTTTGGTCGAGCAGGTTCTTGATGTCGTCGTTGTGTACGCTGCTCAGCGGCACGAGGAATTTTTCCGTCTTGTGCTTCACCATTTGCGGAATGAGGTCGTCAATCTTACCTGTAGTGCCGAAAAAGATCTTGCGCTTTCGGTATTGAATGTATTTCTGCATATAGAGTGCAATGGTCTCCAGGATGCAGAAGTATTTCATGTCATCGGGAATTTTAATGCGCATTTGCTCGGCCAGAGTGAAGAAGTGGTCGATGGCGTGGCGCGAAGTGAATACTACAGCGGTGTGATCGAGAAGACTAACCTTCTGTTCGCGAAATTCTTTCACTGTGAGTCCTTCCACTTTGAAGAAGGGGCGGAACACAATCTCTACGTCGTGCTTCTTCTGAATGTCGTAGTAAGGCGAACGTTCGCTGCTGGGTTGGGGCTGTGAGATAAGAATTTTTTTAATCATCTGCTGATTGGGTGTTCTCTTGCTTTTGACAATAGGTCAGTATAGTTTTTCTTTCGGCTTGCAAAGGTATAATAATTTTTTGTAGCAGGCAATTTTAGGAAAGAAAATTGTGATTCCTCTGTTTTTACAGAGTGAAGGCCTTTTTGATATCGTCAACGCGGTCGAGTTTCTCCCAGGTGAAGAGTTCAACTTCAAGTTCGAGTGTGGGATGATAGTGTGAGGTGAACGTTTTCTTCACCACTTCGTTCTTTCGTCCCATGTGGCCGTAGGCGGCTGTTTCGAGATACATGGGCTGGCGCAGTTTGAGTGTGCGTTCAATGGCTTTCGGTCGAAGGTCGAAAAGTTGGCCGATTTTCTCGGCTATCTGTCCGTCGGTCATATTGACGTGCGAGCGGCCATAGGTGTTGACGAAAATGTTCAGTGGTTTTGCCACACCGATGGCGTAGCTGATTTGTACGAGCATCTCGTCGGCCACACCGGCTGCGACCATGTTTTTAGCGATGTAGCGAGCGGCATAGGCTGCTGAGCGGTCCACTTTCGAGGAGTCTTTTCCCGAGAAAGCACCACCGCCATGTGCGCCTTTTCCTCCGTAGGTATCCACAATGATTTTTCTACCGGTGAGTCCAGTGTCGCCGTGGGGGCCGCCAATGACGAATTTACCTGTTGGGTTGACCCAGTAGGTGATGTCGTCGTTGAACAGTTTGAGCACTTTCTCCGAATGAATTTGTTGCTTCACTCGAGGCATGAGTATATTGATTACGTCATGGCGAATCTGTTCGAGCATCGACTCGTCGCTGGCAAACTCATCGTGTTGCGTAGAGACCACGATGGTGTGAATGCGCTGTGGAATGCCTTCGTCGCTGTATTCTATTGTCACCTGGCTCTTGGCGTCGGGACGGAGATAGGTCATCTGCTTACCTTCGCGGCGAATATCGGCCAGGGTACGCATGATGAGATGAGCCAGATCGAGAGAAACGGGCATATAGTTTTCCGTCTCGTTGGTGGCGTATCCAAACATCATGCCTTGGTCGCCGGCACCTTGGTCTTCTTCATCGGCGCGGTCAACACCCTGATTGATGTCGGCGCTCTGTTCGTGAATGGCGGTGAGAATACCACAGGAATTACCGTCGAACTGGTAGTCCGACTTGGTGTAGCCAATGCGGTTGATGGTGCGGCGTGCGATGGTCTGCAAGTCGATATAGGCTTCGGAGCGCACTTCGCCCATGATGCATACCTGTCCTGTTGTGACGAACGACTCGATGGCGCAGCGTGCCGAGGAATCGTAAGCCAGAAATTGATCAACAAGGGCATCTGATATTTGATCGGCCACTTTATCGGGATGGCCTTCCGATACTGATTCTGAAGAGAAGAGATAACTCATGAGGAGATGTGACTTTTAACTTTATTGACTAATTCTCATTTACTTATCAAAGGGCGAGTCCTTTAAGCAACATCTTGCTGCGGTTGCTCTTTGCGGCTGCAAAAGTACAAATAAAATTCGGAATATCCGTGCAAGTTTTATAAAAGCTATTCTGCAACCGTCCGATGCAGCGGTTTGCGTGTTGAGAACTGATGTTTTGAAACCGCTGCGAAAAAACTGTCAAGGAAACTACTTCGCAGTAGAAAAAAAAACGTATCTTTGCGCTGATTTAAATGGATGAATATGAACGATTTCGATATACGTAACGAGCAACTTTCGCAGGGCGAGAAAGAATTTGAAAACGCCCTTCGTCCGCTGCGTTTCAACGATTTCAGTGGCCAGAAAACCGTAGTGGAAAACCTTGAAGTGTTTGTCGAGGCTGCCAAATATCGTGGCGAACCGCTCGACCATACGCTTCTGCACGGGCCTCCCGGACTGGGCAAGACCACGCTGTCCAACATTATTGCCAACGAGTTGGGTGTAGGTTTTAAGATTACGAGTGGTCCTGTGCTCGACAAACCTGGCGACTTGGCTGGCATCCTTACCTCGCTTGAGCCCAACGATGTTCTTTTCATAGATGAGATTCACCGACTGTCGCCTGTGGTTGAGGAGTATCTCTACTCGGCCATGGAAGACTATCGCATTGATATCATGATAGATAAAGGTCCTTCGGCCCGCTCTATCCAGATAGACCTGAATCCCTTCACGCTGATTGGTGCCACCACCCGAAGCGGTCTGCTCACAGCTCCGCTCCGTGCTCGCTTCGGTATCAATATGCACCTGGAGTATTACGCACCGGAAACGCTTGCGCGAATCATTCAGCGCAGTGCACAGATTCTGCAGGTTCCCATCCATGAAGAAGCAGCGTTCGAGATTGCCCGCCGTTCGCGTGGAACGCCCCGAATAGCCAACGCCTTGCTGCGCCGTGTGCGCGATTTCGCTCAGGTGAAGGGAAATGGCTCGATCGACGAATTCATTGCCAAGATGTCGCTCAAGGCATTGAACATAGACCAGTACGGTCTCGACGAAATAGACAACAAGATTTTACTCACCATTATCGATAAATTCCGTGGTGGTCCGGTGGGTCTGTCCACCATTGCCACAGCCATTGGCGAAGACACGGGCACCATCGAGGAAGTATATGAACCATTCCTCATCATGGAAGGTTTCATCAAGCGTACCCCGCGTGGCCGTGTAGCCACAGCCCTGGCCTATGAGCATATGGGCCGCAACATCTATTCCGACCCTCAGCAACCCCGATTGTTCGATGAGTGACACACAGCGTATAGCCCTCTTCGTAGGCTCCTTCGATCCATTCACCGAGGGGCACGCCGATATTGCCAGCCGAGCACTGCAGCTTTTCGACAGGCTGGTCATTGGCATTGGTGTGAATCCAGAGAAAAAATACCTCTTCAGCGAGGAGGAACGGCTTGCCGCCATTCGGCAGCGATATGCTGGAAATCAACGCATTAGCGTGGAGGTTTACCACGATATGACTATCGACTTGGCCCGTCGCACAGGAGCCTCGTGCATAGTGAAAGGTGTGCGCACCATGAAAGATTTTCTCTACGAGCGCCGTCAGGCCGAATACAACTATGAGCATGGAGGCATAGAAACGCTCCTCTTGCCCGCCCGCAAGGAACTGAAACTTGTTTCCTCCTCTCGCATCCGCAAAAAACTCACTAAGAAATGATTACCTATCAAAGCGAAAATATCGCATTTCCAAAAATCCGTCGCCGCGAAACATCGGCATGGATTCGTCGTGTGGCAGCAACTTATAATAAAAAGGTAGGCGATGTTGGCTACCTCTTCTGCAACGATGAGAAGATTCTCGAGGTCAACAACGAATACTTGGGCCATGATTACTACACCGACATCATCACCTTCGACTATTGTGAAGGCGATACGCTGAACGGCGATTTGGTCATCTCGCTCGACACGGTGCGCTCTAATGCCGAACTCTTCCACAAGGACTACGATGAGGAACTGCATCGCGTCATCATCCACGGCATACTCCACCTCTGCGGACAGAACGATAAAGGGCCAGGTGAGCGCGAACAGATGGAAGCCGCTGAGAATCGCGCTTTGGCCTTAAGATAAAACCAATGAAAAGTCCCGTTTTCTTTCTCCTCCTTCTCGTACTGCTATTGAGTTCTTGCTCTCGAAAGGGCGAAGACATGAAAGCCAACTACGAACAGGGCTGCTCCTATGCCGAAAAGGGTATGGACACACTGGCCTTGCGCCATTTTCATCGAGCCATCGAAGCATCTGACACCAATAACAGACGGTGCGACTATCAAACACTGAGTCGTGTCTATGCTGAAATGGGAAAACTCTTTAGGAAAGTAAATTCTCCAGCTCGCCAGTTACAATTCTTTAGACTTTCAGAGAAGTATGCGCTCAAAGCCAATGATAGTCTATCGGCTCTTGAAGCCGAAAGAGAGAAGGGTGAAGTATTTTACGAATTGAATATTTTAGACTCTGCACTTATATGTTTAGAATCCGCCAGCTTGCAATATCTGGCTCATGGAGATACAATCAACGCTTTTAAGTCGCACGGAACCTTATCGCTCATTTATCTAAACAAAGGAGATACCACAAAAGCCGAAGAAAACTTTTCTCAATATGAAATATATGCCAATTGGGTAGAGCGGAGAGATACTGCTACTGCCAATGCTGAGAAGGCGTATGTGTACTATCGGAAAGGATTATATCATGAAGCGCTTCAGCAATTAGACAGCGCTGAGAATTATTATCGTAGGCTCACGTCTGTGGGAGATGACTTTAATTATTATAGAGGATTAAAGTCCATCTATACTAAGAAAAACGTAAATGACTCAATTGAGAAATACTCACAACCCTATACAGAAGCATATATAGAATATGTTTCAGAAATAAACAGCATACAGTTTGACTATGATTACAATCATTCTGAAGAAGTTGTTCAAGCGAAACGGATGAAATGGCGCACTTTTATACGTATAGTGCTCTGTTTCATTGTCATTAATCTCATCATAGGTTTAGTGCTGTTTTTCAAGTGGAAGAGAGAACAGCAGAGAGCCCGCGAAAAACTAATCAAAGCTAACATTGCCTATTCTGATACTCTCCAGCAATACACAACGCTACGGCAAGAAATGGAGAATCTGTTGCAGGATAAAGAAACATTCATCAAAGATAAAGAAGAAAAAATCACTCAATTGCAAGCTCTCCTATCGCAGTACAACAGGGCACAAGATTGCGATGAAGCCTTTAATATAGACCTTCAGGTGCTTAATGCAGAAATTGTTCAGCAGTTGCACAAGTTTGCCAGTCGTGGGTTGCAGCCTACAGATAAACATTGGGAAGAGTTGAATCAATTCATTGATACCATCTGGCCTGCCTTCAAATCACAATTATTGAATTTATCTGCAAATCTTACACTCAAGGAAATGCTGATATGTCTCCTTTCCAAATTGCGCTTCCTCCCATCAGAAATATCCATACTTTTAGGAATTTCCCCACAGCGATTAACAAATATGCGCGCTGCGCTGAATCAAAAATTGTTTAATCAATCAGGTGCAAAAAGTTTCGACGAGCGTATAAAATTCATAAAGACCAACTGAGTGTAAAAGATGTACGCGTTAGTCTAAATCTTCTTCAATAAAAGAGATACATGTTTTTACATTGAGTAGAGATGTAAAAAGTGTAAAAGAAAAATTTGTTTTTTGCGTAAAAGATTTTTCCCTTTGCATCAATCTTTCGAAAGAAAAGATAAGTAAAGGCTTTTACTGTATTTATTAACTTAAAAAAACAAAGAAAATGAAAAAGATTTATTCTTTCGCACTGATTTGCATCTTCAGTGTTGGTTTGCTGAGTTGTTCTTCCGGCAACAGCGTAGCGGATCTCGCAGGTGTAACTGATGAAGAATCAGCAGTTCCTGTAAACTCTTTTGCGCCAAGATTGGCAAGTATTGTTGACAGCTTGATTACGAATAAACCTGCTGACAATTATGAAAGCGATTACATTTCCTATTATGCAGAAGACAAGGAGTTCATTGTACTCAATGAATATAAATACCTTATCTGCCAGGCTTTGATAGACGCATTAAACGAGAAGAAGGCGGGTCTTCTCCAGCCATCTACCATTCAGAAAGTATCCACTCCCACGGCACCCGCTGGCGATGGTTGGGTATTTTGCCGTAAAGGAAAAAAAGGAAATGCCTCTGAAGCACTTAAAGCAATCAGGTCAATAGCCTTCGAGATAGAAGAAGGGCGTGATGTTGAAATTCTTATCACCTACGAAGGTGATTTCTATTATGTGTGGTATAGATACCTTAAATGAATTGTCTCAGTTCTATTAGACGTGAAATATTAAAACGTTGTGTCTCATTGCGAATTTTTCTCTCTGCGCATAGAGACATTAAACCAAATTTTCTTGCCGTCGGCACTAGCATTATTCAGAAATTTTCTGACAGAGAAAAAGTTGATGGGTGCCATCAGCGAGTGTTGTGGCAAAGATATATTGGTCGCCGCCGTCGGAAAGACGGAGGCGACTTTTTAGTTGCTGGGCCGTCAGCGGGAAATTTCTCACGGCAATGTTGGCCCGCTCAACGCCAGCGAGAAAGGCGCGCAGCTCTTTCTTGTTCATGGTGCTGGTGCGCTCTATGCGAAAGACGCGGCCTGGGAATTTTTTTTCGATCTGATTGGAGAAGAAAAGGTGGGAATGTTCGGCGGCGGCTGCGAGCGCATAGCGCTGCGCCAGTTGTGCGAAACATCCGCTCTTCATCACCGCCGCATTGGGCACATAGAGCAGTTCGGCCGGTTGAGGCATGGGCGCAGCCGCGCTGTTCGTAGCGTCAGCCGCAGGGTGGAAGATTTCTTCCTGTTCATCGTTTATGCAGTAGAGCGCGAGCGGCTCTGCTGCATCTTTTTTTAGTATCAGAATCAGCTCCTTACATTCGTTCTTTGTGGCCACGATGTGTACTTCCGTCACGCAGCGGCCGCCCTCGTCCAACTGTTCCACGGCACGGTGCCAGTCGAGCATTGGCGAGAGTTTCGCCATCACCACGTTGGCCGCCTCCAGCAGTGCTGCCTTCATTTGTAAGAGATTGGGGGTGCAATCTTCTATGGAATAGGTGCGTGTGCCCGCGGCATCGCGCCGCGCAGGGTCGAGGTAGATGAGTGTGGAGTCTTGCGGGGCGAGTGTAGAGAGAAACGCTTCGGCCGTGGAGTGTACCACTTGTATGTGGGCAAGTCCCAGCGCAGCAAAATTGTGTTGCGCCAATTGGCAGAGCGTTTCGTTCTGCTCCACGTAGATGGCACTGTGAAAATGTCGTGCCATAAAACTGCAGTCAACTCCCAGTCCGCCCGTGAGGTCGAGCAGTTGTTGTCCGTCGCGCAGCAGTCGCTGGGCCAGCCGCGCTTTGTAGTGTGCCGTTTGTTCCGACGAACACTGTTCCATGGAGAGGTGTACGGGATATTCCACCGCGTCGATGGCGGCCCACGTGGGCAGTTTCTCTTTGGCCGTTTGCCAGCCGGCTATCTGCTGCAGTGCCCACGGCATATCCATGTCGGGGTATCTGCTGGCTTGCAGTGCGAGTGTTCGCACATCGTCGCCAAGGTGAGCTTTTACGAAAGCTTTTTCGCGCTTCATAGGGCAAAAGTAACTAAATAATTGTAATTTCGCGCCGCAAACCGTTTATAACCGATGAAAAATGTATGGAAAGCCCATGTGGGCATTATTTTGGCAAATGTGATTTTTGGTTTGGGCGTGCCCATCACGAAATACTTGTTAGAACACTGGTTGTCCCCCATGTCGTATATGTCGGCGCGCTGCGTTGGAGCGGCAGTGCTGTTTTGGCTGATAGCGTGTTTTCTGCCGAAGGAGCGGATTGCCCGTCGCGATCTGTTTGTCATTCTTCTTGGCGGCGTGCTGGGCTTTGTGATTTCGCAGACGCTCACGGCCTGGGCCTTGAAGTTCACCACTCCGGTCTATTATTCGCTCATAGCCACGTTGTGCCCCATTGCGGTGATGTTGCTCGCGGCGCTGTTTATTGGTGAGCGAATCAATCTGCGAAAATTGCTTGGAGTGGCATTGGCAATAGCGGGCGCGTTGCTGATGGTGGTGCTTCGCTGGCAATCGGCAGCCGGCAGCAACGATGTGCTGGGCATTTCGCTGGCTCTGTTGAGCCTGCTGGCCTGGGCGGTTTATTTGATCATCACGCGACAGGTGTCGCAGCGCTACAGTGCGGTGAGCCAGATGAAATGGTTCTTTCTGATTTCTGCGCTGATGGTGTTGCCCGTGTCGTGGGGTGAGCTGCCGCAGTCGGCCCTCTTTGCCCAGTGGCCCGCCGGCGAGGCATGGCTTGGCTGGGGTGCGCTGCTGTTCATTGTTGTGCTGGCCACGGTGCTGGGCTATTTCTTCATTCCATACGCCATGCGCTATCTGTCGGCCACATCGGTGAGCATCTACACCAACCTGCAACCCGTGGTGGCATCGGTGGTGGCCATCTATTGGGGGCAAGACCATTGGTCGTGGGACAAACCCTTGGCGGCGGTCCTCGTTCTGACAGGCGTTTATCTTGTCACGGTAGAGCGAAACGTAAACCGCTGATTTTCAGCGATATAAATTTTTGGTTGTAAAAGCTATGCTTTTGCGCTCTAAAAGCATAGCTTTTGCCGTCCGAAAGCATAGCTTTTGAAGGCCAAAAGGATAGCTTTTGAAAAGTCAGAGTTTTCGGAGCGTTTCCGAGAGGCTGTCGAGCGTGTCGCAGAAGCGCAACATTTGGTCGAGATTATCGCGCAACATTCCGTTTTCTCTCATCTGCTCAATCACGAGTCGCAGCGGGTTCCAAAATCCATCAATGTTGTAGAGGATGGTAGGTTTCTGGTGGTAGCCCACACTGGTTTGCGCCACCACGTGGAACACCTCGTCGAGTGTGCCCACCCCGCCTGGCAGCGCGATGCACACGTCGGCGCGGCTGATGATGATATCCTTTCGGTCGCTGAGGTTTTCGCATGGAATCAGCTCGTCGAGATAGGGCAGGGGGCGCTGCGGATTGTTGATGAAAATGCGCGGCACCACTCCGATGATGCGCCCGCCGGCCTCGTGCATGCTGTGGGCCACGCAGCCCATCAGTCCCACGTCGCAACCGCCGAAGATGACCGAGTGGCCTTCGGCAGCCAGATATTCACACAATTCGCGCGTGCGCGTATAATATAAAGGTGGGATGTTGCTGTTGGCAGCACAAAAAATTGCTATT
>CAJOIX010000011.1 GCA_905234815.1 uncultured Prevotella sp. | reverse complement strand
TTCCTTGAAGAGCTTATCGAGGTCACGGTCAATAATCTCTTCAGTAGAATATATCTGATTGTCCTCGCCAAACGTCGTGTGGAAGGTCTGAATCTTACTCAACGCAATCTGGTTGAGTTTGATTTCCTTATTACCCTGACGAGACGGGTAGAACACGTAGTTGTAGATGATGCCAGCCGTAGAGCCAATACGATTCACACGACCTATGCGCTGCATCAGACGGGTAGCGTTCCAAGGCGTATCGTAGTTGATGATGATGTTCGAGCGATGCAGGTTGACACCCTCTGCCAACACATCTGTTGTCAGGATGATGTTATAGTCGTCTTTTCTCTGTTTCCAGTTGGCATCAAAGTTCTCGCGGATGGTCTTGAACAGTTGACTGCGGTTTTGGGAAGAAATCACCAATACGTCTGGGCGATTAATGCGTCGCTGCAGGTATTCTACCGTATCAACAGATTCTGAGAATACCACAATCTTTCCTTCTGGATCGTGCTCCTTTTTGAATAGTTCATGCTTCAGCAAGTCTTCGAACTTGGCAAACTTCGAGTCGTCATCGTCATCGATATATTCCCATTCCAGCCACATATCGTCAAGCAATGCTTGGTCGTGTCTAAGTTGCTCGATGTAATCCTCATCGAAGTGTTCGCGCTTGAAGGAGGCATTCTTGGGATTCACCTCTGCCTTCTCGTTCATCTTCTGCTCAATCTCTTCCTCGCTGCAGCCTGCCTCTATCAGCGCATTGATATCTAAGTCGGGAGCAATGAAAATCTTGTCATTCTCCCACATGTCTATCATGTTCTCGTTAGCCTGACGGAATGCTTTCAGCGACTTGCAGAAAGCATAGAAGCTACTTTCCAGACGCTTTACCAATCCGTTTTTGCGGATGCCTGCCAAACTGCGGCTGATAACCTCCGCATTGTCGTAGAGACCAGGGGCAGCATCGGGCTTCAGATAGGCAATGGCCTGATAACGGGCATAGGTCAGTTCTTTGTCAAGAATGTGCATCGCCTTCTCAAAGAGGTTGGCCAAGTGGTCGTTCAACTCATAATCCTTCTTGATTGGCTTGTCAACTTTGGGGAATCCGTTCACATCTTTATTATATCGCGCGATGTTCTCGATATCGGTTCTTGTACGGCGAACGGTCAGAGGCTTGATGACCCTGTCGCGCACTTTCTCAGCCAGCTTCTTAAACTCTTTTAGGTCGAAGTTCTCCTGTTTGCGGAACTTACGGAACTCCACCACCAAAGGCGAGAAGAAGGCTGTCAGGTTGGGCACACCATCGATGGTGCAATGACGTGGGTCTTGGAACATCAGTATCTGGTAGTAGATATCCGCTGGCGTGTTGTTCATGGGCGTTGCTGAAATCAGCATCACCTTTTTCTTATAGCCCGGAATATAGCCTGTTTCAAGGCGAGGCATCTTGCAGATTTCCTGCAACTGATTGAAGGCACCAGTGGTATGATTGCGGAACTTGTGAGCCTCGTCAACCAGTACCAAGTCATATTCGTCAGCATTCCAGTAGTCATAGTTGTCTTCGTCAAGCACCTTTGCGAGACTGCCGTTGCTTACGAAACGGGTATATTTGTCGATACCGAAATCCTTAAACGTTGTCTTCCAGTTCTGTTCAACGGCTGGTGGATAAACCACGAGAATCTTGGTGTGCTCGGGGCCGTTCTCCACCAGGAACTTCTTGGCAATCATCGTAGCAATGACCGTTTTGCCAAGACCAACCACATCAGCCAGGAAGAAACCGTCATAGCGTATCAGTTTCTGATAGCCTTCCACTACAGCATCTGCCTGATAGTCAAACTTGCTATAGCCTTCAGGCATATCGAAGGGGTCTTCCTGGTCTATGGCCAGCACGCGGTCGCTGAAGTATTCCATCAGCATCTTGATATACAGTTCGTAGGGAGTGACGTCGCCCTTCAGGTAGGTCTTGTCGAGTGCGCCCTGATAGTCTTCTGCGTTGATAGGCACGTTCTTAGCCTCTTCCCACAACAGTTCAAACTCGTCTTTGGCAAACTGCACATCGTCGTAGCGCTCCAGTTTGACATTGAACTCATATTGTTTATCTTGACCAATACCCAGGCCGTTGCCGCTCAGGTTGCTGCTACCTGTAATCGCTGCGCCAAAGCAATGCTTGTTATAATTGTCGGGATAAAGAATGTAGAGTTTGGCATGAATCTTCTTGGAGGGATGGGCACGAAGTTCCAGTTTGCCGTCAATCAAGTCCTGCACCATCTGGAGCATTCCGTCCTCAACCTTCTTGGTATAGTGCGAAGTTTCGATGTCCTCTTTCAGCAGTCTCAGGCATTCTTCTTTCACTTCTTCCTCTGCGCCAAAGAAGAGTTCTCCTTTTTGATGGGCGCGGGCGATGTACTTGTCAACATCAATGCCAATCAGGATACGTACTTTATTAATATTATTAAGGAAGGGACGCAAAGAGAAATAGCCTGATGCCCGGAGAAAGCCTACAACGGCATCAAGGTTTTTCACTTGAGGGTTATTCTCCAGAATGCCCTCAAACTCTTTCATCAATGTGTTCCCATCTCGGTTAGTAAAAAAATGGGAATTAATAGGTATGTCTGCCATATCTACGCAATAGTTTTAGGAGCGAAAGGACTATCTATTCGAATGATGATGGGTTCAGCAAGCAAGAACCTTGGAACACAAAAGAAGCGTGAACCGCCCCTATCGATGTCCTAAGGTCCTTGCAAAACCCATCCATGTTGATAAGGCCAGCCCACGCTATCACGTAGGCGCTGGTACTTATTCGAAACATTGGATGTCGATTGAAATTGCAAGGTTCTAGGACACCATCGAATATAGCACTAACGCTATAATTAATTTCCAACTAAAATCATACCGCCGCCCTGCGCTCAGGGCTCTGCCGTGGCTGGTGCCATTTGCGGCGTTGGGGCGATACTGTGGCAAAGTTACGAAATAATTCTTTTAACACTGTGCAAATAATTGGAATTTAATCAATTTGTATTGTCAAGGGGAGGTAAAAGAAAAAGTGGCGCGAGGCTGGGGAAACCAGTGCTGCGCCACTTTTTGTTTATCGCTTGTTTGTTGTTTGTTTATCGCTCGGCCCGCATGGGGTTTGACAGGAAGTCTTCGTAGGCCAAACGGATTCCGTCTTCCAGTTCGGTCTTGTAGGTCCAGCCTAAGGCTGTGGCCTTCGATACATCCAAGAGTTTCCGCGGTGTGCCGTTAGGACGGGTGGTGTCCCACTCGATAACGCCTTCATATCCCACCACTTTGGCCACCAACTCGGTCAGCGCCTTGATGGTCAATTCCTTGCCTGTGCCGGCATTGACTGTTTCATTGCCACTGTAGTTGTTCATCAGGAATACGCACAGATTGGCCAAATCGTCAACATAGAGAAATTCGCGCAGGGGCGAGCCGTCGCCCCAGCAGGTAACGCTCTTGGCGCCTTGCTCTTTGGCTTCGTGGAAACGGCGAATCAGCGCAGGCAGCACGTGGCTGTGCTCGGGATGATAGTTGTCGTTGGGTCCATAGAGATTGGTGGGCATCACGCTGATATAGTCTGTTCCGTACTGGCGATTGAGAAACTCGCAGTATTTCAGTCCGCTGATCTTGGCCAGTGCATAGGCCTCGTTGGTCTTTTCGAGCGAGCCTGTGAGCAGGCAACTTTCAGGCATGGGCTGTGGTGCCAGACGTGGATAGATGCACGACGAACCGAGAAATTCCAGTTTCTTACAGCCATTCTTCCATGCGGCGTGAATGACATTCATCTCCAGAATCATGTTGTCGTACATGAAATCGGCCAGTGCACTTTGATTGGCCACGATGCCGCCTACCTTGGCTGCTGCCAAAAAGACGTATTCGGGTTTTTCCTTGGCAAAAAATTCCTCGACATCGGCTTGCCGTGTCAGATCGAGTTCCTTGTGGGTGCGTGTGATGATATTGGTATAGCCCTGCCGCTCTAATTCACGCACAATGGCAGAGCCTACCATGCCGCGGTGCCCCGCAACATAAATCTTACTGTTCTTTTCCATTAGAATTATTTTTTTACATCGAAATACTCGAAAAACACTAATACCGAACTATGCGTTCTGGTTTTATCTTTTGATCGTTGAAGTTCACAAGCAGTCCTAATTTATAGCCTGTAATGGCTAAATAGTTAATGACTTGTGCTTGGTGAACTGGAAGGAGTTCATCGACCGCTTTTAGTTCTACAACAATCTTGTTGTAACATACAAAGTCGGCAATGTACTTCTGTTCGAGCTCTTCACCTTTATACATAATGGTGAAGCTCTTTTCACGCTCGAAAGGAATACACTGAAGTTTTAATTCCTTTTCGAGGGCTTCTTGGTAAACCTTTTCCAAAAGCCCAGGACCTAATTCTTTGTGAACCTCGTAAATGGCACCTGTAATCTTGTATGACTCCTCAGGGTATAACAGCATAACTTTTTATCTACATCGAAATACTCGAAAAACACTAATATAATTCGTTTCTTTCGTGTCTTTAGATGTTATACTACTTAACGATGCCTTTTTCGAGGTACTCAGCGAGGTTGGTGCGAACTTTGGCGGCGGCTCCCTCAGCTGCAATCTTGGTAATATCGTGCTCTACCATGAGCTTGACTAACTCTTCGAAGCTGGTTTTGTTGGGATTCCAGCCTAACTTGGCTTTCGCCTTGGTCGGATCGCCCCAGAGGTTGACCACATCGGTGGGACGATAGAAGTCTTCGCTCACGGCAACGACAGTCTTTCCGATGAGTTTCTCCGGACCGCTGACAACGATTCCTTTCTCGTTGATGCCCTCGCCTTCGAAGCGCAGTTCCATGCCCGCATAGCGGAAGGCCAGTTGGGTGAATTCGCGCACACTGTGTTGCACTCCAGTGGCAATGACAAAGTCTTCTGGTGTGTCCTGCTGCAGGATGAGCCACATACACTCCACGTAGTCTTTGGCATAGCCCCAGTCGCGCAGCGAGTCCATATTGCCCAGATACAGGCAGTCTTGCAGTCCCTGTGAGATGCGGGCAGCAGCCAGCGTAATCTTGCGGGTGACGAAGGTTTCGCCGCGACGCTCCGACTCATGGTTGAACAGGATGCCTGAGCAGCAGTACATATTGTAGGCCTCACGGTATTCCTTGACAATCCAGAAGCCGTATTGCTTGGCCACAGCATAAGGGCTGTAGGGGTGGAAGGGAGTGTTTTCATTCTGAGGCACTTCCTCCACTTTTCCATACAGTTCGCTGGTGCTGGCCTGATAGATGCGGCAAGTTTCGGTCATGCCCAATTGGCGTACAGCCTCCAAAATGCGCAACACGCCTACTGCATCTACATCGGCCGTGAACTCGGGCGAATCGAAGCTCACCTGCACATGGCTCTGAGCGGCCAAGTTGTAAATCTCAGTTGGTTTTACTTTACCTATCACGCCCAAGATAGACATGGAGTCGCCCATGTCGGCATAGTGAAGATGGAAGTGTGGTTTACCCTCCAGATGAGCTATTCGCTCACGGAAATCGACAGAACTTCGTCTGATTGTTCCGTGCACTTCATAACCTTTTTCCAACAGGAGCTCGGCCAGATAACTGCCGTCCTGTCCGGTAATACCGGTAATTAATGCTACTTTTTGCATATTTTTATATTTATAGTATTTTTCTGTTGCAAAGGTACTGTTTTTTTTGTTTATTTCCTACGAACGTCAATCACTTGTCCGGTGTAATCGCTCAGCAGTGTTTTCACTGTGGCTTCGGCCACCTCCTGGGCAGTGAGCAACGTATCGTCGGGCTCCGTGCCGAAGTTTTTTAGGCGCATAGGTGTTTTTGTCCGCTCGGGATTGATGCAGTTTACCCGTATGCCGTCCATGTCCCATTCCTGCGCTATGGCCTGCACAAAGTTCACGATGGCAGCCTTGGTGGAGGAATAGATAGAGTAGAAGGCTCGGCCGCGGGTATAGGATGAGGAGGTGAAAAATATCAGCCGGCCGCGCGTTTCTTTCAGATAGGGATAGCCTTCCTTGGCCACATGGATGGTGCCCATCAGGTTTGTGTTCACCGCTGCCACAATCGTTTCATCGTCCATGGCCGTGAGCGGCTGACGGTTGAGCACACCGGCAGTGTTGATGATTCCATCTATCCGTCCGCTTTGCGCTTTCACTTCGGCCAAAGCGCGTGCCACATCGGCCTGACGGCTCACGTCGGTATGGGTGGTGCTGCGCGCAAAGCGATGTACGGTAGCGCCGTATTTTTCCAGCAAATCGGCCGTTTCTTTGCCGATGCCGTAGCTTCCTCCGAACACGACAATAACCTTACCTGCGAGCAACGACGCATCGATGGCAATGTTGTTGATCTCCGTATTCTTCAGTTGGAAGAATTTATCCATCATGTAGGTGTCTTCCTTGTAGGTCAGCTTCATGTTGGTTTCCTCGCCAGCCACCACATATATGGGCACTTCGGGCATGTATCGACGCACCACGCCGCAGTCGTCGGTGGTGCGGAAATCGGGATCTTTCAGTGCCCGCTGATAGGCTTCAGCGATGACCGCACAGCGGAAAGCCTGCGGCGTTTGTCCTCGGCGCAAGCGCGAACGGTCGGGGATATGGTCGATGAAGTCGCCCTCGACGTCGATGATTGTATCGGCCGTGGGGATGGCCACATTCACGGCCTGATAGGTTTCCAAGGCCTTGACCACATCATCGACAATGCGCTGGCTGACCAGCGGACGCACAGCGTCGTGGAAAATCAAGTTTACTTCTTCGCCCTCGAAGGCTCGGATGGCAGCCAGCGACGAGTCGTAGCGTTCCTTTCCGCCCTTCAATATGTGGGTCACTTTCTTCCATCCGTTGCGAAGAACGATGTTTTCGAGGTCGGCCACAAGCATCGGGTTTGACACAATCACGATTTCGTTGATATGCGGATTGCGTTCAAACACATCGACGGTATGTTCGATGACCATTTTGCCTGCCACCTTGAAGAATTGCTTGGGCGTGGAAAGTCCGAGTCGGGTGCCAATTCCTCCGGCCAGCACTACGGCTATATTCTTAATCATGACTCTGGTGTGATATTAGTATGGTTTATGGTGAGTACCTCATCGCAGTATTCCACCACGGCGGGACGATGGGTAATGAAAATAATGGTCTTGTTGTGGGTGGAAAGTATGTTGGCCAGCAACCGGCGCTCGGTATCGGGGTCGAGGGCCGAGGTGGCCTCGTCGAAGAGCATGATGCTGCCTTTGCGGAGCAGGGCCCGTGCAATGGCAATACGCTGAGCCTGTCCTTCGGAGAGTCCGCCTCCCGATTCTGAGCAGTGGGTGTCCAATCCATCGGGCAGTTCGTGCACAAATTCGGCGCAGGCTTGCGACAGAGCGCTCCACATTTCTTCTTCCGTAGCCTCGGCACGGCCCAGCAGGAGATTGTCGCGAATGGTGCCGCTCATGAGCGTGTTGCCCTGAGGCACATAGACCAGGTTGCAACGCAGGCGCGGAGATACGGCCATGCGCTGCGATGCGTTGTAGAAAGTGATGCTGCCGCTGGTGGGCTGAATGAGTGCCAGCAGCAAGCGGATGAGCGTGGTCTTGCCGGCTCCGGTTTCGCCGAGCACGGCAGTGCAGGTGCCTGGACGGAAATTGAACGAGAAGGAGGAGAACACATCCTCGTCGCCATCGCTGTAACGGAAAGACAGGTCCTTGATTTCAGCGCCCACAGGACCGTCGAGATGGATGCCCGAGCCCTGCTCTTCGAGGGGCACTTCTTCGAGTTCCATGAGTCGCTCGGCGGCTGTAAACACTTTGACCAGTGTGGGCACTACGCTCATGAGGTTGCGGGCGGGGCCTTGTATGCGGTTCACGAGCTGCAGGAAGGCAGTCATGCCGCCAAAGGTGAGTGTGCCGGCTGCCATGCGGAGGGCTGCCCACAGAAAGGCAATGAGATAGCCAATGGTGAATCCGAGGTTGACCGTGAGGTTGGAGAACACGCGGAAGCGGGTGCTGCGAATCACGTTGGAGCGCAGCTGGCTGTGACTATTTTCCAGCCGGTCCACGGCATAGGGCTCTTGTTCGAGCGTCTTGATGAGCATACGGTTCTGCACGGTTTCCTGCAGGATGCTTTGTACCTGCGAATCGCTTTCGCGAACGAGCCGCGTGAGGTATCGCATCCGCCGGACATAGATTCGGCTGACGAGCAGGAACACCGGCACAATCATCACGGTGACGATGGCCAGGCGATTATCCATGCTGAAGAGATAGCAGAACGATGCCACAAAGAGCACCAGCACGCTCAATATGTTGGGAATGGTTTCGGTGACGAAGTTAACCACATGGTTTACGTCGATTTCCAGACGGTTGATGATGTCGCCGGAATGGTGATTATCTTTCCCCTGCCACTCTGAGCGCAGCAAGCGGTCGAACATACGTTGCTGCATACGGTTTTGCGCCTTGATGCCCAGGATGTTTTTCACCCAGATGGACGAAATGCTCAGTGCAAAACTGCAGAGTGAGAGCAGCGCAATGATGCCTACGGCCCAATAGACATTGCCCGGGCGCTGGCCTGCGGCTATATCGATGGCACGGCGAATGGCCCATACTTGTGCCAGCGACTCGGCCACGGAGAGCAGTCCGATCAGCGCGTTGAGACTGGCCTGCAGGTGGTTGCCTTTCGATGCTGCCCAAATCCAGCCCAGCAATTGTCGGATGCTGTAGTGCGAATCATCGCGACGGAAGAGAGATTTTATGTTTAAGAAGTTCAAGGATATCTGGAAAATTCAAGGAGTTCAACTGGTTCTATACATGACTGCGAGCGGAACGGGGGATGAATGAGAAAGCTGCACGCTTCGGCTTTAACGCTGATCGGCGCCCCACATCATTTTCTCGCGCAGGGTGGAGAAGTATTGGTGGGCTTTGCGCACCACGATACGAATGGTATAGGGAGCCTTGCTGATGGTCAGATCGGTGCCTTCCTGCAGCGGAATGCTGCGGCCATCGACTGCCACGAGAAACTGGTGCGACCGGCTCTCCACGTGGAGTTTGATTCGGCTCTCGTCGCTCACCACGATGGGCCGTGCCGAGAGGCTGTGGGGAGCCACGGGAGTAAGACAGAGATTGCTGGTGGTCGGGGCGAGTATCGGACCTCCGTTCGACAAGCCATAGGCCGTAGAACCGGTCGGGGTGGACACGATGAGTCCGTCGGCCTGGTAGGTGGTGAGATAGTCGCCGTCAACGTGGGTGTCGATGGTAATCATCGAAGCGTTGTCGCGCTTGAGCACTGCAATATCGTTGAGCGCTACGCCGAGGGTTGTGGTGGTGGCGGAATGGGCCTCGAGGGTGATGGCCGTATGGCTTTCCACGCGCTCGCGACCTTGGTAGATATCGTCCAGCACATCGGGAAAATCGCTGGGAGCAATGTCGGCAAGGAATCCCAACCGTCCCATGTTCACGCCCACAATGGGCACCCCACTCTGCCCCACCGCGGCAGCCGTGCTCAGCAGCGTGCCGTCGCCACCAAGCGAGATGGCATAGTCGGCCGCAAAACCAGGTGCGCGGAAAACGCGGCAGTCGTCCAACAACGACGGATGCAGCTCACGGAGAAATGAGGCAAAGCGCTCCTCCACACAGATCTCCGCTCCACGGGCGCGAAGCGAAGCAACAACAGCCTCGATGGCTGCCGATTTCTTCGATTGGTACTCGTTGCCGAAAAGTGCGAAGCAAAGGGGTTTCTCTGGCATAAAAACAATCTGTATTAGCGGTTGTAAATGCAAAAGTAAGAAAAACTTTAACTACAGCAAAATAAATGCGTTCAAACATCATTTTTCAAAAGCTATGCTTTTACCTCCTGAAAGCTATCCTTTTGCACGCTAAAAGCTATGCTTTTGAAGCCCGAAAGCATAACTTTTGAAACGCCATCTGTAACTCGCTGAAACACAGGCGTATAGCAAATCGCCAAAAATTTGCCGTTTTTCGCCTCCAGATTCCCGTTTTTTTCATACATTTGCAAGAAATAAAACCTACAGAACATGGCAAAGATTTATGTTTTTCTGGCCGATGGCTTCGAACTGATAGAGGCTATGGCGCCGGTAGATATTCTCCGCCGCGGCGGGCAGGAGGTTACGACCGTGAGCATTATGGACCGCCGCACTGTGATGAGCGCTCAGCAGCAAGAGGTGCTGGCCGATGCACTGTTCAGCGAAGTGACCGATTTTGGCAATGCCGACTGGCTGATTCTTCCGGGCGGAATGCCTGGCGCCGAGCACCTGTGCAACCACGACGCGCTGCGCGAACTGCTCTACGAACACGATGCTCACGACCGCCACTTTGCCGCCATCTGCGCTGCGCCCATGGTACTGGGACGCATCGGGCTGCTCAGCGGGCACCGAGCCACCTGCTATCCCGGGTTTGAAAAATTCCTGCTCGATGCCACCTACACCGCCGAACCCGTCACCATCGACGACCGCTTCACCACAGCCTATGGCCCTGGGGCTGCACTGGCCTTTGGCTATGCCATTCTGCAACAAATCGTAGGCGAGGAAGCCGTGGCCGCACTGAAAAGCGGCATGATGTATAAGGGCTGAGCAAGCAAAGGGAGAGCGTAGATTCATGAGATATTCCCAGTTAGATCAAGACGTTAAATATCTGCCCGGAGTCGGTCCGCAACGGAGCGAACTCCTCAAACGTGAACTCCACATCCAGACGTGGGGCGATTTGCTGGAATACTATCCCTACAAATACATCGACCGCAGTAAGATATACGCCACCGATGAACTGACGGCCAACACCTCACACGTACAGATTCGCGGCCGCATACTCAGTTTCGAGGAATACGACATGGGCGTCAGAAAAAAACGCATTGTGGCCCATTTCACCGACGGGCACGGAGTGGTGGACCTCGTGTGGTTCAATGGTCGGAAATTTATCTACGACCAATACAAGGTGGGCACTGAATACATCGTTTTCGGCAAGCCTGGAATCTTCCAAGGCCGGCTGCAATTCACACACCCCGAGATAGAGCCTGCGGCCAATCTGCAACTCTCCAGCATGGGACTGCAGCCCTACTACGTGACCACCGAAAAGATGAAAAAACGCGGGCTCACTTCGCGAAACATCGAACGACTGATCAAGACCCTCATCCAGCAGCTGCGCACTCCGCTGCCCGAAACGCTTCCCGACGAGATGACCGCACGCCTGCATCTCATCAGCCACGACAGCGCCTGCCGGCTCATCCACTTTCCGCAGACCAACGACGATGTGAGCCGTGCGCGTATGCGGCTCAAATACGAAGAGCTGTTCTATGTGCAGCTGGCCATTCTCCGCTACACCAACGACCGCCGCCGACACTACAGCGGATACATATTTAATAAGGTAGGCGACCTCTTCAACACCTTCTACCACGACCACCTGCCCTTTGAACTCACTGGCGCGCAGAAACGCGTGATCCGCGAGATACGCCAAGACTCCGGCTCCGGCCGGCAAATGAACCGGTTGCTGCAAGGCGATGTAGGCTCCGGAAAGACACTCGTGGCGCTGATGTCCATGCTCATCGCGCTCGACAACGGCTACCAAGCCTGCATCATGGCACCTACAGAAATCCTGGCAGAGCAGCACCTTGCCACCATCCGCAAATTTCTGGGCGATATGCCCATACGCGTAGAACTGCTCACAGGCATTGTGAAAGGCAAACAGCGCAAAGCCGTGCTCACAGGATTGGCCGATGGCAGCGTCAATATTCTGGTGGGAACACACGCCGTGATAGAAGACACCGTGGAGTTTCGCAACCTCGGATTCGTGGTCATTGACGAGCAACACCGTTTCGGCGTGGCTCAACGTGCCCGCCTGTGGAACAAAAACGTACAGCCGCCACACATCCTCGTCATGACCGCCACGCCCATTCCGCGCACACTGGCCATGACAGTCTATGGCGACTTGGACGTGAGCGTAATCGACGAGCTGCCACCCGGACGCAAACCAGTGCACACCATTCACCAAGTGACCAACCAGATGTCCAACCTCTATCAGCGCATTCGCACCGAGGTGGCACAGGGCCGACAAATCTATTTCGTCTATCCGCTCATAGAAGAAAGCGAGAAAATAGACCTTCACCACTTGGAAGAAGGCTACGACCTGCTCCGTGAGACCTTCCCCGACCTCAGCATCAGTCGGGTGCACGGCAAGATGAAACCTGCCGAGAAAGAGGCCGAAATGCAGAAATTCCTACATCGGGAAACACAAATTCTTGTGGCCACCACCGTCATTGAAGTGGGCGTGAACGTGCCCAACGCATCGGTCATGGTCATTATCGACGCACAGCGGTTCGGACTCTCGCAACTGCACCAACTGCGCGGACGGGTCGGACGCGGCGCTGACCAAAGCTACTGCATACTCGTTACGCCGCCAAAACTTTCGGCCGACACCCAAAAGCGCATCGATATCATGTGCGAAACCAACGACGGATTCAGGATAGCCGAGGCCGATCTGAAACTGCGCGGGCCAGGCGATCTGGAAGGAACACAGCAAAGCGGAATGGCCTTCGATCTGAAACTCGCCAACCTGGCCCAAGACGGACAGCTGATTGGACTCGCACGCACCGAAGCACAGCGCATCATAGAGCAAGACCCCACCTGCTCGGCTGCGGCTAACAGCCTCATTTGGAACCGCTTGAACGACCTCAAAGATACCACCGTCAACTGGTCGGCCATAAGTTAAAAGGTCAAAAAAACTGTTAATCATACCACCAGTTCAAAAATTATTCCTATCTTTGCAGCGCAAATTTTGTTTCACCCCAGATGATTCTCCGGTCAACAAAACGCCTAAACAATAGATCGGAGACATAAAACATGACGCTATGAAAATAGAAAGAATAAGTCGAATTTTTCTCTTTGCATCGCTGCTGATGATGGGTTCTCAATCCGCATCGGCACAGGATCTCTTGGCACGCCAGACACCCATCGATCGCAAAGTGAAAGTGCTCGACACACTGATGCTCCGAAAATTTAGTCAGGACAACGAATTTGATGCCCTTTTCGATACACAGGAATGGGGCAACGAGCGTGTCCACAACCGCCAGGCACAACTACCCGAAAGCTACAAAATCAATCTGCGCAACTTCTGTATGCCCACCACTTCGCGCGTTGTCACCAGCAACTTCGGTGCACGCTGGGGCCGTCGGCACGAAGGATTGGACATTAAAGTGTACACTGGTGATACCATCCGCGCAGCCTTCAGCGGTAAAGTGCGCGTGGTGAAATACAACAGAGGCGGCTACGGAAAATACGTCGTCATCCGCCACAGCAACGGACTGGAAACCGTTTACGGTCACCTCTCCAAGCAACTCGTGATTGAAAATCAGGAAGTACGCGCCGGCGATGTGATTGGTCTGGGTGGTAACACAGGCCGAAGCTACGGCTCGCACCTCCATTTTGAGACCCTTCTGAACGGTATTCCCATCAACCCTGCCCTGCTCTTCGACTTCCGTGCGCAGGACGTAACAGCCGATGTCTATACCTTCCGCCGCAACACCTATGCCAGCGAATCGGAAGAAGCCACCCGTCTGCGTGGCAAGCAAGGCAACGGCAGCTACACACCAGAAGAGGTTCGCGGCGTGGCAATACCTACACTCAAACCTGCCAAAGAGCAGCAGACAGCAAGCGTAGAACGTAAGTTCCACAAAGTGAAGAAAGGCGAAACGCTCTCATCCATCGCCAGAAAATATGGTGTGAACCTCAAATCAATCTACCGCTTGAACAATTTCAACGCCAAGACAAAAATCAAACCAGGCAACATGGTTCGATACAGATAAAAAGAAAATCCCGCAAGCATGAAACCTTGCGGGATTTTTTTATGTCTTATCACTTCAAAATCAGCTGTCGGAACACAAACCAGATGTGCCGTTCAATCGTTGGCAGCAAGCCGAAATGGCGCCGCATGATTACAAACCGTTCTTTGAGCGACGGCCAATGTTGCTGTATCGACATGCCGCCCTCGAGATAATGCACCAACACCATGTGGGCATTTTTCAGTACGCGATGCTCAGCCTCGGATTGTTTCATCACACGGATGCACCAATCAACATCGGCAGACAGGCGATAGCGCTCATCGTAGAGCGTCTGTCGGGCAATCTCAGTGAGTGCATAAAAAGCCTGATGACACACCACCATTCCCTGCAGGAACGACCGGCTGCGCAAGACCTCGGGCGCTTTCAGTCGGCGATGGCGCACAAATTCGCCCGCCTCGTTCACGATATCCGTCTCGCCATAGAGCACTCCGGGGAGCTGCTCGCCATCGCCCACACTGCCAGCAAGCAGTTCGAGCGTATCGGCAGAAGGCAGCGTATCGCCGGCATTGAGAAAGACAATATAGGTTCCGCTGGCCAATCGCAGCGCCTTGTTCATCGCATCGTACAGCCCGCGGTCAGGTTCTGACACGACCGTCACATCGTGCAGGCTTTCATCGGCAATCGTTTCTTCCTGATATTTCTTCACGATGGCCAGTGTTCCATCGGTAGAAGCACCATCAATGATGATGTGCTGCACGTAGTTATAGGTCTGCTGCCCAACGCTTTGGATTGTTCTGCCAATGAGCTGTTCGGCATTGCGCACACAGGTTGCTATGGTAAAAGTTATCATAATTTCAATTGTTTCTGGGCCAGCGCCTCATTATAGACCTCTATATATTCCATGGCCACGACTTGTTGCGAATAGTTTTGTTTCACTTTCCTCAGTGCCTCGTGGCTCAACTGGCTGCTATCAGCCTCGAAGAGTGTCCATCTGATGCCCTCGGCCAAATCTTTTGCTGAGCGGTAGCGTGCCACGTAGCCATTCTTCAGATGGTCAATCATTTCGGGGATTCCGCCCACTTTGAAACCAATGCAGGGCACACCGCAGGCCATCGACTCCATGATGGTGTTGGGAAGGTTTTCCGACAGCGACGGCAACACAAAGGCATCGGCGGCACGATAGATATTGACAATGGCGCTTTGGTCGTAGGTATAGGGCACTGCCGTGCAGGTCAGACCGCTCTCGTCGGCGTTCATCTCGCTGCTATCGCCACCTAAGATAAGCAAATGTAGCTGATCTTTCAGCTCCGGCTGCTGCTCGCACAGCTGTTTGCAAGCTTTCTGCAGATAAGCCATTCCCTTCAATTCGTTGCTCACTCGCTGAGCCACGAAGAGCAATATCTTCTTGTCAAGCGGCAGGTTGAGCAGTTGTCGGGCTTGATTCTTATCGCCGGGCGAGAAGATTCGCGTATCAATGGGGTTGGGAATATGTGTAACGCTCTGTCCTTGGAACAAGGCGCTGCGCTTTGCATCGCGCTCCAACCACTTGCTACAAGCAACAAAGGCGATGCTTCTATGCTGATAGAGCGACAGTTTCTTGCGCCAGATGTGCCAAGCCAAATCATGCTCAGAGCCGCCGTCGGGCAGATATTTGCAGTTTTTACAGATGGTCTGAAAGTTTTTACAGTCCATGGTTACATGACAGATCGCGGTCGATGGCCACGCATCGTGCATGGTCCAGACCACTGGTTTGCCGCTATCGAGAATTTTTCTGATGCCGCGCAGTGAAAGCATACCTTGATTCACCCAGTGCAGATGAATAATGTCGGCCTTGCGAAAACAGTCCAACTGCGTAATATCGGCACCGCTATTGGCCACATCAAGTCCGAAGAGATTGTGCCGTCGGAAGTGAAGCCAGCTAAAAATGGTCAGTCTCTCCCAGAGGAAACTCCACTTATGGCGCCACTGTTGGGGCAGTTTCACCACGGAGATATCGTCCGTTTGTTTGTCGCGGACCAACATACGGGCCTTTTCGCCATTGTTGTTGAGGGCCTCCATCAGTCTATGAGCAGCTACGGCGGCTCCGCCTGTGGCATCGCTGGTGCTTACAATGAGTATGCGCATTCAGAAAAATGTTTTTAAGAGTTTCTTTAGAGGAGTTTATCCGCAATGGAAATATCGGTCCACGAGTTTTTGTATATCGCCTGATTTGCCTTGAATATCAGTGCGCAGGGTTCTATCGTTAAAGGCTTGGAGTTGGGCTATGATACCATTAATCATATCGGGCGCGAAAACATTGTAGGCTTCAAACACGCTGCGCTGCTGCTCCAGGCAGTCGGCACTGGCCTGACATGAGTCGGGCAGTTGTGCCAAAGTGGCCAGCCGTCCGGCATTTTCAGCGGCGTGGATGTTCACATCTACGTAGGTTTCTTTCGCTCTTTCAAGCGCATTTTCCATTTCAAATCCATGGCGGCAGGCCACACACAGTCCGGCCAGCAGTTGATAGATGTCGGCCGACCCGTCGGGCGAACGCATTTCTACGGTTTGCTTCTGGCTGGTGTCGAATTGGCTCATGGGTTCACGCGGATTGGCTTCGCGACACATATCGATATTTGCGGCCCAGCCTAATGGCACCCTTACCAGCACGGAGCGGTTGCGGTCGCCCCAGCACACATTGGTGGGTGCTTCCTGATGGGGCACCAGACGGAAATAGCTGGTGGGATTCTTGTTGCCAAAGGCTGTGATGGCCGGTGCCAGCTGCATCATTCCGGCTATCATCTTCCGCGCACTGACAGAGAGTTCTCCGTCTTGGAGCATCTGGTTCTGGCCGTCTTTCACTGCCCGCATATGTATATGGAGTCCGGAGCCGGCTTTTCCGGCAGTTATCTTCGGTGCAAAGGTAATGTCGTAGCCCATCTGATAACCGAGATTGCGTATAATCCACTTGGCTATCATGAGTTGATCGGCGGCTTGTTCTACGGGTACGGGAAGAAATTCTATTTCGTTTTGCTCGTAGTTTTTCCCGTCAATGGTGAAGTTACCCACTTCGCTATGCCCATATTTGATTTGACCGCCGGTCTGGGCAATGTATTTCATGCACAATGTACGGAACTCGTTGGCTTTGGCGTAAGGTGCCGATTCATGGTAGCCGCGCTGGTCTTGGGCGGGGAAAAGTGCCTGATCGGCACTGATCACATAGTATTCCAATTCGCCCATGGCCTCGTATTCCATGCCTGTCACCTGCCGAAAGGCCTCGGCTGCTTTGTGCAGCGTGTACTGAGGCGAGGTTTCCAGCGGCCGCCCGTCTTTGTCGAAATAGGCACAGAGCATTGTAACAGTGGGAATCTGTGCAAAGGGATCGAGGAAGGCTGTGCTGAATCGCGGCAGCACATAGAGGTCGCTGGCGCCAGCTTGTATGTAGGAGAACAGGCTCGACCCGTCCACTCGCTCGCCGCAGGTGAGGATGGTCTCAAGATAGGCGAGATCGTTAATGACAAAGTTCAGGGTCTTCAACCGGCCGTCGCCGCCTGGATACATGAAGTTGACCATGCGGATGTCATGGTTGAGTATATAATTCATGATGTCGGCCTTGGTAAACTCCGCTGCCGGCTTCTTCAGTGCACCCACGAGCGGGTTGGCGCTGTAGGAGTTTTTTTGAATGTTTTCCATGTTGTGCGCATATATTTGTTAATACTACCGCAAAGTTACTAATAATTTAGTTTTTACACGCGCCAACGCAAAAAAAACGCTGCTGCGCGATATAGACTTGCAGTTGGAACATCATGGAAATCATGATTTTTGACATAGGTCAAGAACGTGGCACTTTTTTGAAGAAATGTTTGACGGAGTGTTGCCAGAATAAAAAATCGGCGTACTTTTGCACCAGAAAACGATACGTGAGTATCGGAAAGTTAATAGATTGTTTAGGTTAGTAGTAATAGATTTAGGTTTTTAGTTATTTTTTTAAGGTAAAGATTGTTTAACCAGAAACATGGACACCGCGAGGTTTCCATTCTTTCGAAATCCTTTTTAAGTTAAACATATCGAAAAGCGCTGCCGCTCGAAGAGAGTAGCAGCGTTTTTTTGTGTGCAAAACCGTTGCACAACCTAAATTTTCCATTTTTCTGCAAATCATTTAGCAATTATGTGGATTTTTGTATATTTGTGGTGAATAACGAAAAACCAGTATATCACCATGAAAAATTTTGTTTTTGCAATGCTTCTGTCGTTTATTCTATTCCCGCTGAAGTCTGTTGCTCACGGTTTTGAGCAGTTGGAAGTGCGCGACAACCATGTTGTGTTCCGCGTTTGTGCTGATGCCAAGGCTAAGGTCTTGCTCCGCCTCTACAACGATGGTGAATGTGAGAAGCCCTTCAAGACGGTGAAGATGAAGTATGCCGGCGACAATGTTTTCACGGCAAAGGTGAAAGGTAAGCTCGAAGGAAAGTTTTATACGTTCGACATTGGTCGCGGCGAGACTCCCGGTGTGTTTGCCAAGGCAGTGGGCGTGAACGGTAAGCGCGGTGCCATTATCAATCTTTCGGCCACCAACCCCGAAGGATGGGACGCCGACCGACGTCCGGAACTGAAATCGCCAGTGGACCAAGTCATCTACGAAATGCACCACCGCGATTTCTCGATAGCCCGCCCAGGGGCGAAATACCCTGGCAAGTATTTAGCGCTGACCGAGCCCTGGGCCATCAGCCACTTGAAGGAACTGGGCGTCACAGCCATCCATATCCTTCCCTCTTACGACTACGGCTCGGTTGACGAGACGCGCCTTGCCCAGCCACAATACAACTGGGGCTACGACCCCGTGAACTACAACGTGCCCGAAGGTTCGTATTCCACCAATCCTTACGACCCCTCGTGCCGCATACGTGAGTTCAAACAGATGGTGCAAGCGCTACACAAAGCGGGTATCCGCGTGATTCTCGATGTGGTGTATAACCACACCTACGATATTGAACACTCCAATTTCCAGCGCACCTTCCCTGATTATTATTATCGGCAGAACGCCGACGGCTCCTACAGCAACGGCTCTGGCTGCGGCAATGAAACGGCCAGCGAACAGCCTCTGATGCGGCAGTTCATGATAGAGTCGGTGAAACACTGGATTAACGAATATCACATCGACGGCTTCCGCTTCGACCTGATGGGTGTGCACGATATTGAAACCATGAATCTGATTCGTGCCGAGGTGGACAAGATTGACCCCAGCATCTACATCTATGGCGAAGGCTGGAGTGCCGGCACTTGCGCCTACCCGCAAGAACTGCTTGCCATGAAGGCACACACGCAGCAGCTGAACGGCATCGGAGCCTTCTCCGACGATATGCGCGATGCACTGCGCGGTCCGTTCTCCGACGATACCAAGGGGGCCTTCCTCGCTGGGCTGGCCGGTGAAGAGGAGAGTCTGAAGTTCGGCATTGTGGGCGCCATTCAGCACGATGGTGTGGACATGACCAAGGTGAACTACTCGAAAACACCATGGACGCGCGAACCTTCGCAGCAAATCTCATACGTGTCGTGCCACGACGATATGTGTCTCGTTGACCGGCTGAAGGCATCCATTCCTGGCATTTCGACCGAGGAAATCGTCCGCTTGGACCTTCTGGCCCAAACCGCCGTGTTCACCTCGCAGGGCGTGCCCTTCATGCTCAGTGGCGAAGAGCTGCTGCGCGACAAAAAAGGAGTGCACAACTCCTTCGAATCGCCCGACGATATCAATCAACTTTGCTGGGCCAACAAAGATCAGTTCCCACAGGTATTCGAATACTATAAAGGCCTCTTGCAGCTGCGCCGCGAGCATCCCGCCTTCCGTTTGGGCAAAGCCGACCTGGTGCGGCAACACTTGGAGTTCCTGCCCGTGCAGCCCTGCTTCGTGGGATTCGTACTTAAAAACCACGCCGGCGGCGACGCATGGCGCAACATCTACGTGCTGCTCAATGCCAACCGAGAAGCAGTGGATGTGAATATACCCGAGGGCGAATACACCATCGTGGCACAGTACAGCATGATCGACCCCTCGGGCCTCGATTCCTGCAGCGGAGGAACCGTCACAGTAGGGCCGCAGCAAGCAGTAATTCTACACGACTGATAATCAACAAATTACAATAATTCAAAACCAAATCCAAAAGCCCGATTTCCAAAAGCTATCCTTTTGGTCGCTAAAAGCTATGCTTTTGCAGCCCGAAAGCTATGCTTTTGGAAGGTAAAAGCATAGCTTTTGAAAAAACACTGAAATCCTATCAAAAATCAACCTCATGAAAAAAGCATTTTTCTTGCTTGTAGCTTGCCTCATTTTCATTGATGCACAAGCCCAGAAGATTCAATCGCCCAACGGAAACGTAGCGCTCCAATTTGCCCTGACCGACAAAGGCGAGCCAACCTACCAGCTGCAGTTTAAGGGCCGCGACGTGGTTCGTACCTCACATCTCGGTCTGGAACTTGCCCGCGACCGCCATGCCTCGAAGGGCATGGCAGAGACCGACCTGCTGGACGGATTCGTAGTGAAAGACACGAAAACACTGACGTTCGACGAGACATGGACACCCGTCTGGGGCGAAACCCGCACCATCCGCAACCACTACAACGAACTGGCCGTAACACTGCAGCAACCCCAGGCCAACCGCGAAATCATCATCCGCTTCCGCGTTTACGATGACGGCATGGGACTGCGCTACGAGTTTCCGCAACAGCAAGACCTCAACTATTTTATTATTAAAGAGGAGAAAACTGAATTCCAGATGGCCGACGACCACATGGCCTGGTGGATCACGGGCGACTACGACACCCAGGAATACCCCATTCAGACCTCACGTCTCTCAGAAATTCGCGACCGCATACACCGCGATATGCTCAAGCGCGGGCAGAAATACCCTGAGGGCAGCGAAGAGCGAATGTACAGCGCCGTGGTTTGGGACAACGCTTCGATGAACCCCGTGGAGAGCACCGTGCAAACCTCCTTGCAGATGAAAAGTCCCGACGGGCTCTACATCAACCTGCACGAAGCAGCCTGCATAGACTATGCCACGATGCACCTCACCCTCGGCAGCGACAACCGAACCTTCACCTCGCACCTTACGCCCGATGCCACCGGCATGAAAGGCTATATGCAGACGCCTTGCCAGTCGCCCTGGCGCACAGTAATCGTCAGCGACGATGCTCGCGATATGCTTTCCTCCAACCTGATTCTGAACCTCAACGAGCCCTGCGCACTGGACGACACCTCGTGGATTCATCCCACAAAATACTGCGGCGTTTGGTGGGAAATGATTGTTGGACGCTCCTCGTGGAACTATACCGACGAGTTCCCTTCCGTTAAAATCGACCAGATAGACTGGCAAAAAGCAAAGCCCAACGGTCGCCATGCTGCCAATACTGCCACCGTGAAAAGATACATCGACTTTGCCGCCGAGAACGGACTGGACCAAGTGCTCGTGGAAGGTTGGAACATCGGCTGGGAGGACTGGGCCAACCGCTGGAAGCAAGACGTGTTCGACTTCGTCACACCCTACCCCGATTTCGACATCGCTGAACTCAACCGCTACGCCCACTCGAAAGGCGTAAAACTGATGATGCACCACGAAACATCGTCGGCCGCCAACAACTATGAACGCCATTTGGAGAAAGCCTACACGCTGATGAACCGCTACGGCTACGATGCAGTGAAGTCAGGCTATGTGGGCGACATCATCCCACGCGGCGACCACCACTACTCGCAGTCCATGAACAATCACTATCTCTACTGCATCAAGGAAGCTGCCAAACACCACATCATGGTCAATGCCCACGAAGCCGTGCGCCCCACTGGTCTCTGCAGAACCTACCCCAATCTTGTAGGCAACGAATCGGCCCGTGGCACAGAGTATGAAGCCTTCGGAGGAAGCAAGCCCGACCATACCGTGATTCTCCCCTTCACCCGCTTGCAGGGCGGACCAATGGACTATACGCCTGGTATTCTTGAGACTCAGCTCAACACCTGGTCGGACAATACCAGCTATGTGCGCTCCACACTCGTGGGCCAGCTGGCACTCTATGTCACCATGTATAGCCCATTGCAAATGGCAGCCGATCTGCCAGAAAACTATGCCAAGTACATGGACGCCTTCCAGTTCATACGCGATGTGGCCTGCGACTGGGACGACTCACGCTATCTCGAAGCAGAGCCTGGCGACTACATCACCGTGGCACGCAAGGCAAAGAATTCTGACAACTGGTTCATCGGATGCAAAGCCGACGAAAACGGCCACCGCTCGATGCTCAAACTTGACTTCTTGGATAAGGGAAAGAAATACGAGTGCACCATCTATGCCGACGGCAAAACCGCACACTATAAAGACAATCCGAAGGACTATACCATCACGAAACGCACCGTGAAACAGGGCGATGTGCTCCGTCTGACAGCAGCACCAGGCGGCGGTTACGCCATTGCACTGAAAGTGAAGAAATAAACGCGCTGAATAATAACAAAAAGCGTGAAGAATTGTCAGAGTGGAAACGCCACCACAAAACAATTCTTCACGCTTTATTTTTTTTCATTAGCGACATTACTTCCTTGTAGTCCCATCGATGGTCGAGGTCGAAAAAGGCCTTCACATGATGCGACACCCGCTTTTCCTCGGGCGGAAGTTGCATATAGTCGCCAAAGAACTGGCGCAGGTACTGATCATAACCCACAGAGAGCGGCACCATCAGCCCCTCAAACTCCATTTCCACCTGGCCGCTGACCCATGCCTTGGGATAAATCTCGCGCTCGTCGTACACCCCACAGTACACCACAACATTCTCGGCCGACTGGTAATCGTACTTTCTACAGATTCGTTCCATCTGACCTAAAAGATACTTGCGCAGGGAAGAACGGAAGAAAAAGCCCACTGTCTTGGTTGCGAAGCGCCCCCATTCCTTGAGGTTTTTCAATAATGACAAATACTCGAGGAAGGTATTGTGGGTGGAGATAGCTTCCAATCTGTTGCTGATTTTGCGGAAACGCCGTTTCAGACGGATAGCCTCATCCAAGTCAGAAGCGGTTCCGTCGAGCGGAAAGATATCAATAAATAAGCCCGTCACACAGGGCGTGTCGGCCTCCTCCACCAGTGTGGTGTGGCGATTGCACATTTTCGAGAAGTGAAACGGATAATTGAGCGTGTTCCATGGTGTGAGCACTTCATAATCGCCCAAGTCCATTTCGGCAGTAAGAGACAAGAAGCGGTCGTAGTCGGGCCGCGGCATGAACAGATCAATGTCATCATCCCAGGGAATGATACCATGATGGCGCACCGCACCAATGGCTGTTCCGCCACCGCAGAAATACGTCAGTCCGTTCTTTCTGCATATCTGATCAAATGCCCGCAAAACATCCACAATAATGGCATTCCAGCGCGGCTGTTGTTCTTTTGTCACTACTTGCATGAGCGCGAAAGTACAATTTTATTTTTTCTCAATCAAATTAAATCGCTATTTTTGCGGCCTATATGAGTCAAACGCTGAAGCAACGCACCGCCAAAAGCCTCTTCTGGGGGGCAATGAACAATGGCATCACGCAAGTGTTGAACGTGGTCATTGGCATTTTCTTGGGCCGACTCCTGTCGCCCGAGGACTATGGTATTGTGGGTGTGCTTACCATTTTCACCGTGATTGCGGGCAACCTGCAAAGTAGCGGCTTCACGCAAGGACTGATAAACCTGAAGAATCCCACGCCACGCGATTACAACTCGGTGTTCTGGTTCAACATCTTGGCCAGCTTTTGCATCTATGCCGTGCTCTTTTTCGCGGCTCCCCTGATTGCATGGTACTTCAACGACGAGCGGTTGGTGCTGCTTTCGCGTGTGGTTTTTCTGAGTTTCGTAATCTCATCGTTTGGCATTGCCCACAATGCTTATATGCTAAAACAGATGATGAACCGCGAGATAGCCATTGCCAGCGTGTCGGCACTGGTTTTATCGGGCAGTTTGGGCATCTTCTTGGCCTTGAAGGGATATGCCTATTGGAGTCTGGCGTGGCAGCAGATTGTCTATATCGCGGTGCTGAACATAGGCCGGTATTACTTTGTTGCATGGCGGCCAAGCTGGAAAATCGACTTCGGACCGGTGAAGGAGATGTTCGCTTTCAGCGTGAAGATTCTTTTCACCAATCTGCTCAACACGCTTTCTTCACAAGTGCTGACCTTCATTTTTGGCCGTTGGTTCCCCCTTTCGGCCGTGGGAAACTATTCGCAGGCAAACAAATGGAACACGCAGGCCCACTCGTTTGTGTCGGGCACCCTCTCGCAAGTGGCGCAACCGCTGTTGGTCAGTATTCAGGGAGAACAAGAGCGAGAAGTGCGCATCTTCCGCAAGATGATGCGTTTCGCGGCTTTCCTTGCTTTCCCCGTGATGCTGGGATTGGCATTGGTGGCCGAAGAATTTATAGTCTTGGCCATCACCGACCGCTGGATAGAGAGCGTTCCACTGATGCAAACGCTCTGTCTGGCTGGCGCTTTCCTGCCGTTCTACACGCTGTATCAGAACCTGGCAGTGAGCAGTGGGCGCAGCGATTTGTATCTTTGGGTCAACGCGGTGCAGATTTTCTTACAGATTGCGCTGGTTGTGGTGTGCGCATCGGGTGGCATCCGCATGGCAGTCTGGGCTTACTCGGTGTTCACCATTGCCTATCTGCTGGTGTGGCAGTTCTTTGCCAAGCGGCTCATTGGTGTACGACTGCGCGATATTGTGATGGATGTGCTCCCTATTTTCCTGATTGCCGGGTCGGCCATGCTCATCACTTACTATGCCACACAGGGCATCCGGCAGCTCTGGTGGTTGCTTTTGGCGCGCATCTGCATGGGCGGTGCGCTCTATTTGTCAGGAATCTGGGTTTTAAAACCCGAAATGCTGCGCGAATGTATCAATTTTTTGCGCAAGCGTTACTAAGGAGTAACCACTCGCGATAGACACGTCGCGACAAGAGATAACAGGCTGTTGCCAACGGGTAGCAGCCTTTTTTGTATAGCCAAATGCACAATCGCGTACCCGGGCAGGCTTTCCAGAAGTCGCCCATCTGATTGATTTCATTGTTGGAGAGACGGAAACGTGCCGCATGACGGTAGAGATCAACGAAACCCATGCGCAAAGCTACACTGTATTTCCGGGCGTCGGGCTTCGACAAGAAGAAGTCGAAGATGAGTTTGTTGGCACGCAGAAAACTCTGGTGGGCACGCTCGGAGATGGTGTGCGTATAGGATGTGGCATTGCCTGTGCGATAGAGATAGTATCCGCAGGCAACGCAGGCACGGCGGGCATGGTACAACAAGCGTGGCACCACTGCGAGGTCTTCGCCATAGTCTATGCCTTCGACTGGCTGGATATGATGATCGGTGAAGAGCCGGCGACGATAAAGGCGCCCCCAGATGTGGGGAGACTCCATGTTGTGGCATAGGAGCAGCCGCAGATAAACATCCGTCCTGCCGGCAAAAGGCTGTATCAAGCTGCTCGTTTTCTCTCCGTCCCAGAGCGCATAAGGGGCGTCAACCATGTCGGCTCCGGTTTCTTCCATACAGCGAACGAGTTGCTCCACGAAATCGACCGACAGCGAATCGTCGCTATCAACAAACATAATGGCCTCGCCTGTGGCGTGTTCGAGCCCCGTCAAACGCGCTGCACCGAGCCCTCGGTTCTGCTCATGACGCACAATCTGCACCTTTGCCTTTCGCTCGGGGTGGCGGGCAATCACATTCTCCAGTATGCTTACGCTCTCGTCGGGCGAGCAGTCGTCCACAAAGATGTATTCCACATCGGCGTAGGTCTGCTGCATGAGCGCTTCTGCACACATTCGGATAAACGGCGCCACTTTGTATATTGGGACAAGAATGGAAACTTTCATGGTACAAGGGGAGGACGAGAATGATGGCACGGAGAATTTATTTGAGCATAAACTGCAGCATGAGCTGGACGTTATGAACAAGCAAGAACACGGCGAGCGAGAAAATAACTACGCGCGAGAGTTGCAGCCACGGTCCGCGGGCGGAGCGCATGAGGTAGCCAATGGCGATGGGGATGACAAAGGCCCAGTGGGCTGTCATGATATAGACTTCGTTCAGTCCGAATCCGAGACCAACATGCAGGGCGGCATCGAGCGCGAAGAACGAGAGAGCCGTCCACAGGAATCGCTCTCGGCGGCCACACCAAATGCCCACGACGAAGAGCCCTACGAGCAAGCACTCTGCAGCATAGTTCCACCAGTGGCGATACTCCACGATGACCGGTCGCTGGCGGAGCACATCCTGCAGCAAGTGATCTTCGTGCAATTGGATAGATTCGCCGAAAACATTCTCTACTGTTGATTCCCAGCGGGGCGTCGATATATCGGTCCAACGCGAGAACTCGCCCTTGGCAATGGGCTTGCCCGCGTTGCGGTTCCACACCTGACGGTGGTCACGGCGGTATTTTTCAATGGCTTTCTGGCGAATAATCTTATTCACCTCCGCGCGGATTTCAGTTGTGTCCTTCGCTCCCGTAGAATCAACATACTGCTGCCAGATGGCATCGTGGTCGCGCTTCACCTGGCGGGCTTTTGCTGCCTTGCGAGCCATCTCTTTCGGCCAAACGAAAGTGCGATATTCCCAACGGGCAAAGCCCCACATCAGTGCAGCCGGCAGGAGCACGGCCAGGAGCAGGAACTTAGGACGGAAGAAGCGCCAGCGATTGGTCAGCAAGGCTGCCGCGAACACCTTCAGCCCGTTGTTGAGCGAAACGCCTGCCGTGAAGAAAAAGAGCAGGAAGGCTTCCAGCACGCTCATTCCCTTACCCTGCCGCTGTCGATGGCCTGCCACGTAAAGCGTGAGCAGCAGCAACATCAGCGAGAGACAGAAATGGTCGGGCACGGCTATCGTGGTCAACACATAGGCGAAAGAGAAGAACAGCAGGGCCAGCAGATAGGCATCCCACTGCTTCACTTCCACAACTTCGCGCAGAATCCGGTAAAGGAACACGAAACTATAGACTGCAGCCAGCACCCACACGGCGCAGACAATGACCTGGGCAAGATTCAACCCTGTGAGCATGATGAGCCCTTGGTCCAACTGATTGAGCGGCCAAAGGAAGAATGCCAGCAGCGGATGACGATAGACATTGTAGGCCGGCGTCCAGGCCGAAATGGTTTCATACGTGAGCGGGTCGAAACCCGAAAAGCGGAAATTGCCCACAAACAGGCGATGATAGTGCGAAGAAACTACGGAAAACAAATCCCAATAGCGCCATACGTTCAGACCGTGCAACACGGAAAACAGCGCACCGAACACGAGCGCAGGCCAGCGCTCATCGCGCCGAAGGGTAAACAGTTGAAATATCTTTTTCATGGTTGTTAATACCCCGCAAAAGTACATATTTTCTGTCGATAAAACCGCAAAGATAGGCCATGATTTATGCATGGCTAAACTCCCGTTTTTCAAAAGCTATGCTTTTACCTTCCAAAAGCTATCCTTTTGCCGTTCAAAAGCTATGCTTTTAGGCTCCAAAAGCATAGCTTTTGAAAGTCGTTTTGCAACGTACTGAAAATCAAATGGTTAGGATTTCTGTAAAGAACCGTTTTTACTGTAGCGGTGAATCTCCACGGAATTGATGATGTTCTGCCAGAGAATGTAGCAGCCTGGGCCCACCGTGGCGAGCGGATTCAGATAGGTCAGCGCCACCCACACGGCAAACGCGGTGTTCTTCTGCCCCAAGCCCTGGCCAGACTCTGTAACGCGACCGAAATAATGTCCCACAAACCGCCCCACGCTGTATTGCACAATACACATGAGCAGCCCCAAGAAAGCCATCACCGCGATGAGTGCAACCGGCGCCGCGGAGTGGAAGATACTCTTCAGCGTCACGCCGCTCACAATCGACAGCGACAGTGCCCAGGTGTAGAACGAGAGGTCTTTTATGCTGACAATCCAATGGTGCAGCCCGTGCATATAATGCTTCACGATGAAGGCCAGCGCCATGGGCAGCAGCAACACGATGCTCACCGAGCGCAGAATCTGCAGAAACGAAGCCAGAAAAGGAATGTCGGCCGAGGGATCAATCATAGGAAAAGCCGCAGGAATCATCACGGCGGCCACAAAATTGGAAAGGAACACGTAGCTGGTCATCTGCTCCAAATGGCCTCCCAGCTTGCCCGTGACCACGGGGGCTGCGGCGGCGCAGGGCGCTATGACACAGCAGAGCACAGCCTCGGCCACAACCAGCATATCGCCCACGGGACGGATGAGCAGCGTGATGCCCACCAGCAGCGCAACAAATACCAGTTGGAAAAGGCTCACCCACCCGTGCCACGCCACCAGGCGCAGCTGCCGGAAATCAACTTTGCAGAACACCACAAAGAGAATGGCTATCATGAACAGCGGGAAGATTGTTTCCAACACGGGGCCACACACTGCCGCAGCCGGTTCCAGTAGCGGTATCGTGGCAAAGATAAGGTAAATGGTCATTCCGCCAAAAATAGCCACGGCCAGCGTCCAGTCTTTCACAAACCGCAGCACACGACTGCCAAGCGAAGAAGTTTTCATATTGTAGCGTCAGAATTTTAAAGTTGAGTATGAAGGAAACGTTCCACACCTTGACGAATGGAATCCAAGCCAAAGAGCGCGGGTTCAAGCTCGCGGATTGGCATCCAGCGCCCGTCGGCAGCGTCGTCGGCTGTGCACAACTGCGCCACATCCTTCACCCGTACACGAAAGAAGAAATCGAGCGTTGGAATATCAAGCCCGCTATAATGATAACGGTTGGGCAAGGAGAAGAGATATTCCTGCTGAACCACCTCCAGGTTGGTTTCCTCTTTCACCTCACGCCGCACGGCTTGTTCCACCGTCTCGTCGGGGTTGCAAAAGCCGCCTGGCAAGTCGAGGGTTCCCTGCATGGGCTCACGGCTCCGCCGAACCACGAGCACCTCGTCCCGCTCGTTCACAATGAAGCAGGCCACTGCTGCAGACGCGTTGACAAAGAATTCAAAACCGCAGTCAGCACAACAAAAACTGCGCTGACTGGTTTTCTCAAAATTCTCACTGCCGCACTGAGGGCAAAAGTTCAATGTATAGTCCAATTGTAAACGTAGAAAACTCGGCATTATTCGGATTTATGGACAAGTGGGAGCAATCATCAATGCCGACTGATGATTTTCTTGCCGTTAGAAATTTTAATTGTGGGTTGGCCAGAAGCGCAAAACGGACGGCCAGAGAGCAGGCGAACATAGTAGAGTCCTGGACAGAGCGTTGTGGACGAAGCCGTGAGCCGCACTACGAAACGCGTGGTTTCCTGTGCCATGCTGGCCGGAATCGGATACTCTATATTGTAGAATCCATTGCCATCCACACCTTTTGCCGTAGCGGGAATGGTTATGTCGGCCAAGGTCTGGGAGTTAACGGTTAGCGTGGCCTTGCGCCCTTGATCGGCAACATTGAAGCGCATCATAATGCTGAGGTTTTCACGCGTCTCAGAATTATTGACCAAGGTGTACTGCACATATCCGTTGGCACGTGCATCGCGATAATGCTCGGTGTTGTAACTACCTGTGGAGGAGTCGGAAGAATAATTGTATTCATGACCAGCCTCGCTCTGCTGTTCGCCTGGAGCCACGAAATCGAGGGTGCGATTGGCCAGAGCCTCATTGGCTGCCTCGGTTTCGGCCATAGAACTGTTGGCATAGTTTTCGGGAGTTTGCTGATACCAGTAGCACATATAACGAGCATGGTGAATCTGGTAGAACGGCTGGAGCGTGAGCGTGGTCCACTTATAAGTAGGCGCATCGGCACGGCTGGCATCAATGGTGAACCGCAATTGACTGTCTTCCACTTTCGTGATACGTGAGAGTACATCGGCTCTATCTCCAAGAAGCAAGGGAGCGGAGGTCAGATTCTTGGAAGAAGCCATAGAACCTGGAGCATGATCCATGCGCCCCTCATGTCCATACTCATTGGGAAGCACTTCGCCCTGCTCAGAAACATTTGCAGCCAACAAGATTGGACCGTACTTAAACGCAATATAGTCCGAATAGTTAGGACATTCTTCGTAGCGCAGTTCTGCGGGCAACTGAATGGTAATCACATCGCCCTCACTCCATGTGCGCTGCAGCAGGAGATAACCATTTTGGAGGGTGCCTGTGGCCGGTGTATTATTTACCAAAACAGCGAATTGGTTGGTGGTCCATTGTGGACGGCGAATAGCAATGGTATATTGTCCGGCTTTGCCTATGGTGAGACGGGATTTCATCTCGTCGGGGAAAGAGGTTTCCTGTGTAACGACGAAATGAGAGGAGTTTAACGACGAGGGTGTGAAAAGATTCACATAAAGCACACTTTCGCCATCGTGCGTATAGATGAAGTGACCATACTTGGAATGATTCTCCATGCCTGTGCCCACACAGCACCACATACTCTCATTCACAGTGGAATAGATGCGATAGCCCTGGGGGCGCAGCGTGGTAAAATACACATAGCCGCCTGTGGACGGATCCTGCGTAGAGAGAATATGGTTCCAGAGAGTCTGCTCATAGAAATCGGCGTATCGTGAATCGCGAGTGCGGTCGGCCATCATCTCTGAAAGCTTCAGCATATTGTTGGAGTTGCACGACTCGGGACCATCCAGATGATCAATGTATCGGTTACTGTTACGGGCCTCAAGGAAATGTTCTCCCACTGAGTTGCCGCCAATGCAGACGGTGCGATTCAGTGCTACATCGGTCCAGAAATTCTCAACAGCCGTTTTGTAGGTAGTGGCGGTAGCATCCTCTTCGAAGATACGCTCCATACCAATATACTTGGGCACCTGCGTGTTGGCGTGTTTATTGTCGAGGAATGAAGTGTTGAGTGTCTGCATCCCATTCACCATGAGTTGATGGGTGTATTTCTTGGCTGCCAAAAGATATTTCTCATCGCCAAAAAGTTGATAGGCATCGAGCAGACTCTCGTTCATGCCTCCATGTTCGCAATCGAGGAAAGCCTGCATGTCGGCATCGCTCACATTGCTCACCACGTTGACGCTCCAGTCGGCCAACTTCTTGAACATCTCCTTGGCTTGACTGCTGTTACCATATAGATAGGCATCACGAAGTCCTGCCAAAATCTTATGCTGACAATAGAAGGGCACCCATCCCCAATACTGGCGAATGGTGGTTGTCCTGCCTGCGTAGAGATCGCGCCAAGCCTGATTAATCGGCTGTCCGCCAATAAAGCCGTAGAGCCCCGTGGTGTCATCATTGTAAGCATCCTGACAATCCTTCATCACATTGAGCATATACTGCATGCGCTCCTGCAACTGACTTTTTATCGTCGCATCATGACAAGCGGCGTAAGCCAACGCCAAGGCCGAGAGGTAATGACCGCCCACATGACCACTCAAATCGAAACCAGAGCCGCCCCAGTTATCGAAGTTGGGATGGAGAGAGAGCCACTGATAATAAGGACTACTCTGCTGGGTGGTCTCTGCAAGTCCAGACTGGCGAACAAAGGGAGTTAACAGGCGGTCAACATCATAGGACAGCAACACCTGAAAATTTTTCTCCATAGCCGTCTTCAATGGACCATCGAGAAGGGTTACCTCCTCAAGATCAAAATGACTGGGATATAACTCTGTTTGCGCCTGTGCAGTAAAAAATGGGCATAACCCTAAAGACACAAATAGCAAGAATAATTTAAATTTCATCTTGTAAGTTATTCTAATTTTCTTTTTACAAAAATAACTTGTTCTTGTAGAACTACAAACAAAAGGAATAATTATTTTAACTCTTAGCCTAAAGGCTATCGAACTTTTCAGAAGGCCTTTCAAAGAAAAAAATGAAAAAAATTCTCTATTATAAATAAGGTATGGCAAAAGTTTTGCGTACTTTTGCCCCGCAAAACGCAAATAGTCGAAAAAAATAATAAAGAATAGTAAGATATCAAATTAATATGTACAAGAATCTCGTTATCGTAGAAAGCCCCGCCAAAGCCAAGACTATTGAACGCTTCTTGGGTAAGGAATACAAGGTGACCTCTTCTTATGGTCACGTGCGCGACTTGAAGAAACACGATCTGAGCATCGACAAGCGCACCATGGAACCCATCTACGAAGTGCCGGAAGAAAAACGCAACGTGGTGGAACAGTTGCGCAAGTTGGTCAAGAGCAGTGAGCAAGTGTGGCTCGCAAGCGATGAAGACCGCGAAGGAGAAGCCATCTCGTGGCACCTGTGTGAAGTGTTAGGACTTGACGAGCAAACCACCCAGCGCATCGTTTTCCACGAAATCACCAAGCCGGCCATTGTGGCTGCACTTCAATCGCCCCGACACATAGATATGAATCTGGTCAACGCACAGCAAGCACGCCGCATCTTAGACCGCATGGTCGGTTTCCGGCTGTCGCCAGTGCTGTGGAGAAAAGTGAAGCCGGCACTCTCGGCTGGACGCGTGCAGAGTGTGGCCGTGCGCCTCATTGTAGAGCGCGAACGCGAGCTGCAAGCCTTCAAAAGCGACCGCTACTTCCGCGTCACAGCACTTTTCGACGTGCTGATTGACGGCAAGAACAACACCATACGTGCCGAATTGGCCACCCGCTTCAAGACAGAAGAGGAGGCAAAAGCTTTCCTCGAGCGATGCGCCCAGGCACAATTCACCGTGAGCGACATCCAGACAAAACCCCTCTCGCGCACTCCGGCACCCCCCTTCACCACCTCTACGCTGCAACAGGAGGCTGCACGCAAACTGGGCTTCACCGTGAACCAGACCATGATGGTGGCACAACATCTCTACGAGAGCGGTTTGATTACTTATATGCGAACCGACTCAGTCAACCTGTCTTCGCTCTGCATCAATGCCTGCAAAAACGAAATCAGTACACTCTACGGCGAACGCTACAGCAAACCGCGCCACTACCGCACCCACTCCAAGGGAGCCCAAGAGGCCCACGAAGCCATTCGTCCTACAGCGATGGAACGGCAGGAAATCAGCGGTACGGCACAGGAACGCCGCCTGTACGAGCTGATATGGAAGCGTACACTGGCTTGCCAGATGGCCGACGCTGAGATAGACAAGACATCGGTGAGCATCACCGGCACAACGATTAGCGAGCAGTTTATGGCAACGGGCGAAGTGATTCGCTTCGACGGATTCCTGAAAGTGTACCGTGAATCGACCGACGACGATATCGACGAGAACGAACAGCACACCATGCTGCCCGCCCTCGAGCTCAACATGACCCTCGAAGGAAAAGAAATCACTGCCACCGAGCGCTTCTCTCAGCCGCCACTGCGCTATACCGAAGCATCGCTGGTGAAGAAAATGGAAGAACTGGGCATCGGCCGACCCTCTACCTACGCACCAACCATCTCCACCATCCAGCAGAGAGAATACGTGACCAAGGGCGACAAAGCCGGCATCGAACAGACATACACCATCCTGACCCTGAAGAACGGAAAGATGGCGCAGCACACAAAGAAAGAAATAATCGGCAAGGAAAAGGGCAAACTGCTGCCAACTGATGTAGGATTGGTGGTCAACGACTTCCTCATGCAACACTTCCCCGCCATTATGGACTACAACTTCACAGCCCGCGTGGAAGAGCAGTTCGACCACATTGCCGAAGGAAAAGAAGACTGGCACGACATGATGCAACAGTTCGACAAAGACTTTGAACCAGAGGTGGACAAAGTGATGAAAGAACGCACCACCCATAAAGCCGGCGAACGCCAAATTGGTGTTGACCCGAAGAGCGGCAAACCCGTATTTGTAAAGATTGGACGTTTCGGACCAGTTGTGCAGATCGGCAATGCCACTGACGAGGAGAAGCCACGCTTTGCGCAACTGCCCAAGAACAAATCAATGGACACGCTCACACTCGAAGATGCGCTCGAACTCTTCCAACTGCCACGCACCCTCGGACAGCTCGATGGCGACGATGTGGTGGTGGGCACCGGACGATTCGGACCTTACGTGCTGCACAAGAAAGTCTATACCTCGATTCCAAAGGGTACAGACCCCATGCAGATTACGCTCAGCGAAGCCACGCAGCTCATCAACGAGAAACATGAGGAGCAACAAAAGCGCCATTTGCGGCAGTTCAGCGAGGACCCGGAACTGGAAATCATGAACGGCCACTATGGGTTGTACCTCTCCTACAAAGGCTCCAACTACCGACTGCCCAAGAAATATCACGCACAAGTTGACGCGCTGACCTTCGACGATTGCATGAAAATCATTGAAGAGAGCCAGAAAAAGAAATAATCCCCTTGCAACGCATCATCCTCATCGGCTACATGGGAGCAGGTAAAACCACTGTGGGACACGCGCTCTCGAAAGCCACCGGCCTGCCGTTCTACGACCTCGACTGGTACATCGGCAACCGGCGGCGCACTACCGCTACGGAGCTTTTCAACACCATTGGTGAAGAAAACTTTCGGATAATTGAACGCAACATGCTGCACGAGGTGGCCGAATTTGAGAACATCATCCTGAGTTGCGGCGGGGGCACGCCCTGTTTCTTCGACAATATGGACTATCTCAACCGCCAGGGGGAAACATTCTATCTGAAGGCATCTATCGATGTGCTCACAAGCCATTTGAAAATGGCACGCACCGAACGGCCCATGCTGCAAGGGAAGAATGAAGAAGAACTGCGTACATTCATCGAGAAACATCTCGCCGAGCGCGAACACATCTATCAGCAAGCCAAACACACCATCAACGTGGATGTGCTCAACACCCACCAACGCATTCATACCATTGTAGAGAAAATTAAAGAATTGACCACTAATAATTGATACTTGAAAATGAAAAAATGGACCATTGACGACTCCCGCGAATTGTACAACATCAATGGCTGGGGCATCAACTATTTCAATATCAACGAAAAAGGAAATGTCTATGTCACACCATGCAAGGACAAAACGCAAATAGACTTGCGCGAAGTGGTGGACGAACTGGCGCTGCGCGACATCACGCCTCCCGTGTTGCTGCGCTTTCCTGACATCCTTGATAACCGCATTGAGAAAACATCCGACTGTTTCCAAAAGGCGGCCAAGGAATATGGATATAAGGGGGAGAACTTCATTATCTACCCCATCAAGGTCAATCAGATGCAACCCGTGGTAGAGGAAATCATCTCCCACGGCCGGAAATTCAACCTTGGACTGGAAGTAGGCTCAAAACCAGAACTGCACGCAGTGATTGCCCTGCAGTGTCAGAGCGATGCGCTGATTATCTGCAATGGCTACAAAGACCAGTCGTATATCGAACTGGCACTGCTGGCACAGAAAATGGGCAAGCGTATCTTCATTGTTGTGGAGAAACTCAACGAACTCGACATCATTGCCCGTACGGCAAAGAAAATCGGTGTAACCCCCATGCTCGGTATGCGCATCAAGCTGGCAGCCAGCGGAAGTGGCAAATGGGCCGAAAGCGGTGGCGATGCTTCGAAATTCGGGCTGACCTGCTCCGAACTGCTGCAAGCCCTGAATCTGCTCGAAGAGAAGGGACTGAAAGACTCTCTGCGGCTCATCCATTTCCACATCGGGTCGCAAATAACCAAAATCCGCCGCATACAAAGTGCACTGCGTGAAGCGGCACAATTCTACGTGCAACTCCACAAGATGGGCTACAATGTCGATTATGTTGACTGTGGCGGCGGTCTTGGCGTTGACTATGACGGCACGCGATCGTCGAATAGTGAGTCGTCAGTGAACTATTCTATCCAGGAATACGTCAACAACTGTATCTACGAATTTGTGGATGTGGCTGACAAGGAAGGCATACCCCATCCGAACATCATCACCGAGAGCGGCCGCTCGCTCACAGCCCACCACTCCGTATTGATTATCGATGTGCTCGAAACGACTACGCTCCCCGAAATGTCGGAGGAATTTGAAGCCAAGGATAGCGACCACCAGTTGGTACGCGACCTGTATCAAATATGGGACAACCTGAACCAGCGCACACTCATGGAAGACTGGCACGATGCTGAACAGATACGCGAAGAGTCGCTCGACCTGTTCTCTCACGGACTGATCGACCTGAAAACGCGCGCCGAAATTGAGTCAATGTTCTGGTCTGTCTGCCACGAAGTGAACGCGCTGGCCAAGACCATCAAGCATATGCCTGACGAACTGAAGGGACTGGACAAACTGATGGCCGACAAGTATTTCCTCAATTTCTCGCTGTTCCAATCGCTCACCGACTCCTGGGCCATCGACCAGCTGTTCCCCATCATGCCCATTCAGCGACTTGACGAACGGCCCACACGCAATGCCACGCTGCAAGATATCACCTGCGACTCTGACGGCAAGATTGCCAACTTCGTGGTCAACAGCAACATTTCGCAAGTGCTGCCCGTGCACAAGCTGAAGAAGAACGAGCCGTACTACATCGGCGTATTCCTTGTGGGTGCTTATCAGGAGATTCTCGGCGATTTGCACAATCTCTTTGGCGATACGAATGCTGCGCACGTCAGCGTGAAGGACGGGCAATACCACATAGAGCAAATCATAGACGGCGAGACAGTGGAGGAAGTGCTGGAATATGCGCAGTACAACCCCAAACGGCTCGTACGCCAGCTTGAGCAGTGGGTAAATCGCAGTTATAAACAAGGAAAAATCACACTGGAAGAAGGCAAGGAATTTCTCAACAACTACCGCTCCGGACTCTACGGATACACATACTTGGAGTAGGAGCGTCGCCTCCTTTGCCGCAGTGGGAAGAATTTAAAGCATATTTTTTGTAACTTTTCTCTCCGCCAATCGTCTATATAATTAGTAGGTCATGCCAAAGGTCACTTTTGAACACGACATCCTGCCGCTGAAGAATCAGCTTTTCCGTCTCGCCCTGCGCATAGTGCAGAGCCGCGAGGAAGCTGAAGACATCGTACAGGACACACTGCTCAAAGCATGGAACCGACGGGCATCGTGGGATAAGATTGAAAACATGGAGAGTTTTCTGATGACATCCTGCCGCAACTTGGCACTCGATCGCCTCAAGCGCAGCGAACATCAAAACATCTCGCTCGATGACGAGCAAACGGCGCTCAGCACCCAAATCTCCACCCACACCTCGATAGAGGAGCAACTGCTCAGGCAAGACCGAATCAAATGGGTGCACACACAAATGAACCGACTACCCGAGAAACAGCGTACCTGCATGCAGCTGCGCGATGTGGAAGGGAAAGCATACAAAGAAATTGCTGAAATCTTAGGGCTCACAGAAGAGCAAGTGAAAGTCAACATCTTTCGAGCCCGACAAACAATCAAAGAGAAAATTAAACAACAATGAAACAACTCATAGAGAAATACTTCAACTGCGAAACCACGCTTGAAGAAGAGCAGTTGCTGCAAGACTACTTCTCGGGCAGCAATATCGACCCTGAGTTGCAGGTTTACGCCCCGCTGTTCCGCTACGAACAGCAGCAGAGCGATGAGCAGCTGTCGGACAGCTTCGACGAGCGCATCCTCAGCATGATTCAGGAACAGCCTGTAGTTAAGGCCCGCACGCTCTCCATGACCCAGCGATTCATGCCCTTCCTCCGTGCAGCAGCTGTGGTGCTCTTCGTGGTACTGCTCGGCAACGGCCTACAGACCGCCTTCAACCAGCCTGTAGAGAATACGACAGCCACCATCGGCCAGCCGCAAACCGGCAACAATGTAGCCATGACCGATACCATGACAATCAAATAGACAACACAAATACATTTTCTTTTTTACCTAATCTAAACAATCTATTAAACAACAATGAGCAAAGGGCTGTGAAGCCCATATTGTTTCAGCTAGCGCGAGGGCACCTCAGAGATGAAGTGCCCTCGCTTTTATATGTCACATTTCAAAATTTCATTACCGCCAGTCTCCACGCAAACTCCAATCCGAGAGGTCCAGGCCTATTCAATTGAAGGGTGCGCACCACAAGGAAATCAACAAGCAAAAACATTCTTGTATCTCGCTGATTTTCAGATGAATGCGAACCGATTTTCAAAAGCTATGCTTTTGGACGGTAAAAGCTATGCTTTTAGGCCGCAAAAGCTATCCTTTCGGAGCGCAAAAGCTATGCTTTCGCAAAGCACTACTTTTTCGGCACCAGCGAGGCAGGAGTCCAGTTGCGAAAAAAACTGAGCACTTTCTTCTGGTTATAGCCCTCGCCTTCTTCCAGCAAGCCCGAATCTTGGATATGAATTACGCGGCCGTCACCGTCCAGCACTACGAACACTGGATAGCCAAACCGCCCGCAGTTTTGCAGACGCTCCATCAGTGCTTTGCCTTGTGCGAGCTTATCAGCCGATTGTGAACGACGGGGATTGTAGTTCACGTGAATATAGACAAAATTCTCGTCAATCACGCGACGAATAGTACTGTCTTTCTCGATGAAATCGGCAAATTTGAGACACCAGGGACACCAGTTGCCGCCCACCTGACAAACCACGAATTTACCTTCACTGCGAGCCTGCGCCACTGCCGCATCTATCTGCTGCAACGGATTCAGGGTCTCATCGTACACCTTCTTCAGTGGTTCCTGGGCCATGCCAGAGATCGACTGCATCAAGCCCACCAGAATGGCCAGAACCGCGAAACGACGAATGTTATACATAGGTCTTGTATTCTTTTTATTTAATTATTTGACAAAATTCCCTTATCACTTTCATCTCGGCAGGGAGCTATGTGCTAATAGATCAACATCGCAATCAGATAAGCCACAAGCGTAGAAATTGACACGCAGATGAGTCCGGGCATCATGAACGAGTGGTTGAGCAGATATTTGCCAATCACCGTCGTGCCCGAGCGGTCGAAGTTTACCGTGGCAATGTCTGAAGGATAGTTAGGAATGAAGAAGTAGCCATACACCGAAGGCAGCACTCCGAGCAGCACAGGACCTTCAATGCCCAGCGAATAGGCCAGCGGCAGCATCGATACCACCACGGCTCCCTGCGAGTTGATCAACACCGAAACGAGGAAGAAAACAATGGCTATAGACCACGGATATTCCTTCACAATGTCGGTCATCATCACTTTCATCTCTGCATTATAGTTGGAGAAGTATGTATCGGCCAGCCAGGCTATTCCGTATATGGCCACTACAGCCACCATGCCCGATTGCCAGACAGGACCGCCAACGGCCTTCTTCGGGGCTGCCTTGCAGAAGATAATCATCAGTGCCGCTGCAGAAATCATCACTATCTGAATCACGATGTTCATGGCCAACGGCTGCGCGAATATCTCAGTCATGCCATCCACGTGCATACCAGCCTTCACCAGCTGTTCAGCCGAAATGGATAGATGGGAAGCCTCCAGCGTCAGTGGAGCTGTATTCTTCAATGCTCGCAACGTATCGTAGGTAGGTAACAGGCTCTGGAACATGGCGAAAAGCACAATCACGGCCAACGCGCCAAGGAAAATATACACCGCACGCTTGGCTTCAACAGGTATCTCCTTGTCGAGCGTAGTGGCACCGCCGCCATAGATGTAGTCGCGCTGCTGCGGGTCCTGCAGCTTTTTCTGAAACACCGGGTCCTTGTCCAAATCCAAGCCGCGATGATACGATGCAGCCGCTGCAGCCATCAAACCGCACAGGCTGGCTGGTATGCTCACCATCAATACTTGCGGAATGGTGACGTCGAAACCATTGAAGTTAGAAATGCTCACAAAGGCTACTACGGCAGCCGCTATGGGCGAACAGGTGATGCCCACCTGCGACGCTATCGAGGCCACACCGCAGGGGCGTTCGGGGCGGATTCCTTTCTTCAGCGCAATGTCGCAAATAATCGGCATCAGCGTATATACCACGTGGCCTGTTCCTACCAAGACGGTCAGGAAAAACGTACACAACGGAGCCAAGAACGTGATTCGGTCCGGATGTTTACGCAGCAAGCGCTCAGCAATCTGAATCAACCAGTCCATTCCACCCGAGGCTTGCATGATACCGGCACAAGTAACGGCGGCAATGATAATGTAAATCACATCGGTCGGCGGAGTGCCTGGCTTCAGTTGAAATCCAAACACCAGAATGGCCAAACCGATACCCGAGATGGCTCCTAACGCTAAACTGCCATAGCGAGAACCAACCCACAGTGCACCCAGCACAATCAGCAGTTGAAGAATCATTAATACAGTCATAAATAGTTTTATTGTTTAGGTTATTTTTTTCAATTATAGAGCAGTCCTGCCACTGCAAGTGATGCCTATTTCAACAGAGCTTCTATCGCCCTGCGCAGCAATTGCCCATTGTCGGTAGGCTCAAAGCGTTGCACAACACGCCCTTTGCGGTCAACCAAGAACTTCGTAAAATTCCACTTCACATCGCTCTTCTTGGCATAATCAGCATCCTTACGCAACAACATCTTATGCATCATCTCGCCCATTTGAGACGAGCCGAACCCGTGGAAACCTTGCTTGCGCTTCAAATATGTGTAGAGCGGCAAAGCCTGATTGCCGTTCACATCAATCTTGTCGAACTGTTGAAACTGAATACCATAATTACCTGTGCAAAAAGAATGAATCTCAGCTATGGTTCCAGGTGCCTGCCCACCAAACTGATTGCAGGGGAAGTCCAAGATAACCAACCCGCGGGCAGCAAATTCCTCGTGAAGAGCCTGTAGCTCCTCGTACTGAGGCGTAAACCCACAATGCGTCGCTGTATTCACAATCAGCAACACCTTGCCCTTAAACTGCTTCATAGATACAGCAGAGCCATCCGCTGCGGGAACCGTGAAGCCATAAACCGTACGCTGGGCGTTTAGTGTTAACCACAGCCCTGCTAACAAAATAGAAATAAGGGTTCGTTTCATATTGCTATAAATGTAGGTCTCAAAAGTAAACATTTAACCGCACAAAACAAAAAATACACCCTCAAAAATAAATTCCCGATCCTCAAATTCGCCAAATCCATTCTCGTGCAACGGCGCAAAGTGTTTATACAAACACAAACAAAAAAAGAGAGTCTCAATCTTTCGACTGAAACTCTCCTGATAAAAAGTGGCGGTTACCTACTCTCCCACATTGCATTGCAGTACCATCGGCGCAAGCG
>CAJOIX010000010.1 GCA_905234815.1 uncultured Prevotella sp. | reverse complement strand
TTCTGGGTATAAGACCGCAGCATACTTTGTAAATACAGGTCAAGGAACGTGGAGAAAGTTAGACGTGGCCGACTTCCAGAATTTCGCCTATGAAGAGGGCAATCTTTATTCTATTCAGGTGCAGGTAGAGACGATAGCCAATCCGCCTGCTGATGCTTCAAACATTCGCGTCTATGTTTTGAACGTTCTGTCAAAGACTCCCACCACAGAACTCCCCACGGGTATCTCTGCCGATGATGTGTATCATCCAACATCCATACGCGAGACTTGTCACTGATAGACACCATCACAGGCGACTGCGAGTGAATCCTCTACTGCCCCGTGTTTAAATATAATCTGAACATCAAATTATCTTTAATAATTATGAGACCAAATTATTTTTCACTTTTCACTTTTCATTTTCACTCCTAAGGTTAATTTTTTGTTAATTTGCGCGGTTTGATTTAACACTTTATTTTTGTCTGTTTTAGCGCGAAAAATGAGGTTCCGACAGCCCAAATGCCACCTTTTTCGGGCCGATTTTTCCGAAAAAGTGACCAAAAAGCACTGTTTTTGTCCTCTAAAACCTAACATTTTGCCGTGCAAAACGTATGCTCTTGCCGAGCAATAGCTATGCTTTTACTCGGCAAAAGCATAGCTTTTGGAAATCAACAGACGGCGAAAAAGTGCACAAAATCATGTAAGCGATTCAGTATCAGCCGCTTAACCAAAACGTCGAAATTCTGCGTTATTTGGACGCTCGCCTTACTTTGGTTGCAAAAAACGCAAAATAACGGCAGTTGAAGGCCGAAAAATTGGTGAAAAATTAACAGACTTTAATGTTCGTTAACTAAAAATCCAAGTCGAGGATGCAACAAATCGGAAAGTATTTTCGTCAAACGAAATAAAAAGAGAAATTACAGACTTATGTGAAATGCAACAACGGGGTGCAACCAAAGAGAGCGGACAAGCGCAGAAAGAAAATTATATAGGCAATTTTAAGTTAAAGCATTAGGAAATAAAGGAAATGAGAAACGTATTATTTGCATTAATGCTTGTGGCGATGAACGCATCGGCGCAGGAGGTGACCGACAGTACGATATTCAAGGAATTGAACATTGACGAGGTAACGATAACCGCCAGTAGGATTCAGCAAAAGGTGAATGGCTATGTGGTAAACCTGAAAGGCGAGGAGTTGGTGAAGGGAAACAATGCCGCGGGTGTTCTTGAATTGCTGCCGCGTGTAGAGAAAGTGAACGGAAAATTTCTCATTGACGGAAAAACAGTCAGCGAGATTTATCTAAATGGTCTCCCTATCCGCGACATTGACCAATTGAACACTATTCTTGGCGAACGGCTGCTGAACGTTGAAGTGGAATACACGAGTGGTGTGAACCAGAAAAGTTCAGAGTCGGGCGGCGTTATTCGCATCAAGATGGAGAAGCCCAAGACGGGTGGTTATTATGGCAATGTCAATGCTGTATCTACCGTGGCGCCCGCCAATTTCCAGCGGTTGCAAGGTTTAAGAGGGATGATATACTGGGGCAATGAGAAGTGGGGCATTTACTCCAATGGAAACTTGGCGAAGAGTCATTATCATGAAAACACCACAGAACATATAGGTTCCTCTGCCTCCGCCATTACAGCCATCACCGACAAGCGCCAGCGGATTCGCGGTCGCAGTGGGTATGAATATACAAGCATTTCGTTTCAGCCTAATCAAAATCATTCGTTTGCTGCGAGTGTTTCTGTCAACCGCGGTTTGCAGGATGCCATCACCACACTGCACGAGACCGACTATCAGGATGTGATGAGCTACGCAGGCAACAACACCAAGATAGACGCCGTGGTGAAATATGAAGGTCTGTTGGATGAGGGAAAGACCCAGCTTGTGGTGCAGGGCGAACAACTGAACTTGTTTAGCCATGCAGATAACCAGTTCAACGAGTTGCAATATGCCACGAACATAAAAAACCGCTCCAGTCTTTCAAAGATGAAGGTTGAACTGAACAGAGTCCTGAACGATAATTTAATGCTCAGCACAGGCGGTGAGATGGAATATATTGATTTGGCTTATCGCGACTGGACTCCTCTTTCTGAAAGGTTGAGTAATGCGCGAAACAATTCCGATATCATGCTGCAAACACCTCTGCTCTTTATCAGTCTGCAGGGGCAATACAAACGCTGGCAATTTATGTTGGGCACGAACTATCAGCACAACTTTATCCGTTACAACGACCTGGGTGCAGAGTTGATTTCCAAGAACCATCAGTGGGGCATCAATCCACAGTTGAATATTTCCTATGTCATCAGCCAAAAGCATGGCATCAATTGGAACTTTGGTTATAAACGCGAGCGCAGTGATATACCCTATGGTGATATCAATGCCAGCATGTGGTGGCTAACGCCCTATCTCTACACCAGAGGCAATCCGGATTTGAAAGCCACCACAGGTCATTCATTTCAAACAGCATTCTCTCTCTTCAATAATAAAATCTCCTTGGCAGGTTTCTTGGGTACAGCCCGCAATAGTCGTGATTATGAAACCGTTGAAGATACGGAAAATCCTGGTGTGTATGTTACTAGTCCCGTCAATAGAGAAAAGACGGATTTAATCACTGGCACACAGTTGAACCTGAATCTGCGACCAGTAAAAGTGTGGCAACTAAATTTCACAGGTCGTATTCGTTGGCAGAAGATGAACAACACCGTTGGCGGTATAACCTATAATGGTTGGCAGCACGATTGGTGGTTCTCCATGCAAAACCGTGTATCGCTGTCGAAAACCTGCCAGTTGGCGCTCCACGGACAGTATGAACCCAAGTCGCAATGGTATGGCAGCACGCTGTACAAGGTGTACCGCATAACGGGTTCTATCTCGAAGCAGTTCAATAAGCACTGGGAGTGTCGTCTGAGCAGTACGATGATAAGCCGTCCGCGCAGTTATATTGAACAGTCTGCAAATGCCTATCAGTATCACTACTCCAATCGCGAGGATCGTAATATTGAACTGACCATTACCTATAAATTCGATCACGGCAAGTCTGTGCGTCATGAAACGACAGAATCTATCATCAATGTAGATACTTCCACTCGTAAACAGTAAGTCCGAAAAATTATTTTCCATGCAGAACAGATTATTCGTGGAACAGTTGAGATGAAAGTAAAATTGCAATAGCATTGGTTGAAATTGTGCATTAAGCATCTGCAGCTGATTCGTAGAGATGCGGATGCGGTGAAAGATTGATGAAAAGAAAAGCGGGCAAGTCCCGCTTTTTTTTTATTTTTGTGGCGACAAAGAACAAATCCACTTATAAAGAAATGTCGTCTAACGAAATAATTGCTGCCATTGCGCTGACACGATTGAACTATTTCTCGCTGCCTGGACTGGTTAATCTGTATCGCTCAGTGGGCTCGGCAGAGGAGATTATAGCGCACCGCAACGATATAAAGGCGATACTGCCTACTGCCCAGCCGCGGCTCATTGAAGCCCTCCGCGGCATAGACGATTCCCTAAAACTTGCCGCAGCCGAGTTTCGTTGGGCCGAGGAACATCATGTTGAGGTGCTCACCCTTGGCGATGAGCGTTATCCTCAGCGGCTGGCAGAGTGTGAAGATGCGCCACTGGTGCTGTTCTATCGCGGCTCGGCCGACCTCAACAGTCTGCACATCGTGTCGATGGTGGGAACCCGCAAGGCCACCCGCTACGGCGAGGACCTGATCAATAAGTTCTGTCAAGAAATGCGTACGGCCTGTCCCGATGTGGTGATTGTGAGTGGCCTGGCGTATGGCATAGACATCATGGCTCATCGTGCTGCGCTGCAGAATGGTTTAGACACCATCGGGGTGGTGGCTCATGGGCTTGACGATATCTATCCGGCTCATCATCGCGACACTGCCATCAAAATGATAAATCAGGGCGGATTGCTCACCGAGTTTACAACGCAGACCCGTCCTGAGAAGATGAACTTTGTGCGCAGAAACCGCATTGTGGCAGGCATGAGCGATGCAACTATACTGGTGGAGAGTGCTGCGAAGGGTGGTGGACTCATCACCATGTCGCTGGCGCGGAGCTATGGCCGCGATTCGTTTGCCTTCCCGGGTGCCGTAGGAGCCCCCTACAGCGAAGGATGCAACAATCTGATTCGCGACAACGGCGCGCAACTGATCACGTCGGCCAACGATTTCGTCAGTGCTATGGGGTGGACCGATGTGCAACGCTTACAGGAAGCACGGGAGCAGGGAATTGAACGACAAATCTTTCCCGATCTTTCCGACGAGGAAAAATGTGTGGTTGAGGCTTTGCAGAAGACCAACGACCAGCAAATCAATATGCTCTCCGTACTCACCAATCTGCCCATTGCCCAGCTCTCAGGCATCCTCTTCACGCTGGAGATGAAGGGAGTGGTCAGAACCCTTGCCGGTGCGCAGTATCATTTGTGTTTGTAAGAGTTCAGACAACACCTAAGAATAATTGAAATGCAAGATAAAAGTTCAAATACAAATAAAACAATCATGCCCTTCGCTTTGGGTCGAGAAGGAACGCGCCCTGTGTTTCTGGCGCCCATGGAGGATGTTACCGATATCGGGTTCCGTATGCTTTGCAAGCGGTTTGGCGCCTCGATGGTCTATACCGAGTTTGTGTCGGCCGAGGCGTTGGTGCGCTCTGTGAAATCGACGGTGCAGAAACTTACCATCAGCGATGATGAGCGCCCTGTGGGCATACAGATCTACGGCCGCGATGTGGCGGCAATGGTAGAGGCTGCCCGCATAGTGGAGCAGGCGCATCCCGATGTGATTGATTTGAACTTCGGTTGTCCTGTGAAGAAAGTGGCAGGCAAGGGCGCCGGTGCCGGTATGTTGCGCAACATACCTCTGCTGTTGGAAATCACTCGTGAAGTGGTGAAAGCCGTGAACACTCCCGTAACGGTGAAGACCCGCCTGGGATGGGATCAGGAAAACCTGATCATTGAAGACCTGGCCGAAGCCCTGCAAGATTGTGGCATTAAAGCGCTGACCATTCATGGACGAACCCGCTCGCAGATGTACACTGGTGATGCAGACTGGACGCTGATAGGGCGGGTGAAGCAGAATCCCCGCATACGGATACCCATTATTGGCAATGGCGATATTCGTTCGGCCGAAGATGCGCAAGCAGCATTTGAGCGCTATGGAGTGGATGCCGTGATGGTGGGGCGCGCTACGTTTGGCCGACCATGGCTGTTTAAGGAAATCCGCTCACTGCTCGACACTGGTGTGAAGCAAACGCTCACAACTGACGAAAAGATTGATGTGCTCGAAGAGCAGTTGCGTATAAACATTGAGCGCATAGATGAATATCGTGGCATTCTCCACACCCGTCGCCATCTGGCGGCCACACCTGTGTTCAAAGGAATTCCCGATTTTCGCCAGACCCGTATTCGAATGTTGCAGGCAGAAACAGCAGCAGAGCTTATGGAGATATTGGAATACTGTCGCGAACTGTTGAAAAATCATCCGTCAATTGACTAAACACTATGGATATAAACGAATGGATAACGGCTGTCAATGACGCCATTTGGGGCTATGTGCTGATAGCGGCACTTGTGGGTTGCGGCGTGTGGTTCACGGTGAAGACCCGCTTTGTACAGTTTCGGATGTTGTTCGAAATGATTCGCTTGCTCACCGAAACGGCCGCCGATACCATGACAGGCGACCGGAAGACAAAACATATCTCGCCGTTTCAGGCTTTCGCTGTGAGTGTAGCCACGCGTGTGGGCACTGGCAATCTGGCCGGTGTGGCCGCGGCCATCGCCATTGGCGGACCGGGCTCGGTGTTCTGGATGTGGGTGATTGCGCTGATCGGAGCCGCCACCGCATTTGTGGAGTCAACACTGGCGCAGCTGTTCAAACAGCCGCACAGCGATTCGTTTATTGGCGGACCAGCATACTACATACAGAAAGGCTTGCACAAGCGATGGATGGCAGTGATGTTTGCCGTATTCATCACGTTGCAGTTTGGATTGTCCAACATATCCGTACAGTCGAGCACCATCTGCAGCGCCATGCACGAAGCGTTCGGCTGGTCGCCTGTTTGGGTAGGTGTGGTGCTGACAGTGACTGCACTGTTTATCGTGTTTGGCGGTATTCAGCGCATTGCGAAGGTGAGTGCCGTGTTGGTGCCGATCATGGCTGTGGGCTATGTCGTGCTGGCATTGGTGGTAATGGTCATGAACATTCAGCTGATTCCTCATGTGATGAAAATCATTGTGCTCGATGCTTTCGGTGTGGACCAGGTGGCAGGAGGCGGTATTGGCGCCACAATCATGTATGGTGTGAAGCGCGGACTGTTTTCCAACGAAGCAGGCGAAGGCAGTGCTCCTAATGTTGCCGCCACGGCACAGACATCGCATCCCGTGAAGCAAGGACTGATTCAAGCCTTGGGCGTGTTCACCGATACGCTGCTGGTATGTTCCTGCACGGCGTTTATCATTCTCATCAGCGGGCTCTATACAACGCCAGGGCTGAATGGCATTGAGCTCACTCAGAATGCGCTGCAAGCCGAAGTGGGCAGCCTCGGACCTGTGTTTGTAGCCTTGGCGATACTCTTGTTCGCCTTCTCGAGCATTATTGGCAATTACTACTATGGTGAAGCAAACATCCGGTTCATCACGAAAAAGCCTGCGGTGATGACCGTGTACCGGATACTTTCGGCAGGCGGTATGGTGATGTTTGGCGCATTGGCCACCTTCGAGTTGGTGTGGAATCTGGTCGATTTCTTCATGGCGCTGCTCACAGCCTGCAACCTTGTGGCCATAGTGCTGCTCGGGCGTTACGCTTTCCGCTTGCTCGACGATTATCGCGAGCAGAAGCGGCGCGGCATACGCGACCCGTCGTTCCACCGCAGTCTCTTCCCTGAAATTGAACAGGATATTGACTGCTGGGAGTAGGTGCCTCTCGCCGTTGCTTTCGTTCGGAAATAAAAAGAAAAAAGATTTTTCCTTTTGTATTTCGCTCACTTATTGCATAAAATGTGCTGCGCCTCAACAAAAAGTAAACTTTCTGTATTCGGCTTGTAACATTTTTCGTACCTTTAGATAAGGTACTCTCGTTCGGAAATAAAAAGAAAAAAGATTTTTCCTTTTGTATTTCGCTCACTTAATCGTACCTTTGCAACCGATTAAAAATGGCGACCAATCGCGAAGGTTGCCAGATAGTTATATTTTTTTTAGATGTTTTTGAAACAATAAGAAGTTTTTTAGATGAACGTAATTACGAAAAGTGTTCAATTGCCTGATGGCCGCGTCATCACAATTGAAACCGGAAAACTGGCAAAGCAAACCGACGGCTCGGTAGTGCTCCGTATGGGCAACACCGTACTCCTGGCAACTGTTTGCGCTGCAAAGGATGCCGTGCCCGGAACAGATTTCATGCCTTTGCAAGTAGATTATCGTGAACAATACGCTGCAGCTGGTCGTTTCCCTGGTGGATTCACCAAGCGCGAAGGCAAGGCTTCAGACAATGAGATTCTCACCTCTCGTCTGGTTGACCGTGTGCTGCGTCCCTTGTTCCCCTCCAATTATCACGCAGAAGTATTTGTCAACGTGATGCTCTTCAGCGCCGATGGCGTTGATCAGCCCGATGCGCTGGCAGGTTTCGCTGCCTCGGCCGCTTTGGCTTGCAGCGATATTCCCTTCGAGTGCCCCATCAGTGAGGTGCGCGTGGCTCGTGTCAATGGCGAGTATGTGGTGAACCCCACTTTCGCCCAGATGAAGGATGCCGACATGGACATCATGGTAGGTGCTTCGGCCGAGAACATCATGATGGTGGAAGGCGAAATGAAAGAAGTGTCAGAGCAAGACCTGCTCGGCGCCCTGAAAGTGGCCATGGATGCTATCAAGCCCATGTGCGAACTGCAGGCTGAACTCTCTAAGGAACTCGGCACCGACGTGAAGCGCGAATACTGCCACGAGGTGAACGACGAGGAGTTGCGCCAGCAAATCCACGACGACTGCTACCAGAAGGCTTACAACGTGACGAAGCAGGCTTTGGAGAAGCATGCACGCGCTGAAGCTTTTGAGAATATCCTCGCTGAGTTTAAAGAAGCTTACGCTGCTGCCCACACTGAGCTGAGCGAAGACGAGCTGGAAGAGAAGAACGCCATGATGGACCGCTACTACCACGATGTGGAGCGCGATGCCATGCGCCGTTGCATTCTCGACGAAGGTATCCGCCTCGATGGTCGTAAGACTGACGAGATTCGCCCCATCTGGTGCGAGGTATCTCCGCTGCCCATGCCTCACGGAAGCTCTATCTTCACCCGCGGTGAGACACAGAGTCTGACCACTTGTACGCTCGGCACCAAACTCGACGAAAAACTCGTTGACGATGTGCTCGACCGTTCATATATGCGTTTCCTCTTGCACTACAACTTCCCGCCATTCTGCACAGGTGAAGCCCGTGCACAGCGCGGTGTTGGTCGTCGCGAGATTGGCCACGGCCATTTGGCTTGGCGCGCACTGAAAGACATGGTGCCCGAGGATTTCCCCTACACCGTGCGTCTCGTATCGCAAATTCTGGAGTCGAATGGTTCGTCGTCGATGGCCACTGTTTGCGCTGGTACCCTCGCCCTGATGGACGCTGGTGTGCCCATGAAGAAGCCCGTGAGCGGTATTGCCATGGGTCTGATTAAGAATCCTGGCGAAGAGAAATACGCCGTGCTCAGCGATATCCTTGGCGACGAGGACCACTTGGGCGATATGGACTTCAAGACTACCGGTACACGCGACGGTCTGACCGCTACACAGATGGATATCAAGTGCGACGGCCTCTCGTTCGAGATTCTCGAAAAGGCGCTGATGCAGGCCAAGGCTGGACGCGAGTACATTCTGGGTAAGCTTGTTGAGACCATCAGCGAACCTCGCGCAGAACTCAAACCACACGTGCCTCGCATTGAACAAATCATCATACCGAAAGACTTTATCGGTGCTGTGATTGGTCCTGGCGGTAAAGTAATTCAAGGTCTGCAGGAAGAAACCGGCACCACCATCACCATCGACGAAGAAGACGGCGTAGGCAAGGTGCAGGTAGCTGCTCCCGATAAGAGCGCCATCGACGCTGCCATGGCCAAGATTAAGGCTATCGTGGCTGTTCCCGAGGTGGGCGAAGTGTACGAAGGAAAGGTGCAGAGCATCATGCCTTACGGTTGCTTCGTAGAGATTCTGCCTGGTAAGGATGGTCTGCTCCACATCTCCGAGATTGACTGGAAACGCCTCGAAACTGTTGAGGAAGCCGGCATCAAGGTAGGCGACACCATCACGGTGAAACTGATTGATATCGACCAGAAGACAGGTAAGTACAAACTCTCGGCCAAGGTGCTCAAACCAAAACCCGAGGGATATGTAGAGCGCGAGCGTCGTCCGCGTCCCGAACGTGGTGAGCGTCGTCCTCAAGGCGACCGTCGTCAGCCCCGTGGTCCTCGTCGTTACGACGACCGTGAGGAGCGCCACAACGATTACCATGATTCCATGGACGACCGCGAACCGAAAGATTTCAACGATTCGCTCGATCATCTGACAGATATTGACTAATTTTTTCTAGATGTTCTAGATATTCTAGATGTTCTAGATATTCTAGAGAAAACAAAAAATCCGCTGCACTCGATTGTGAGTACGGCGGATTTTTTTTTGCGCTGAATTGTCGTCCGAAAATGGTTCAATTCCAAAAGCTATCCTTTCGGGTGGCAAAAATTATCGTTTTGGGTGGCAAATGCTATGCTTTCAGCGCCTAACAGCATAGCTTTTGAAATGTCGGTTGTAAGAAGTTGAATTACAGGAAGTTGAGGGATATGAGCAACTGGGCTATCACGATGCGGACGAACATGGAGAGCGGATAGACTGCTGCGTAGCTCACCGTGGCGGTGTCGGTATCGAGCGAATCGTTGGCATAGGTCAGCGCCATTGGGTTGGCCATGGCGCCGCACGCCCAGCCGCAGATGGTGGCATAGTCCATGCGGGTGAAAAGGAGAGCGGCTGTCATGAGGATGAGAAGCGGCAGAATGGTGAGCACGATGCCAATCCCAATCCAGAGCAGTCCTTCCGGTCGCATGAGCGTGGGCAGGAAATCGGCTCCTGCTTCCAGTCCGAGGCCCGCCAGATAGAGCGCCAGTCCCACCTTGCGGAGCATGAGTGAGGCGCTGCTGGTGGTGTAGCTGATGAAATGCAGTCGGGGGCCCAAGGCACCCACAATGATGCCCATCACAATGGTGCCGCCAGCCAGGCCAAGTTTTACGGGTACTTCCACGCCTGGTATGAAGAAAGGTATGCAGCCGAGGAGCAGGCCCATGACCAGTCCCAAAAAGATGCTGCCCACCTCGGGTTCGTTGAGCGTCTCGACAGCATTGCCAAAGAAGCTCTCCACGTGTTCGAGCGAGCGGGGCGTGCCCACCACCGTGACGCGGTCGCCATACTGCAGGCGCAAATCGTCGGTGGCCAGCAGCTTCATGTCGCCACGGAAGACGCGGCTCACATTCACCCCGTAGGTGTTGCGCAGTTGCAGTTCGCCCAGACGCTTGCCGTTGAGCACTTTTCGCGATACAACGAGAATACGGCTGCCAATCTTGGCATCGATGTGGTTCCAGTCAACGTCGGACGAGTTCCAGTCGGTCTTCAGTCGTTCGCCAAAGAGGAGCGTGAGCGATTCTTCGTTGTTTTTCTCCGTCACCACGAGCAGTTGGTCGTCTTTGCGCAGCACAGTGGAGGAGAGGGGAATGATCACCTTTTGTCCGCGCCAGAGGCGAGAGATGATGAATTTCTCCTTGCTCAGCAGGGCCACCTGCTTGACGGTAAGCCCGTCGATGGCTTCATTTTTTACGGTATATTGGCCAATGAACGTATGGTTCTCATCGTTGGTCTTGATGGGCTTCAGCTGCGCGGGCTTTGCCACTATCTTTCGGATAATGGCTATGGCAATGATGACACCCATCACACCCATCGGATAGGTCACGGCCGTGGCCAGGGCTATAGAGCCGACGGGTGCTCCGTGGCTGCTGAGAGCCTGCTGAGCGGCACCCAAGGCCGGTGTGTTGGTGGTGGCTCCGCAGAGGATACCCACCATGTCGGTGAGGCTGATGCTGCTGTAGCGACTGATGACAACTGCCAACAGTGTGCCTACGGCAACGGTGGCCAGTGCCCAAAGGTTGAGCGGGAGTCCCTCGTGGCGGAACTGGCTGAAAAAGTTGGGACCCACATGGAGTCCTAAGGCATAGATGAAAATACCGAGTCCTAAGGTCTCTGCGAAGGACACCATCTCGAGGTTAGCCCGCAGGCCAAGCGCTCCGGCAAGGATGCCTACGAAGAAAACACACGCTATGCCCAGCGAGATGCCTGCGCAGCGCACCTTGCCCAGCGCCAATCCTGCCGAGCAGATGATGCTTAAGACAATGAGGGTCTGCACCGCAGAACCTGTCTGAAGCAAAGATATCAACCAGTCCATGTTTACAATAAATCTAAATGGTTCTCGATGGCAATACCTTCAAGTTTGTCTTTCTGGTGAAGGTTGCGGCGGATGAGTTCGCTGATGGTGTCCATGGCTTTCTGTGTGGCTGCTTCCAGTGCCTGACCAGCAAGCATCTGCGTGGTGAGCACAGCGGCAAAGATGTCGCCAGTGCCATGAAACTGATCGGGCAATTCGTCGTAGGGGAGGAGGAAAAACTCCTTGCTGTTCTGGTTATAGCCGGCAACGGCTGTCTGCCCCTCAACCTTGCAACTGGTGATGAGGGCCGACTGGCAGTCTAAGGCAAGCAGTCGGGTGAGCAGTTCTTTGGTATCGTTCCAGCTGTAGCCTTCCGCGCTGTAGGGAGTCTCGGTCAGCATACACGCCTCGGTAAAGTTGGGATAGCAGATATCTGCAAGGCCAATCATGTGGCGCATGGCAGCAACCTGATTGGTAGAGATGCCGTTGTAGAGGTGTCCGCCGTCGCCCATCACGGGATCGACAAAGATTTGAGTACCCTGGTGGGTGGCTGTGCGGCAGTAGTCGGCCACGAGCTGTGCCTGCTCCTCGCTGTAGAGATAGCCGGTGCAAATGGCATCGCAGGTGAATCCGAGCGAGTTCCACACGTCGAGCGTCTGGCGCATATAGTCCGTAGTATCGAGCAGGCTGAACTGTCCATAGTTGAAGGTGTTCGACACCAGCGCCGTGGGTAGATTGAAAGTGGGGTATCCTAAATAGGAGAAGATGGGGAGCATAGCGCTCATGCCCACCTTGCTGTGACCTGCCATATCGCAGATAAGGAGTATTTTCTTCTTTTCCATTCCGACTGCAAAGGTATGGAAAAAATAGTTGATTGGTGAAGGTTTCTGTTTGTAAAAAAAGAACGAGCCTCAACAACATTGTGCTGAGGCTCGTTTCTATTGTTTGAGTAGTCTCGTAGAAAGAGAAATACTCTTATTTCAGCTTCTTGTAGCCATAAGCAGCCACCTCGCCGAGTTCTTCCTCGATGCGGATAAGCTGGTTGTACTTGGCCATACGGTCGGTGCGTGAGAGCGAACCGGTCTTGATCTGACCCGAGTTGGTGGCCACAGCGATGTCGGCAATAGTGGTATCCTCGGTTTCACCCGAACGGTGAGAGGTTACAGTGGTGTAGCCGTGGCGGTGAGCCATTTCAATAGCCTCGAGGGTTTCGGTGAGCGAACCAATCTGGTTCACCTTGATCAGGATAGAGTTGGCAGCACCCATCTTGATACCCTTTTCGAGGAACTTCACGTTGGTAACGAACAGGTCGTCGCCCACGAGCTGGCAGCGGTCGCCAATCTTTTCGGTGAGTTTCACCCAGTTGTCCCAGTCGTTCTCGTCGAGACCGTCCTCGATAGAGTCGATAGGATATTTGGTGATGAGTTCTTCGAGGTAAGCGATCTGCTCTTCGGCAGTGAGTTTCTTACCGTTAGGATCTTTCTTAGCGCCGTTTTTCAGTTGACGATAGTCGTAGAACCACTGGCCGTTCTCTTGAACAGCAAATTCAGAAGCAGCGCAGTCCATAGCAATCTTCACGTCCTTGCCTGGTTCGTAGCCAGCCTTCTTGATGGCCTCAACGATTGTGTCGAGTGCATCTTCAATGCCGTCGAAGTCGGGAGCGTAGCCACCTTCGTCGCCTACAGCGGTAGAAAGGCCACGGGCCTTCAGCAGTTTGGCCAGATTGTGGAACACTTCAGCACCCATGCGGATGGCTTCTCTCTCGCAGCAAGCGCCAACAGGACGAATCATGAATTCCTGGAAAGCGATAGGAGCAGCAGAGTGAGCACCACCGTTCACAATGTTCATCATAGGAACAGGCAGGGTGTAGGTGTTAGCACCGCCAATGTAGCGATACAGAGGAATGTTCAGAGCCTTGGCAGCAGTCTGAGCAACTGCGAGCGATACACCGAGAATGGCATTGGCACCGAGCTTAGACTTGGTGGGAGTGCCATCCAGAGCAAGCATCTTATAGTCGATAGCGCGCTGGTTCAGTACACATTCGCCCTTCAGTGCGGGAGCAATTACATTGTTCACATTCTCAACGGCTTTGAGCACACCCTTGCCCAGATAGCGACCCTTGTCGCCATCGCGCAGTTCGAGCGCTTCGTTTTCACCTGTTGAGGCACCAGAGGGAACGCTTGCACGACCCATCACACCATTTTCCAAAGTCACTTCTACCTCTACGGTAGGATTGCCGCGAGAGTCAAGAATCTCGCGAGCATGAACTAACTTGATAATCATAGTTCTTTATAATTTTTTTTGAGTTAATGAATGATTAAATAATTCGTTTTTTTTCAACATGCGAAGTTACTGCATTTTCCTTAAACTGACAAACAAAAACAACCGTTTTTGTCGATGGTAGCAGGATGTAAAGTAGAAAGATTAGAATCAGACAATTCTTTATCCCGATTAATAACGGTCTTCGATTGCGTCTTCACGATCTTCAACATACCTCACAAACTTTTCACGTAAGCTTTCGGGCACGCTACGATTGGCTTTTACGCTTTTTTCAATTGTCCACAATTGGTCTTCAATGCGTTTTGCACGGCTTTTATCTCCGTTTTTAAGAGCATTGTCGTAGCGTGAAAGAAGACCATAGACACCATATTTCCGGCAGAGCCCATCAAGAGTCATTGGATATTCCGTAGGTGTAGATGGTTTTGTTTCTACAACCTTTTCAGCCTCTGCGGGAGCAGTTTCAGATTCAATAGGAGAAACTGAAACTGGGGCTTCGATGATATTAAAGTCCATGCGAACACCTTTAGTCTTCTCCAATAACTCCTTGGCTTCGTTGGCCGGCAGATATTTCTTTTCTTTGTCAAATATAGAGAAAACAATTGTGCGTTCGATATTCTGACCACCATTATACACGGGTAACAGATTGGGAATGTCTTCGCCAGAGAGCATTAACTCGTCACGAACTCGAACGCCATTATCGTCAAGCATAATCACATTTATTGAAAGTTCGTTAATGGGAGTGGCTATTTCCTTGCGAACAGGCACAACAGCCTGAATAGTCCAAAGGTTCTTATCTTCGGGATTCTGTACCGTGTAGAGTTTTATGTCAGCGCCCAAACTGAACGAAGAGAAGGCATTGCCTGCAAATTCCACATTATTTTTGGGAATATAAATTTCTTTGGGTTCATTCGATGAGCATGCACACATTACTAATGCGGCAATGGCGAAAAGGAATAGAATCTTTTTCATAAGGTTTGGAGTGTTAAAAGTTTGTCCCCTGTTCCTTTTTTAGGCCAGGGGACAATAACGGCATAAAATTAGTCGGCCAATTTAGCCTTGAGGAATTCGCGGTTCAGACGGGCGATATTGGCAATCGACTCGTTTTTGGGGCATACAGCCTCGCAAGCACGGGTGTTGGTGCAGTTGCCAAAGCCGAGTTCATCCATGCGGGCAATCATCTTCTTGGCGCGGCGAGCGGCTTCAGGACGTCCCTGAGGCAGCAGTGCCAGCTGAGAAACCTTAGAAGATACGAAGAGCATGGCCGAGCCGTTCTTACAAGCTGCAACGCAAGCGCCACAACCGATGCAAGTGGCACAGTCCATAGCCTCGTCGGCGTTTTCCTTCGGGATAAGAATGGCGTTGGCATCCTGGGCCTGTCCGGTGCGGATAGAGGTATAGCCACCAGCCTGAATGATCTTGTCGAAGGCTGAGCGATCAACCATGCAGTCCTTAATCACGGGGAAACCGGCTGAGCGCCAAGGCTCAACGGTGATTACATCGCCATCGTTGAAACGGCGCATGTAAAGCTGACAAGTGGTAGCACCACGCTCGGTCTTACCATGAGGCGTACCATTAATATACAGTGAGCACATACCGCAGATACCTTCGCGGCAGTCGTGGTCGAACACGAAAGGCTCTTTGCCTTCGTTAATCAACTCTTCGTTCAGGATATCGAGCATCTCGAGGAATGAAGTATCATCAGGAATGTTCTTCATCTCGCGCTCTTCAAAATGACCTTTATCTTTTGGGCCATTCTGTTTCCAGTACTTAATTGTAAAACTTATACTCTTAGCCATGGTTTAATTCTTGTAGTTACGGGTTTGTACTTTGATTGCTTCGTATTCGAGGGGTTCCTTGATGAGCTCAGGGGCTTTGTCGTCGCTGCCCTGATAGTCCCAGCAACCCACGTAGAAGAAGTTCTCGTCGTCGCGCTTGGCTTCACCTTCCTCGGTTTGATGTTCCTCGCGGAAGTGACCGCCACACGACTCTTCGCGGTGCAAAGCGTCGTAAGCCACGAGTTCGCCCATGAGGATAAAGTCGCGCAGGTGAATAGCTTTGTCGAGCTCAATGTTGAGACCTTCCTTAGTGCCAGGCACGAAGAGGTTGGTATCGAACTCCTTGCGCAGTTCTTTCATCAGTTTCAAGCCTTCCTGCAGACCTTCCTTGGTACGACCCATACCTACGTGTTCCCACATGATATGGCCCAGTTCTTTGTGGATAGAGTCAACAGAGCGCTTACCCTTGATGGCGAGCAGACGGTCTTGCTCTGCCTCAACAGCCTTTTCTGCTTCGTCGAACTCAGGCAGATCGGTTGAAAGGCGAGGCCAGATGTCTTGATCGGCCAGATAGTTCTGGATGGTGTAAGGCAGCACGAAGTAACCGTCGGCCAAACCTTGCATCAGCGCAGAAGCACCGAGGCGGTTGGCACCGTGGTCGGAGAAGTTACATTCACCAATAGCGAACAGACCAGGAATAGTGGTCATCAGTTCGTAGTCAACCCAGATGCCACCCATGGTATAGTGGATAGCGGGGAAAATCATCATGGGCTTGTAATACTTCACACCGTTAATCTCGTTAGCCAAGTCGCCGGGGAATACATCGGTAATCTCTTCATACATTTCGAAGAGGTTGCCGTAGCGTTGCATAATCTGATCCAGGCCCAGACGATTGATTGACTCAGAGAAATCGAGGAACACAGCCAAACCGGTGTTGTTCACGCCGAAGCCTTTGTCGCAGCGTTCTTTAGCAGCACGGCTGGCTACATCGCGAGGCACCAGGTTGCCGAATGCAGGATAGCGGCGCTCGAGATAGTAGTCGCGATCTTCTTCAGGAATTTCCCAGCCTTGTTTTGTGCCGGCCTGCAGAGCCTTGGCATCTTCAAGTTTCTTGGGTACCCAGATACGGCCATCGTTGCGCAGTGACTCTGACATCAGTGTCAGCTTAGACTGTTTGTCGCCGTGAACGGGGATACAAGTCGGGTGAATCTGAACATAAGAAGGATTGGCAAACATGGCACCCTTGCGGAAGCACTGAACAGCTGCGGTGCAGTTGCAACCCATGGCGTTGGTAGAAAGGAAGTAAGTATTGCCGTAGCCACCAGTAGCGATTACTACTGCGTTGGCTGAGAAACGATGCAGTTTACCAGTGGTCAGGTCTTTGGCAATGATACCGCGGGCACGACCATTTACGATAACCACGTCCTCCATCTCGTAGCGGGTGTAGAGTTTCACCTTGCCTTCTTCTACCTGACGGCTCAGAGAAGAATAAGCACCGAGCAGGAGCTGCTGACCAGTCTGGCCTTTGGCATAGAAAGTACGGCTCACCTGTGCGCCGCCAAACGAACGGTTGGCCAGCATACCGCCATACTCGCGAGCAAAGGGCACGCCCTGAGCTACGCACTGGTCGATGATATTGTTGGACACTTCGGCCAGACGATATACGTTGGCTTCACGTGCACGGTAGTCGCCACCTTTCACGGTGTCGTAGAACAGGCGGTAAACAGAGTCGCCGTCGTTCTGATAGTTCTTGGCGGCATTGATACCACCCTGTGCGGCGATAGAGTGTGCGCGACGAGGTGAATCTTGAATGCAGAAGTTCAAAACGTTGAAACCCATTTCGCCAAGCGATGCAGCAGCACTGGCGCCAGCCAGACCTGTGCCCACCACAATGATGTCGAGTTTCAGTTTATTTTTAGGGTTCACCAGGCGTTGATGAGCTTTATAGTTGGTCCATTTCTCAGCTACTGGCCCCTCGGGAATTCTAGAATTTAAGGTCTTTGCCATAATTTTATTTATGATTTAGCAATTTACAAATTACATTTTATGCACAGCAGAGGCTTGGTGCACAGCCAAAGGCGAATGCCAACACCACAACAAGGAAGCCCAGCATGAGCAGAGTGACGTAGATGAGGCCGATTAGCTTCCAGCGGCAGAACCATGTTTTGCCGTTCCAGCCCAGTGTTTGGATGGCACTCCAGAAACCATGAGAGAGATGGAACCAGATGGCTGCAATCCAGATGACATAGAGAACCACATAGAGAGGGCACGAGAAAGTCTCTTTGATGTAGCTGAAACCATCGGCTGGCGAGAACTGGGTAGCCATGCCAGTGAGTTCGGCAAACATCATGTTGTACCAGAAGTTGAACAGGTGGAGCAGCAATCCAAAGAGGATGATGATGCCCAGCACGAGCATGTTCTGGCTGGCCCATTCCACCTTTTCGGGCTTGTTGGTAACAGCGTAGCGGCTGTTGCCACGAGCACGGCGGTTCTGAATGGTTAACAGAAATGCGAAAACGATGTGAAACACTGCGAGTGCTGCCAAACCGATTGTTGCCGCTACGGCATACCAGTTGGCTCCCAGCAGTTCACAGATCATGTTGTAGGCCTCGCCACTGAACAGTGCCACGATGTTCATGGCGCAGTGGAAGGTCAAGAACAGAATAAGGGCAAGGCCGGTAACCGACATCACCACTTTTCTTCCAATTGATGAGTTAATTAACCACATAGAAATTTGAAATTATAATTTAAAAATTTAGTAATTAAATTCCTTATGAAGGGCTCTTAGATTTAAGATTTTGCAAATATACAGAAAAAATACCTATAATTAGGTATCAAAATAGAAATAAATTAGAATTAGAATAAAATTGGCGTGTTTTCTCACAAAAATGCGAATATATTTGTATATTTGCCACTTCATTGAAATATCCTTGGTTATGAAAGAAATCAAACGCATTGTGCTCACGGGCGGCCCTTGTGCCGGTAAGACCACCGCACTGGTGCGCGTTATAGAGCATTTCTCTTCGCGCGGTTACAAAGTGTTCACCCTTCCCGAGGTGCCTACCATGTTTACACAGGCAGGCATGAACTATCTCACCCCCAACAAGGCTTTTTTCTATGAGGGCGAGAAAGCCACACTGGAGATACAGTTGGCCTTGGAAGACAAGTTTTTAAAAATGGCTCAGGCCTGCGAAGAACCGTGTGTGATTGTTTGCGACCGTGGCACGATGGACATTTCGGCTTATATGCAGCCCGAACTGTGGGAGCGCTTGTGTAAGGACGTTGGCTACACCACCCAACAGCTGCGCGACGACCGTTACGATGCCGTACTCCACTTGGTGTCGGCAGCCGACGGTGCCGAGCAGTTCTATACCACATCGAACAATGCCTCGCGCAACGAGGCAGCCGACGAACAGGGCCTCGCCATTGCCCGTATGCTCGACAAGAAGGTAATCGAAGCATGGGCGGGCCACTCCCATCTGCGTGTTATCAACAACCAGGAAGACTTCAACCGCAAGCTGAACCGCGTGTTGAAAGAAATCTCCCATGTGCTCGGCTTGCCGCAGCCCATCGAAGAAGAGCGCAAATATATTGTTGAAATCACAGGTGAGCTTCCCGATTGCATCGAGTCTGAAATTACCCAGACCTATCTTGTGGCCGAACCAGGTGCCGAAGTGCGTCTGCGCCGACGTGGTTGGCAAGGGAAATATGTTAACGTGCTGACAACAAAGACGCGCATCTCGCCCACCGAGCAACTCGAGACGGAGCGTCAGGTAACCAGCAATATCTACCGCACCATGCTTCAGCAGGCCGACCCTTATCGCCACACCATCACCAAGAACCGCAAATCGTTCATCTGGAAGGGTCAATACTTTGAGCTCGATACCTACAAAGACCGTCTCGAAGGACTGATGATTCTCGAAACCAAGGGTATTGTCAATCACGAGGATGTGAACTTCCCGCCATTCTTGAACGTGAAGGAAGACATCACGGGCAATACTGCTTACTATAACTACAACTTGGCACTGAAATAACCGCTCAGCACTTTTCAATACAAAAAAGCCATCCTCCTGACTTACAAGAGGATGGCTTTTATGTTTTCAGCAATACTAATTATTCTTTCACCACGATTTCAACGGCGACCTTTCCATTCTCATCAAGGAAACACATATGGTCGTCGAGTTCTTCTATCCATGTGCTCACTTGCTTTCGCCAACCGCGTGTTGATTTCTTAATGGCTTTTGCAAAACCATCCGTACTGAAACTGGAAATTTTCTCATAACGCCAGTTGAGCAAACGCAAAATGCCTTCGTAGTTCATGATGTAGCCTAAATCGGTAACTAAAGAGCCACCCAAAACGGTGTAACCTGTGTATTCCCAATCCGTCGTTTTCCATGCATTTTCAGGATGAGCCGACACTAAATCGGTGTGATGATACGAACTAAGCAATGGAGGAAGCATCACTGTCTCTTCGCCCTTGTCGTTCTTCCGTACATAATAAGGACGCGTTGGACCAGCAATAGATACCATCGGATCGGCATAATTGCGAACGATTTCGCCATTAGGCAAGCAGAATGCAGGATATTTCCAATCGTCGTTCTTCACTACACATACACTAGCATTGGCTGGGAATTTCTTCAGACAGAAAGGCGAAGCATCGTCGTAAGTAGCCTTCACCTGCATCTGTGGACTGACTATATCGTACTTCTCCGTTTCGAAGTTTTTAGCTACTGCGCCTCCACCTATGAAACCTGTGACGTAAGCAGTCTTATCTATGTAACTACTGAGGATGTATTGATTAGGCACTTTGGCAATCTTCTTGCCAAATTCGTTGATCACCCAGAAGTCGTTTTTCGAACTATCCCACATGTCTTCTAGCACCAAAGCATAGCCGCCGCTAAAGTTGGTTGCTTTATTAAACTGTGGCTGAATCACCACATTGTTGTGACCATCGAGATAGCCGTAACCTTTCGTTGTTTGAAACAATCGACGAGTGCCATCAACAAGCGGGTAAGAATTGAAATTTTCAAGTTCAATCGTGGGTTGAACAATTTTACCTTGTGTGTTGATAAAATGTTTTTGGTAGTTAATTTCGGCCACTGCCAGTCCGTCATGGAAATTACCCACAGCGGTAATCTTTGGATCGAGGGCGATGGTGGAGCCGTCTTGCTTCAAGATAAACCACTTGCGAGTTTCCTTCGACTTCACCGCACACACACCTTTGTCAAAGAGAGGCATACTGCTGCTACTGAGAAACATCCAGTCCTGCTGCGAAATGCGAGATCCTCCCTCTGTTGCGTAGAAGCGGAAGAGGTTCTCATCACCAACTTGAACGGTGAAAACACCATCGCACGAAGGACTGACACACTCCCAACAGAAGCCATCGAAATCAATCAGCACCTGTGGTACAGATGACCAAGAACCAGCACCAGGACCATGGCCTTCGTCAGCCGTTGAGGCTTGGGTGGTTTGTTGTTGTTTTTTGGCCTCTTTCTGCGCTTGCTCTTTGGCTTCTTTCTCGCGTTTTTTGATGGTCTCTTCGTCGCCAACCATCAGTTCTGCGGTACTTTTCACAGTACCTTTCACGGCGTCACCCACCTTCTTTCCAAGATTTTTAAGCAAGCCTTGAGCGGGCGATGCGGTTGCCGTTGCTAGAAAAACGACCAGCAACAGCGAACGGAAAAACATTTTTCTTCTCATAGTTGTTGGAGTTTTTGAAGATGATAAAGTCTTTTTCTGCTTACACAATCTCACGACCGAATGGAGTAAGTGCAATAGCTGCCAATTTGAAGTGTTGTTTTCCAAAAGGAATGCCAATGATGGTGATGCAGAAAATCAGGCCAATAATGGCATGTTCGACTGCCAGCCAGATGCCGCCGATAAGAAACCAAAGCACATTCATGCCCGTGTTGAGGCAACCTGCCGTCTGTTCCTTATACCGCACTTCGCGACCGAAAGGCCACAGCGCCAGTGATGAAAGCTTGATGATTTGAATACCAAAAGGGATGCCGATAATGGTAAGGCAGAGAATCAAACCTCCAAGGAAATAGCCTAATGCCATGAATAAACCTCCGAAGAGCACCCAGATAATGTTTCCTAAAGTTTTCATAATTGTTATGGTGTTAAGTTAGAAAATAGAATACTCAGCAGGGGTTTGCGCTTGCTTTTTCCGCTTTCAAAAGTATGCAGTATTGTTGAATACGCCAAAATCTGTTTAACTTTTTTGCGTAAATACGCATTAAATTGGAACTAAAATCGAGTTATTTGAATTATTTGAGTAACTTTGCAACGCATAATGGCAATGTGCCATCTTTGCACGACATATTGATAATACGAAGCGTTTTGCTCGACTTGCAAAAGGAAACGTGAGAAACTTCCAAGAAAGAACTGCAAGAACGGTATACGGTTCGCGCTATATAGCGTGGGCTGGTAACTCCTTCTCAGTTCAGGTAATTCTCACGACCTCCTTTTGAAGAAGTGGTATATCAGTGCCACGCTTCTAACGTTTAATAGCCCTTTTGGTCGCTGGAGGGCAAAATAGAAGAGACGACTATGAGTCAATTATCTAAAATCTTGGTTACTATAGGAGTGGTTGTCCTATTTGTTATTATCTTTGGTGCAATTGCTGGTTCTATGAGCGATGCTGGTCGGACACCTGGTATTTTGGGACTAATTGTTTTTGGCGCTTTGATAGGGGCCTTGAAGGCTATTTGGAAGAAGCCTAAGAAGGAAGAAAACAAAGACGACAAAGACAACACATCCGTTCTTCAGAAGTAAAACAAACTCGGAATGTTTAAAGACTATTATCAGATATTGGATGTTTCTTTTTCTGCTTCCAAGGAGGAGATAAAGAAGGCATACAGAAAGAAGTCATTGCAATGGCATCCAGACAGGAATCCTGGAGCTGATGTTACAGAAATGATGCAAGACATCAATGAGGCCTATAAGATTCTGAATGATGATATTAGTCGGGCAAGATATGACAAGGAGTATCTATTATTCACCCAACAACGCGAGAACAGCAAACTTAAACGTTCAAGCCCACAGCCAGAGTCTTGGAATTACGATTATGAAGTAAATGATGAAGATTTGAGAAATGACATTAACGAGGCAAGAGCTTACGCAAAAGATTTGGTTGACGAGTTCTTCAAGAGCCTAAAAGAAACATCAAAAGCCGCAGCGAAAGGAGCTTGGGATGGCGCTTATGGCTATATCATTTGCGGTATTATCGCCACAATAATATTTGCATTAATCAGAGCTTGTCATTAAAAACAAACGATATCTTTCGCTATAAAAACACCGGCGCGATAGACACGAAGAAGTGTTTGTCTCGCCGGTGTTTTATGGTTTAGGCTTAAATAATCCTTTTAATATTCATCCTCGTTGAAGAGGAAGTCTTCTTTTGTGGGATAGTCGGGCCAGATGTCTTCGATGCTGTCGTAGACATCGCCTTCGTCTTCTATTTCTTGGAGGTTTTCCAGCACTTCGAGCAGCTTCCTCCTTATCGGAGTGGCCATTCATATAGCGTTTAATGTCGCCCTCTAGTCGATAGGTGAAACTACGGGACATATCTTATCAATCGCAGAATTATACAAAAAAGCGTAACGCATATTTGTATAATTGAATTTGGCAGACACCAATAAAAACACCAGCGAGGCAAACAGTTCTTGTTTATCTCGCTGGTTTAAAGTGATTTGGGCTTAGATGCAAGCCTTAATATTCATCCTCGTTGAAGAGGAAGTCTTCTTTTGTGGGATAGTCGGGCCAGATGTCTTCGATGCTGTCATAGACATCGCCTTCGTCTTCTATTTCTTGGAGGTTTTCCAGCACTTCGAGCGGTGCTCCGGAGCGGATGGCATAGTCGATGAGTTCTTCTTTAGTTGCGGGCCAGGGCGCGTCTTCGAGTTTCGAGGCCAGTTCAAGTGTCCAATACATATTTCAGTTTGCTATTGACAGTTTGACGTTATGGTGTTTTATTATCGCGCAAAAGTAGTGTTTTTTTTATAATAAGCAAGTTTTCTGTAGCTTTTTTTCAAACTATTTTTTGTAGTTGATTTTGTAGTGTTGTTTGGTGGTGCTTTTTATGAAGAAGCAGATGCCCAGGTCGAACAGGTCGAAGCTGACGGTGACGCGCTGATCTTGGGCGAGTTGTTGCCAGTGTTGGAGGGCTTGGGGCGATTGGTATAGGTTGCTCACGATGAGAACGCGCTTGTCGTTCCCGTTGTTGAGGAAGGCTGTGCAGGCTGGCTCCGCAAGGTTTTCTGCGCTGATGCGCAGGATGTGTTCTTCGGTGGTGCCCATGCGGTTGAGAAACTGCGCGAGCCGCTCATCGAAGGTGCCTCCTTGCAGCGGCTGGGGTCCTTCGCCGGCTCCTGCTGCCACTTGGCGCACGAACTGGTACGACCAGGGCGACTGTATGCCGAAGCCGCGTGTGCGGGGCATACGGCGGATGTAGGTGAGCAGTTTTTTCAATTCTTCTGTTGTTTAGATGTATTGATCGCCTTTGCGCAGTTGCACTTCGCCCAGGTATTTGCGTATCAGTGCCGATGAGTCTTCCTTGGGGCAGATGAGGAGCACGTTGCCCTGTTCGGCTACGATGTATCCGTCGAGTCCGTTGATGACGGCGAAGCGTCCGTGCGGGAGTTTGACGATGTTGTTTTTTGCGTGTTCGAAGAGCGCCTCGGTGTCGAGTGTGATGTTTTCGCCTTCGGCGTTGTGTGTGGCTTCGTAGATGGAGTGCCACGTGCCGAGGTCGGCCCATCCGAAGTGGCAGGGCAGGATGTAGGCATCGGTGAGCGGTTCGAGTATGCCGCGCTCGATGGAGAGGTTGGGATAGCACGAGAAGTTCTCGGCCATGTATTCGTTTTCTTCTTCAATCGAGGCGAAAGGGTTGCTGTATTGGTGGTCGCGCAGCACGTTTGGCAGTATCTCGTCGAATCGTTTTGTCAGGTAGGTGGCGCGTGCAACGAACATACCTGTGTTCCAATAGAATTCGCCGCTCTGCATGAAGAGTTGCGCAAATTCGCGGTTGGGCTTTTCGGTGAACGATTTGATTTTGATGAGTCCGTCGGGCTGTTTCTTGCCTTCTTGCATATAGCCGTAGCCAGGCTCTGGCCTGGTGGGGCGAACGCCCATGCAGATGAATCCGTCTTGCTTGTTGGCCAGGCTGAGGGCGCGTGCCACGTCGTCGCGGAATATCTGCTCGTCGAGCACGGCGTGGTCGGAGGGCGAAACGATGATGCTGGCGTTTTTGTCTTGGTTGATGATTCGGAATACGGACCAGGCAATGGAGGGCAGCGTGTTGCGGTGCACCGGCTCGGAGAGTATTTGTTCCGAGGTAATCTCGGGCAGTTGGTCTTTCACGAAGTGCTGGTAGGCCACGTTCGTGATGACATAGATGTGGTCGGCGGGGAGCAGGGCGCGGAAGCGGTCGTAGGTTTGTTGCAATTGTGAGCGGCCCGAACCGAAGAAATCGTCGAATTGTTTGGGCTTTTCTTCACGGCTGCAGGGCCACAGTCGGCGACCCTTTCCGCCTGCAAGTATTACGCAGTAGGCATTTTTAGATAGCATGGATATAGATTTAGGTTAATAGGTTTTCACAAAAATACAGGTTATCCCCAAGAAAGCCAAACTTTTTCGGGGTTTTCTTCTCGGCCTGCCGACGTGGCGGGGAGCGAGATTTTACAACCGGTTGAATATCAGAGGAATAAAAATTGCGTTTCAAAAACTATGCTTTCGGGCTTCAAAAGGATAGCTTTTGGCGTGCAAAAGAATAGCTTTTAGAAGGTAAAAGCATAGCTTTTGAAAAATGGCTGCAATGGAAGGGTAGTTGCGGGGGTGTTTTTTAGAGTTTTCCCTGTTCGCGATAGGAGTAGTAACGGCCGTCGGTCACGATGACATGATCGAGCAGATAGAGGCGCATCAGGCTGCAGGCTTTCTGTATGTTTTCAGTGAGCCGGTCGTCGTCGCGGCTGGGTTGTGCATTGCCTGACGGGTGGTTGTGGCAGAAGGCCACGGTGGTGGCTCCGGCCAGCAGGGCTTCCTTGATGAGAAGGCGTACATCAATGGCCGTTTCGGTGATGCCGCCGCGCGAGAGCTGTATGCGCTTGATCAGTCGGAAGTTTTGGTTCAGCAGCAGTGCCCATGCTTCCTCCACGTCGAGGTCTTGCATGGTTGGGAGCATATATTTATAGATGTCTTGCGCCGAGGCGAACCGCTGTCGCTCTTCGGCGGCTTGCAGCTGCCGGCGTTTTCCCAGTTCGCAGGCGGCCAGAATGGTCACGGCCTTCGCTTGCCCGATGCCTTTGTATTGCATCAGGTCGGCGAGCGAGTATTTGCCGAGCGAGTTCAGGTTTCGGTTGCAACTGTCGAGCAGGCGTGTGGTCAGGGCCACGGCGCTCTCTTCAGCGTTGCCCGATCCGATGAGTATGGCCAGCAGCTCGGCATCGGTGAGCGCTTCGGGCCCATGGTCGATGAGCCGTTCGCGCGGTTGCTGCTCGCGCTGCCAGTGTTGAATACTGAGACGCTTCATGCGTAGAAGTTTTTTTCAAAGGCCTGAAACTCGCTTTCCCCTTTCACACAGCGCTTCCACCAGGCTTCGAGAAATCCGAAGCCGTAGCCCATAAGTTGAACGAAGGCTGCTGCCACCGACAGGGCGCCTATTTTAACGCTTTTGTAAACGACCGTTGCATCGACAAAGACCAGCGCCACATAGCAGCTCAACAGCGCCAGCGGGCTCCAGCCTAACCAGTTGATGTTCAATACGAAACCGACGATTGAGAGTGCGACGCACCCCAATGTCCCCAAGGTGAATACAGCGGGCAACAGGTGCACCAGCTTCAGACTCTCGGGGTATTTCTTGAAAAGATTGATGCGGGCTATGCCACTGTTGTAAACCTGCCGGAAAAATTTCCGGAAGTCAGTGCGGCGTTTGTGCCAGACCCAGGCTTCGGGAAACAGCCGGCAGCGGTAGCCGCCTTTGAAAATGCGGATGGAGAAATCAATGTCTTCGCCAAATCGCATTTTCGAGAAGCCGCCCAGAGTGGTGTAAACCTCGCGGCGGATGCCCATGTTGAACGAGCGGGGATAGAACTTGTCGAGCTTCTTCTTCCCGCCGCGAATACCGCCCGTGGTGAAAAATGATGTCATACTGTAGGAGATGGCTTTTTGCACATCGGTGAACGACTCATGGGCTGCGTCCGGACCGCCGAAAGCATCAGCCTCCTGATTGGCCAGTTCCGCTTCAACAGCATCGAGATAGCCCTCGGGCACCACCACATCGCTGTCGAGCACAATGAGGTAATCGCCCTCGGCCCGCTCGGCACCATAGTTGCGGCTCTGCCCAGGTCCGCTGTTCGCCTTGGCAAAATAGCGCAGCGAAAGGCGGTCGGCATACTTCTGGCAAACAGCTTCGCAGGGGGTCTGGCTGCCGTCTTCAACAATCAGCACTTCAAAGTCGCGGTTGCGCTGATGGGTCAGGCTCTCCAGCAGTTCATCAACTTCGTCGGGCCGGTTATAGACAGGTATGATGAATGAGTACTTCATATTCCCAGTTGACTTATTTTTTGCGTTCCTCCCAGGGGAGGAGGCGAAGGTACTATGCGAACGAAATCACACCTTCCACGTTGTCGGCACTGGTGGTGGCTGACTGTTGCGACTTTCTGCTCTCCGAATTCTTGCGAATCTCTTCGAGCATGGTCCGTGTGCGGTTGTAGGTTGGCGAATTGTCGATGGCGAGAATCACGTCCTCGTTGTCCAGATCTTCGTTGTTGAAGAGGAAAATATGGCGCGAGCGCTTGATTTGCTGCATCGGGCCGTGGTGGCCGTAATACTCTTCGCGGCGCTGCTTGCGCTGCTGGTTCTTCTCTTCCAGAGCGGCCTGCTTTTCTATGTCCTCCTGTGTGCGGCGCTTGCCGATGTGTTCGTTCATGCCCTCCACATTGTTCAGGCCGAAGCCGGTGGCAAGGATGGTCACCTTCACCTGGTCGCCCAGCGTGGGATCGTTGGCAATACCCCATTTGATTTCAAAGTCGCTGCCAAACTTGCCCATGAACTCGTGGATATCGTTGAACTCTTCCATCATGAGCGACGAGTGACCTTCCGACTGGCAGAAATTGATAGACAGGAGAATCTTCTTCGAGTTGTAGATGTCGTTGTTGTTGAGCAGCGGCGAGTGGAGCGCATTCTCGATAGCACGTTTCACGCGGTCTTCACCCTCGGCTGTGCCTGTGGACATGATGGCCACGCCACCATCCTTGAGCACCGTCTTCACATCGTTGAAGTCGAGGTTCATGATGCCATGCACGGTGATGATCTCTGCTATCGACTTGGCGGCTACGCTCAGCGTGTCGTCGGCCTTGCCGAAGGCCTCGAGGAACGACTCTGTAGAGTAGATATCGCGCAGGCGTTCGTTGTTGATTACGAGGAGCGCATCAACAAATTTCGACATTTCTTCCACGCCGTCGAGGGCCTGGTCAATCTTTCGGGCTCCTTCAAATTCAAAAGGAATGGTCACGATGCCCACCGTGAGTATGTCCATTTCTTTGCTGATGCGGGCAATGACTGGCGCAGCACCGGTGCCGGTACCGCCACCCATTCCTGCGGTGATGAATACCATGCGGGTGCCGTCGCCCAGCATGGCGCGGATATCGTCGGCACTTTCTTCGGCGGCCATGCGGGCACGCTCTGGCTTATTGCCGGCGCCCAGGCCTTCCTTGCCAAGCTGCAGATGAACAGGCACGGGCGAATCGCTCAACGCCTGAGCATCGGTATTGCACACCACGAACGACACATCGTGAATGCCTTCTTTGTACATATGGTTCACGGCATTGCCGCCGCCACCACCAACACCAATCACTTTGATGATGCTGTTCTCTTTTTTCTGGTCGTCGCCAAAATCGAGAATACTGGAGAAATTATTGTAGTCTTCCATTGTAGATGAATTTTTTATTGATAGGGATTATGGGAAAGATGAAAATAAAAGTGAAGGAATGGCGCGTACTGCCATTTCCTCCGTGCTTTAATCTTCTGGTTCGACCAGACTGCCGAGGAAGGACTTCATGCTGCGCCAGGCCCGATTGCCCCATGAGTTCTTCTTGCGCTCGGCACGTTCGGCCTGACGCTGTTCTTCTGCTTCGCGTTCAAGCTCTTCCTGTCTGCGGCGGCGCTCTTCTTCTTCCTGTTCTTTCTCGTCAGGGGTAGGCACCTTTGTAAAATCATCCACGGTGCCCTTTGGCATTTCTGTTCCGGCTGCATCGTCCGCATTTTCATCGGCAAAGAGATCATTGCGAATGTCTTCGCCGGCACAATTTATTTCGCCGCTCACGAGAAGGCTCAGCACCGTGTTGTAACGGCCGTTATGCGCCTTGATGTCGGGGTCGAGCGTGTTGATTTCTTGCAAAATGAAGTTGGCCGTGCGCACCTTCTTGATGTTGGTGATGCTGCGGAACACGTGTTCAATGTTCTTGAGATTGGCACCGCCACCAGTGAGGATGATGCCGCCCAGGAGATTGTTGGTGTACTCGATGGGTATCTGGTGGGCCACATTGGTAACAATTTCCTCAACACGCGCTTCCACCACATTGTTGAAGGTGGACATCTCTACTTTGCGTTCTGCGTCGAGCGGAATCACTTCGGTAGGATTGTAGGCTGTTTCGGTCACCTGTGCGTTGCCATATTTGAGTTTCAGTTGTTCGGCATCGCTTTCGTCGAGTTGGAAGGAAGCAATGTCTTTGGTGATATTGTTTCCGCCGATGGGCAGCACCACAAGATGACGGAGAATGTTTCTGTAGAACACAGCCACGCTGGTGGTTTCGGCACCGAGGTCAACCAGCACACAGCCCGTGCGCTTTTCGTTTTCGGTGAGCACATTGTTGGCGAGCATCAAGAGCGAGATGCGCATCTCGGCAATCTTCACGCCAGCCAGTTCGAAGCAACGGTTCAAATTGCGGTAGAACGATTTGCGCCATACGATATTGAGGAAGTTGCCCTCCAGCCGCTTGCAGGGAATGCCCACAGGGTCGATGTTCAGCTGGTTGTCAACCTTGTATTCTTGAACTGCGGCGTTGAGAATTTCGCGATCGGGATAGTCCATCGAGCGGTTGGTGTCGCGCAGCTGGTCAATCATGTTGTAGGTAATCTGCGTGGGTTCGTCTAAGTCGCGCGGCACTACATTCTTGATCGACTGCAGCGACTGGCCACCTACGCCCACATAGACACAGGCAATTTTCGTCTTCAGCGAGGTTTCGAGTTTCTTCACTATGTTCTGAATACTCATCACGGTCTTGTCGATGTTATAGACAACACCTTTGCGGATGCACTGGCTGGCATCTTCTTTTGCCACGGCCAGAATGCTGAAACTTCCGTCAAGATTCTTCTGTCCGGCAATACCGGTAATCTTGGTGGAACCCAGTTCAATAGCAACGATAAATTCTTTCATACGTATTTATTTTATTTTTACTTATTGTTCTCTTCGTTTGCAGATAATCTGATTGTCGAATTCAAGGTTTATGCGTGAGTATTTGTTCCATCCTGCCTGCGAAAGTCCATATATATAGAACTTCTTGAGCCGGTCAAGTTGTCTGGTGGTGAACTCGGCAATGAGCCGTTGTTGCTCTTTTGCGTCTTTCGACTCGGGCAAATGGCCCAGGAAGACGATGTGGTCGCCAACGCGTGGGATGAGCTCAATGCCTTTGTCGGGCAGTACGTTGATTTGTTCAATTTCCTGTTCCCAGAATGTATTCGCACTGATGGTTTTAATCAGTGGAGCCAGATAGCGCTGAGCAAACTGCTGGCGGATATGGCCGGTGGCCACAATCAGATCGCTGGTATAGTGAGCGTTTTGCATGCGCTGGTTATTATCGTCGAGGTAATAATCCTCGCCGTTGATGGCCTTGATGCGCAAGATGGGCATTCGTTGTGTGATATTGATTCGCACGAGCCCGTCTTGTGTCTTGTAACACTCGGCTGTGCGCACAAAGGGCATACGCTGCAGATTTTCCTCTATCTTTCGGGTATTGATGCGACTCATGGGCTGCATGCGTGGATGCAGCCGCGCCTTTTCCAAGCGTGTCTCTATTTCAGCTTTACTGATGAAGCCGTTTTGGGTGTAATCTTCTATCTGAATATCTACGCCCGAGCAGATTTTCTGCACTTCATCGGTTTTGTTGAAAGCGGTGAAGGCCAGCAGCAGATAAGCTCCCAGAATCAGATCTATCGTGAAGAATCCTATTTTAGACCAGCTGATTCGCATTTCTACGAGTTGATATTTTATGGTTATGGTTTATGGTTTGTTGTCTCAGTCTTTGTTGTTTAGTATCTCGGCTATCTGGGGCACATAGTCGTCGAGGTCGCCGGCACCAAGCACCAACAGCACGTCAAAATCTCTTTTTCGCACCAAATCGAGCACTTCCGATTTTTTTATCATGCTTTTCTCCACGCCAGGTGCAAGGCAGTTGTAGATTAACTCGCTGCTTACCCCTTCGATGGGGAGTTCTCGTGCGGGGTAAATATCGCAGAGAATCACTTCGTCGAGCTGGCTCAGAGCCGCGGCAAACTCGCGGTAGAAGTCTCGTGTCCGGGTATAGAGGTGCGGCTGGAAGATGGCCGTGATTTTCCGGTCTTGGTACAGCTGACGGATGCTGCTGGCACTTTGAAAGATTTCCTCGGGGTGATGTGCATAGTCGGAGAGGAAGACGTGGCGCTCGTTTTTAATCTTGAAGTCGAAGCGGCGGTCCACTCCTGCGAAGGTCTTCATTCCTTGGCGCAGTTCATCGGCTGTGGCACCAGCCACCTGTGCCATGGCCATAGCGGCTATACCGTTGTCGATATTGATGGGCACGGGGTGGCCCAGCTGTATGTTTTTCACGCTCTCGATGGGCGAAACGAAATCGAACGAAATCTCTCCATTGCCAATCTTGATGTTTTCAGCATGGAAATCGCCTTCTGTGCGGCTGTAGGTATAGGTGCGAACCCCTGCCGGCGTATTGGGTTTCATCTCCAGATTGGTATGGATGATAAGCGTGCCGCCTTCTTGAATAAGTTCCGTGTAGTGGCGGAAACTTTCCAGATAGGCTTCCTTGGTGCCGTAGATGTCGAGGTGATCAGGATCGGTGGCGGTGATAACCGTTGCCCACGGGCGAAGCCAATGGAACGAACGGTCGAACTCGTCGGCTTCAATCACTACGTAGTCGCTCTTTTCCGAGAGGATATAGTTGGTTCCGTAGTTCTTGGTAATGCCTCCGAGAAAAGCATTGCAGTCGTGTTTGCTTTGGTGCATGATGTGGGCACACATGGCCGAGGTGGTTGTCTTGCCGTGCGTTCCGGCCACACACAGACCCTTATGTGTCTTTGTAAGCGTGCCAAGCACTTGTGCTCGTTTCTGGATTTCGAAGCCGTTTTGGCGGAAATAGATGAGTTCTTTGTGTTCGGCAGGTACGGCCGGCGTGTAGATAACGAGTGTGTGCGCTGCATCGGTGCAGGCTTGAGGAATGGCTGCCACGTTTTCTTCATAGTGTATTTGCATACCTTCCTCTTGCAGTTGGTGAGTCAGTGGTGTGGGTGTTCTATCGTATCCGCCCACCACCATTCCTTTTTGAAGGAAATAGCGTGCAATGGCGCTCATGCCGATGCCGCCGGCGCCAACAAAATATACGGCTTTGATATCGTTCGGATTCATTTATTTTTTTGCTAATTTTATTACTTCTTTTGCTATGATTTCTGCTGAATTGGGGAGCGCGAGCTTCAGTATGTTCTCGCTCAGCGATTGCAGGAGGCTTTCGTTCTGTATTGCGTCAAAGGCTGTGGCCATGAGTTTTTCGTTGGCTTCAGCGTCTTTCACGTAGATGGCAGCCTGCCGATTGACCAATGCCAGTGCATTTTTGGTCTGATGGTCTTCGGCCACATTCGGACTGGGCACCAGTATCACGGGTTTCCCTATGAGGCAAAACTCGCTGATGCTGCTGGCTCCCGCGCGGCTAATCACCAGGTCGGCAGCCTTGTAGGCGCGACCCATATCGCTGATAAAGGCCGTCGGGTGCAGGTTCTCCACGCTGGGTTCTTGTTTCAGTTGGGCTTGAATGTTGTCGAAATAGTATTTTCCTGTCTGCCAAACAATTTGAATGTTGCTCTGTCGGATTTCGTTGAGATGTGTCAGAACGCTTTGGTTGATGGTTCCGGCACCGAGGCTTCCACCCACAATGAGCAGTGTTTTCTTTGCGGGGTCGAGGCCCATGGCGCGGCGTGCCTCTTCTGCGGTTTCGTTGCAGTGCAGCACATTCTGCCGCACGGGGTTGCCTGTGAGCAGAATCTTCTCTTTCGGGAAGAAGCGCTCCATACCTTCGTAGGCCACACAGATGCGTTCGGCTTTCTTGGCCAGCAGTTTGTTGGTCACGCCGGCGTAGGAGTTTTGCTCCTGAATGAGACAGGGTATGCCCATGGCAGCGGCCGTGTTGAGTGTCGGTCCGCTGGCATATCCGCCTACACCTACGGCTACATCGGGCTGGAATTGGCGCAGCAGTTTACGTGCCATGCGCTGACTTTTCCAGATGAGATAGAGCACCCGGAAGTTGCGCCAAAGGCGTTTGCGGTCGAATCCGGCAATGGGCAGTCCCGTGATGTGGTAGCCTGCTTCGGGCACACGCTGCATTTCCATGCGGCCAAGTGCGCCTACAAAATGTATCTCGGCATCAGGGCGAAGGGCTTTAATGGCATTGGCAATGCTCACGGCGGGGAAGATATGTCCGCCAGTGCCGCCGCCGCTGACTACTATTTTCAGTGGTTTATTCATAGATGATTGATTTTTCTGTTTCGTTTTCTTTATCGCGTTTCTTGGCATATCGGCTGATGGAGAGCATCACACCGAGATAGACGCAGTTAATTACGCTGGATGTACCGCCTTTGCTGACGAGCGGAAGGGGCTGTCCGGTTACCGGTGCAAGGCCTACGGCTACACACATGTTGAACAGGGCCTGAGTGACGAGCAGCAGGGCAATTCCCATGACGAGATAGGCAGGGAAGGCATTCTCGCAGTTATGGGCTATTCGTCCGGCGCGGAAGAGCAGGATGATGTAGAGCAACGCGATGACGATGGCTCCGACAATTCCCAACTCCTCAATGATGATGGCGAAGATAAAGTCGGAGAAGGCTTGCGATAGGAAGTCGCGCTCTACGCTGTTGCCCGGCCCCTTGCCCGTGATGTGCGAGGTGGCAATGGCTATGTTGGCGTGGGCCACTTGCGCGTCTTTGTCCAAGTCAATGTCTTCAGGTCGGAGGGTGTCTTTCGGTTCGGTGAATTTGATGATGCGCATCTTCCATGTGTCGAAGCGATGGAACACCGATGAAAGCCCGCTTTTCTTTTTCGGTTTGAGCGAAACGCTGGCATCGAGCCCCTCGTCGGCTGCGTCGAAGGTTTCCACCTGTTCCGTTTGTGCCATGGCTTCGCTGTCTTGCCGCGTGTCGTGGCCCAACAGCATGACCAGTGCCACCACTATGCTGACCATTAGGATGCACACTCCCAGCAGTTTTCCAAGTTGCACCATGGGCACCCTGCCGATGAGCATCATTAGGAAGACAACTCCGCTGATGAGTACGGCGGTGGAGAGATTTTCCATCATGATGGGCACTATGATTACTCCACAGACTACGAGTATATACTTCATGGCCCGTTTGTCGGCACCGTGTTCGGTCTGCATGGCGCTGAGTATCTGTGCTGTGGCCAGCACGACGGTTCCTTTGGCTATCTCGGAAGGCTGGAACTGGAAGAAACCGAGTCCCACCCATCGTGAGGCATCGTTGGTTGCCTGACCGCCCACAAGCGCCCAAAGTAGCAGAATCATCGAGAGCAACAGCAAGAACGGCGTGGCTACCTTGAAATAGCGAGGCCGCACCTGCACCGTAAGCACCATGGCAATCAGACCCACAACGAGTATGCCGGCGTGCTTGAGGATTGGCGCCATATAGTTGCCACCCTTGTAGGTGAGCTGCGATGAGGCGGAATAGACCTCAATCAGGCTGATGATGGCCAAAAGGAAGAAGACCATCCAGATGACCTTGTCGCCTTTGAATATGTTGCCTATGGTGGAGTTGTTCATTTTATTGATATTCTTTGCGTTGAGGGGATTTGGTTGGCATCAGGCGTGGGGGACGTTTTGTGTGGCCAGCGCTTTGAATTGTTCGCCACGGTCCTCCATGTTTTTAAACAGGTCGAACGATGCGCAGCAGGGGCTCAGCAGGATGGTCTGACCTGGTTTTGCCATTTTGCGGCAGGCATCCATGCAGGCTTGCATCGACTGGGTGTCGGCCACGGGCAGGCCGAGCGCGTCGAAATTGTCGTGCAGTTTCTTGTTGTCAACACCGAGATAGACCAGTCCGGCACATTTTTCTTTCACGAGCGGGATGATTTCCGAGTAGTCGTTGCCCTTGTCGAGCCCGCCCAGGATGAGGATGGTTGGTCGGGTCATGGCTTCGAGCGCATAGTAGCAGGCATCCACATTGGTGGCTTTCGAGTCGTTGATGTATTCTATGCCATCGGTTTCACAGACAAATTCGAGCCGGTGTTCCACACCAGGGAAGGTTTTCAAGCCTTTCCGTATGGCTTCGTGGTCGATGCCGAAGATGTTGGCAGCCAGTCCGGCAGCCAGTTGGTTGTATATGTTGTGCCGTCCGCGCAGAGCGAGTTCTTGCTGCGGCATGGCGAATGGTGTGGGACCTTCGAGTTGATAGATGCCATTGGCCGTGTAGCCCTGGGCGCCGGTTTGCTGGTGCTCGCTGAAGGCATAGCGCTGGTGGGGCAGGGGATACTTGGGCAATTCGCGGGTGACCACAGGGTCGTCGGCCCAATAGATGAACGCGTCGTCGGCAGTCTGGTTCTGGATGATGCGCATCTTTGCGTCGATGTAGTTTTGCATCTTGAAGTCGTAGCGGTCCAGATGGTCGGGCGTGATGTTCAGCAGCACGGCGATATTGGCCCGGAACTGATACATATTGTCCAACTGGAACGACGAGAGTTCAATCACATAGACCTCGTGGGGCTGTTCGGCCACTTGCAGGGCAAGCGAATGGCCAATGTTTCCAGCCAGTCCGGCATCAATGCCGGCCGTGCGGAAAATGTGATAGATGAGCGAGGTGGTGGTGGTTTTTCCGTTGGAACCGGTGATGCACACCATCTTCGCGTTGGTATAGCGGGCTGCAAACTCAATTTCGCTGATCACCGGAATACCGGCTGCAATCACCTTCTGCATGATGGGAACCGTGTCGGGGATGCCTGGCGATTTGATCACTTCCGTGGCCGAGAGGATTTCCTCTTCGGTGTGCTGCGTTTCTTCCCACCGCAGGTGGTGGGCATCGAGCAGGGCCTTATATTGTGGGCGGATGGCCGAATGGTCGCTCACAAACACATCGAAACCCTGTTTCTGGGCAAGGATGGCTGCGCCAACACCACTTTCGGCTGCACCGAGTATGACGATTTTTTTCATCTTGTTTTCTTACTGTTTATCTATCGTTTTTCAAAAACATAGCTTTTACCTTCCGAAAGCATAGCTTTTGCGCTTCAAAAGCATAGCTTTTAGCCTTCAAAAGGATAGCTTTTGCAATGTGTTTTCTAACTATCTGATTTTCAATGTTATAATGGCGAGCGCTGCGAGGATGATGCTTACTATCCAGAAGCGCACCGTGATTTTCTGTTCTTCAAACGGACGATGAGGCCATCCTTTCAGCAGGTAGCGGCTGGTGGTGTCGAGCTGATCGTCGGTCTTGCGGAAGGTGTCGTGAATGGGCGTTGCTCGGAACACGCGTATCCGCTTTCCGCGGCGCTTGCCCAGTTTGAACACCTGTGTCTGGATGATTACGCTGAGGCTCTCCACGAAGAAGATGCCGCAGAGTATGGGAAGGAGCAATTCCTTGTGGATGATCACGGCCGTTACGCCAATGATTCCGCCAATCATCAACGAACCAGTGTCGCCCATGAATATCTGCGCCGGATTGGCATTGTACCAGAGGAAACCAATCATGGCTCCCACAAAGGCGCAGAGGAATACCACCAGTTCTTCAGAACCAGGAATATACATGATGTTGAAATAGGCTGCATATCCCACGTGTGAAGAAACGTAAGCCAAGATGCCTAAAGCTACACCCACGATGGCCGAATTGCCGGCGCACATGCCGTCCATGCCGTCGTTCAGGTTGGCGCCATTCGACACTGCGGTGACCACCAGGATGGTCATCAGCACGAATATCACCCAGCCGGCTGCAGTCTTGTACTTGCCCAGCGGCTCCATGATACGGCCGTAGTCCAGATTGTGATTCTTCACAAACGGTATCGTGGTGTTCAGCGACTTCACAGGCTCCGACTTCTGAATCACCTGTTCTGTGCCCTGACGCTGCAGGCTCACGGTCTCGCTCACCTTGGCGTCGGGTGCTGCCCAAAGCACAAGGCCCACAATCAGGCCGATGCTCACCTGTCCCACTATCTTATACTTGCCCTTCAGGCCGTCTTTGTTCTTGCGGAAAATCTTGATATAATCGTCCAGGAACCCCAGAAAGCCGAGCCACAGCGTGGTGACTATCATCAACAAGAGGTAGATATTGCGCATACGGCCCAGCAGGAGCACTGGCACCAGAATGGAAACAGCAATGATGATACCACCCATCGAGGGCACTATCTTGCGCTCGTTGGCAAAGGGGTCGATCGTTGCATCGCGCTGAGTTTCCAAGAGTTTGCGCCGACGCATATATTTGATGAATCGTTCGCCAAACCAAGCTGAAATCAGCAGCGAAAGAATCAGTGTCAACAACGAGCGGAATGAGATATACGACCAGAGGTGAGCACCTGTAATGTCGTACTGTGCTAAAAATCGGAAAATATAGTAAAGCATACGCGCGTACCTTATTTATATTATAGAATGAAGAATGAGGGGTGACGAATGAATTGTTTCTTTGTTGAATGGTGAATTTTTCAGTGATTGCGGATATTAACTGTTGAAGATTTCGCGGAGCACTTCCTTGTCGTCGAAATGGTGTTTCACTCCCTGTATCTCCTGATAGTCTTCATGACCCTTGCCAGCCACCAGCACCACGTCGCCTTTCTGTGCCAGCATGCAGGCTGTGCGGATGGCTTCACGACGATCGACAATGGTCAGCACCTTCTTTTTCTGTTGTGGCGACAGCCCTGCCATCATGTCGTCGATGATCTGTTGCGGGTCTTCATTGCGTGGATTGTCGCTCGTGATGATCACGCGGTCGCTCTGCTTCACGGCCGACTGTGCCATCAGCGGTCGCTTACCCTTGTCTCTGTTGCCGCCGGCACCGCACACCGTGATGACCTGTCCCTTGCCTCCGAGCACCTCGTGGATAGCACCGAGCACATTGTCGAGTGCATCGGGCGTGTGGGCATAGTCAACTACGGCGGTGAAACCTTCGGGCGAGTAGAGTGGTTCGAGTCGGCCGCTCACGCTTTTCAGCGTCGATAGCGCCAGAAGAATTTCTTCAGCGTCCTTGCCCAGCATACGGGCAGCGCCGTAAACAGCCAGGAGGTTGCTCACGTTGAACTTGCCAATGAACTGTACGCCCACCTCGTGCCCGTCAATTTCCAAGTACATTCCCTCGAAATGGCACTCCAGCAGTCGCGCCTTGAAATCGGCCATGCGCTGCTGTGAATAGGTCTTCACAGTGGCTTTTGTGTTCTGCACCATGAACAGACCGTTCTTGTCGTCAACATTCACCACGGCAAACGAACCGCGCGGCAGCATATCGAAGAATTGTTTCTTGGCATTGCGATAGTTCTCAAAGGTCTTGTGGTAATCGAGATGATCGCGCGTCAGATTGGTGAACAGACCACCAGCAAACTGCAATCCGCCGATGCGTTTCTGCGCAATGGCATGACTGGAGCACTCCATGAACACGTATTCGCAGCCGGCTTCTACCATTCTGGCCAGCAGGGCGTTGAGCTCAATGGCGTCGGGCGTGGTGTGCGACGCGGCCACAGCCTCGTCTTCTATGTAGTTGCACACCGTGGAGAGCAAACCTACACGGTGGCCCATGCGGCGGAAAAGATTGTAGAGCGTGGTGGCAATGGTGGTCTTGCCATTGGTGCCAGTCACACCAACGAGTTTCAGGTGCTTGGAAGGCTCTCCGTAGAATGCCGTAGCCACTGGGCCTACAGCGTCCTCGCTGTCTTTCACTTCTATGTACGTGACGTCGGCTTTCACTTCCTCAGGAAGCGTTTCGCACACCACAGCTGTGGCACCCAGTGCAATGGCTTTGTCGATAAATTGATGACCATCGACTTGCGTGCCCCGCATGGCAACGAAAAGAAATCCTTCGCCCACTTTTCTGCTGTCGATTTCTACGCCTTTGATGTCTTTGTCAAGGGCACCAGTCACGTTCAGCGGGTTGATCTGATTTAGTATTTGTTTGAGCAACATAGACGATATTTTGTTTTAATTGTATTACTAATTCATTGTAAGTATGCAGAGTTCGCCCTTCTTTATGATATGTCCGACGGGCAGACTTTGGCTTTTCACCTTGCCGCGTCCTACTATCCGGGTGCGCAGTCCGCGCTTTTCAAGCAGATAAACGGCATCGCGTGCTCCCATTCCCGTTACGTCGGGCACCACGCGGGCAGCATAAGGTCTTGACTTTGTGAGTGCCACTTGCCGTTTTCCGCGCTGGCTTTCGGCCGTGCCCCAGACGATGGTCTGGCGCGAGAGGCGGGCATCCCAGTCGATGGAAGTGCGAATACCAAGATCATTCAGCACTTTCTTGGCCGATTGCACGTTGCCGGCTTTTACATCGGGCAACGGCGATGAGAGCGAGTCGCGGGCATCACTGGCAAGCAGCTTGAGACTCTTGGCCATGATGCCTTCTGCTATATCGTGAAACACTTTTGCACTGAAACCGCCGCTTGCAGGCAGACCTGTCTTCTGCAGACATACGATGCAGCTATAGCGGGGATTGTCGGCAGGGAAATAACCAGCAAACGACAACAGATAGGAAGCAGATTTACCTGCCGACGTCCAGATTTGTGCCGTGCCTGTCTTGCCTGCAACCTTGAAGGTTTTCGAGCCTGCTTTCTTGCCAGTTCCTTGCGAAACCACGCCCTCGAGCATGGTTTGTATCTTCTTCAGTGCCGCCGGATGCTTAACAATGCTTTCGCGCATCACCTCAGGGGGATACTCTTCCAGCACCTTTCCGTCTTTAACTACCTTCGATACAAAACGCGGACGCATCATTTTTCCATTGTTGGCGATGGTATTGTAGAAAGTTAGTGTTGAGATGGGCGGTATCTGTGTTTCATAGCCGATACTCATCCAGGGCAGCGCCGTGTTGCTCCAGTTGGCCCAGTGCTTGCCGGTCTTATCCTTTTTAGGCATTCGGATGCGTGCTGGCGTAGAGCCAAAGAATGGAAGCTCCAGGTCGTCGGCAAGGCCAGTGCGGTAGATTCCTTCTACGAATTGCTCTGGGTGGTGTCTGTAGTTGTCGTCGATGATACGGCTCGTGCCGATGTTTGAACTGTTGTAAAGCACCTTTGGCAGAGTGAGTGTACCGTAGCCGCCGCGATGCCAGTTGTGGTCTTTCATTGCCCGGCCATACATCATCCAGATGCCGCCGCCCGTTTCCACTCTCAGTGTGGTATCTACTTTCTCGTCGTCGAGTGCCACGAGTAGCGACGCAGTCTTGAATACGGAGCCAGGTTCAAGCAAATCGCTCACAGCATGATTCTTCATTTCGGCAAACCGGCCGTCGCTGGTCCGCTCCATGTTGACGATTGCCTTGATGTCGCCTGTGGCTACTTCCATCACAATGGCCACACCCACTCGGGCATCGACCTCTTTAAGCTCATCCAGCACGGCACGTTCGGCCAAGTCTTGCATGCCTACATCGATGGTGGTGACAATGTCTGCGCCATCAATGGGCTGTACCAGTGTGATATCGAGGTACTTGTTGAGCACCTTGCGGCGATTGATGAGACCGTTGTGGCCGCGGAGTATCGAGTCGTATGACAGTTCCAAACCGAATCGTGCCGTATCTTTGGCACCGTAGAGGTCGCCGAGTGTACGGCTGGCCAGATTGCCGAACTGTCGCTTGCGGGCGTTGTATTCCTCTTTGTGGAAGCCGCCCTTGTTTGCACTGAGGCAGAAAATGGGCAGTTTCCGCACCTCACTGTATGTGTTGTAGCTCACACGTGATTTCCAAATGGGCCAGTGTCGGTGCTTTTTTGCGCGTCCTTCTTCGAGGTCGGAACGGAATTTTGCTGCCGATTTTTCCGGGAAGATATCGTTGAGTCCCAGACAGATAGAGTCGAGTTTGGCTTCCCAGAGCGAATCGGTTCCAGCGTCGTGGAGGGCGCGGAAGTCCATGAACAGCTTGTATTCTGGCAGCGATGATACCATGAGCTGTCCGTCGCACGATAGGATATTGCCACGCATGGGCTTTACCTCCACGCTGTCGCGGACGTTTCGATCAGCCACAGCCTGCCAGAAATCGCGCTGGGCGGTCATGATGTAGAGCGCCTTGGCCACCACAGCACAAGCCAACATCGTCATGAGAATGGCGATGAACATATAACGGGGCAGTGTTTTC
>CAJOIX010000009.1 GCA_905234815.1 uncultured Prevotella sp. | reverse complement strand
AAGCGCAGTGTTCGACTTTCCACCGAGGCTGTCAATGAGTACGTGCACTTCCTTTCCGCTGTTTTTGGAAAGGATATAGTCCACATAGTCAGCATCGAAATCGTAACCGCCGACGAAGCCTTTCAGGTGAAGTTGGTATGTTTTTGGAGTTGCCATAGTCATAATGATTATGGCACAAAATTACACGTATAAAAAGGTAAGGAAAAGACGCTGTTACTTGTGTAAGTAAAAAAAAAAGTAATAACTTTGCAACAACTTAGATTATAGATACAACAAAGTATGAAAAATTATTTATTATTCTTTCTTTGTTCATTAATGGCATTTAATTGTTTTGGACAATCAGATTCACCTCATCTTCTCTTTAAAGGCGTACCTATTGACGGAACAAGGAATAGCTTTGTTTCAAAAATGAAACAAAAAGGCTTTGAGGTATGGGGAGAAAAAGATGGTATTTCTGTTCTTCGAGGTGATTTCGCTGGCTATACAGGATGTATTGTTGGAGTTGTGGCATCTAAACACAAAGATTTAGTTAGTAAAATCGTTGTTATATTTCCACCCTGTGACACTTGGGAGTGCTTATCTGGCAATTATTTTTCATTGAAAGTAGCGTTAAATAAAAAATATGGAAAGCCTGCTGGTGAAGAAGAATTTTTCGAAGGCTCTTCTGTACCTAGGGATGATTTAAGCCGATTTCAATATGTATTTTTCGATAGATGTAAATATGCGACTTTTTATGAAACAGACCATGGATATATTAAATTGAGAATAACCCATGATGACAAAAATGGGAAAGTTTCTCTTGTATATACAGACAAAATAAATGGTGATGTGATATCGACTGATGCATTAGATGACTTATAATCAAATTTGAATTACCATATTAATGACCTCCTGAAAAGTGGTGGAAAATCACACCGCGCAAAGTACCAGGCTTTTCTTCGCTGTGAAAGGAACCTCGTACTTTCTGACGGAAGGCTCGCTGTCTGGCGTACCTGTATAGCGTGAGATTTTGACGGTTGGGTATGGCAGTTCCTTTGTTCCGATAACAGAAGTGTCGCCCTGAACAGTGAAGATGACAAAAGCAAGATGCCCATGTCAATCTCTGCTAAGATTTCGGCAAAAGTGACCAACAAAAACGCCGCCGAGCGGAGAGATAATTAGAAGAGTTTATTGGGATAAACACCCTCGTCAACTAATTGCTGTATGCGGGCTACGGTTGCATCGCGATCGGCAGCATAAGTAACACCGAACCACTTGGATGTGGTGTCGAGCACTTTCACCGTTGCAATGTTATTGTTAATAAGTTCGTTCACCATGAGCGGAATGAAGAACTCGGCCTTGAGATTCTTAATATTCTTTTCATCGCTCAGGAATTCACGGAAGTATTTCTCGCTGTGCTCAAAATAGTCGGGTGTGAAGCCCCACATATTCATCGAAACAGGCGTATTGTCTTCCACGGGTACCCATTCGCCCTGCTCATCCTTGTAGCAAACAGAACCATTGACGCGCTGAATTTCTGTACGCTCAACGACGGTGGTAAGATTGCCTTGAGCATCCTTTGAGCAGATACCGCGTGCCACTGTTCCATTCTCGCTCAGCGTGTTGCCTACACGGAAACCTACCATTGCATAGCGATTGGTGCTGCCTTCGGGCAGTTCGCTCAAGAATTTACCCATTACCATGAAGGCATCACGATTGTAGAAGTCGTCGCAGTTGATTACACAGAAGGGCTCTTTAATAGCGTCTTTACCCATGAGAACTGCGTGGTTGGTGCCCCAGGGTTTCTCACGACCTTCGGGAACTGTAAAGCCTTCAGGCAGTGCATCGAGCGATTGGAATACTAACTCGCAAGGGATTTTATCTTGGTACTTCGAAAGAATTTGAGTGCGGAACTGCTCTTCAAAGTCTTTACGGATAACCCAAACAATTTTGCCGAAACCGGCTTGTATTGCATCGTAAACACTATAGTCCATAATGGTTTCACCATTGGGACCGAGGGTATCAAGTTGTTTTAAGCCACCATAGCGACTACCCATGCCGGCAGCAAGAAGAAATAGAGTTGGTTTCATGGTTTTAGTGATATTATTAAATAAATACGTTTTCGAATAGGGTGAGTACAGAATCACTCAATCATGCAAAGATACTTATTTTTAAATATCAGTGAAACTTTTTTTCGAGAATTTATCAGAAATTCCACTCTATGTCAACTCCGAACTGCACAGGATTAGACTGCTGAGCCAAACACAAGGTTTGTCCGCTTGCACCACTGAGCACAGCAAAACTGTTGTAGTGAGTATTGGTAAGATTTCTTCCCCAGAGGCGCACATCAAGTTTCTTGAATTGTGCATTGATGTGAGCTCCTAATTGCATATAGAACTTCTGTGCATACTGATTGGTCTCTTCCCAATAGATTTTTCCACGACCGGTCAGGTCAGCACCTATAGTAAGGGACGAGAGAGACGGAAGGATGGTCGAAGAATTGCCACTTGCTCCGAACAGACGATAATCTGTGGTAAGGGCAAAACTGTGCGCTGGCACGAACGGTACGCGCTTTCCTTTGTATGATGTCTCACCATTCTGATAATTGCGGAAAGTGGCATGAGTGAACGAATAATTAGCGCTCCACCTCAACTTATTAGCCAAAGCAACACCACGCAGGGCTACTTCAAAACCTAAAGATTGGCTCTTTCCAGCATTCACCATCATGCGGCCGTAGTTATAATTGCCAGCCATGACTGAGAGTTGCTGATTGCGAATACGCATGAGATAGGCAGAGAAATCGGATTGCAACTTTCCGCCAAAGAGATTCAGATGTGCACCAATTTCATAGTTCCAGCTCTCTTCGGGTTTGAAACGGATTGACTCGTTGATGTTCTGATAATCCTCAGCAGAGTGTTCGACAGTTACATCAGTGCCGGAACGTGCAGACGCCGTATTTCGCTGGAGCTCATACTGAAGCAGATCGCCAAAGAGTTGCATATTAAATCCACCAGCCCGATAACCTTTCGACACATTTACATACACATCCGAAACCGCAGAATCGATGGTATATCGGAGTCCGAATTTGGGCAACAACTGACGAAACGTATCGTGCGAAGAACCAGACATTTGCGACGAGATGGTTGAAGCAACCTGTTGACGCATCACAGTCATATCTACCAACATGGCTGCCGCCGACTCGTAACGAATGGCCTCATGGTTTAAATCATAGCGTAAACCCAATGTTGCCACAAGGCGCGGTGTAATATCAAAGTTTGACTCGTGATAAAAACCAAGGTTCATGCTCGGTGTCCGGAAGCGACCAGGTACATCGTACATATTCACTTGGTTCATCTGCACCATTGTCTGCAGGAATGCGTAAGCCTCTTCGTAAGTCATTTGGCGAGCCTGCATGAATGCCGGCACCATCTGGTTGATGAGACCAGTGCGGATATTACTGGCCATAAACTGGTTAAAATCCTCGTGGAAATATGCAGGAGCGTTGGTCTTGAGCCACTGGTAGGAGCCAAACATACCAGCCGTCCAGTGCCAGAAGTTAGCATTTCCTTTGAAAGTAAACTCCTGTGTCAGCGCAGTTTGATGCTGGCGTTGCTCAAGATGCATCATATCCAGAGGCAGATAGTCTTGATCCATCAGCATGAAGTCGCGCAGATACTGGTAAGAGGTAGTAGAAGAAAAATCGTAATATTGATTCTTGTGCGATATGGTAAGCGCACTCGTTAACATATTTCTACGATAATTGCTCTGGCGGTTTTGAGCAGGTTCGGCTGTTTCCGATCCTGTTACAATGCCGTAGGGGAAAGCATTCTCGTTTGAATATTGATACTGCGTTTGAAAATCCAGCTCCCACTGACGCCCCAAGGCAGCGATGAATCGCAGGCGGCCACCAGCCTCGTTCGACTTGTCTGCATGCGTTCCAAGTGCAGTATTTCGGAAAAAACCGTCTTGACCTCTATAGAAGCCAGCAAGAGAAAATGCTACTTTTTCGCCGATTCGCTGATGATGCGCACCTTCAACGAGACGATAGCCATAGGTTCCAAGACTGAGTTTTACTTTGGTTCCCTGTTGGCGCATAGGGTTAACAGAATACATACGGAGCAAACCACCTTCAGTATTCTGTCCATAGAGTGTTCCCTGCGGACCACGAAGCACATCAACACGCTCCAAATCGTAAATATATACATTGAAAGCAGCCTTGTTAATAACTGGCATTCCGTCAATATATACACTCATGGCGGGACTGTTCAGGCGCGAACCGATGCCACGGATATACATCGAGGAAGTCAATCGCGAACCATATTGAGGCATAGAGAAAGAGGGAACATATGATGAAAGTTGACGAAGATCTGACAATCCCAAGTCTTTCATCTGTTTGGCACCAAACGTAGTGCTGCTCATCGGTTGCTGCCGCAAGTGAAAAATCTCCTTTGGCTGAGCCACAACCACCACTTCATCTAACTGAGCAACACTGGTGGTGTCAATTATTTCTAACAAATTATTTGTTCCCAGAGCCTTGCCGCTATTGCTAAAACACAATAAAAGCAGGCTAAGTTGAAAAATTTTATTCACAATTTTATATAATTAGAGTTGAAAACTGCGGCAAAGGTAGTCCAACTGTGGCATTCTTACAATCCTAATATATGATGATTTTAGGCTACTCGTTCACTGCCCCACAACGCGGGCAACGACCTTTGTCCACCAATTTTGCGCCACATTTCCCGCATACATACTTTGCTTTTCCCTTGCGAAGATACAGCAAAAGGGCCACAATTATGTAAACCACAAGCAGCGGATAGCCTATATAATATAAGGTAGAAATGGAAAAGACAATATAATTGACGGCACAAACAGCGCTCAAACCAAACATATAGAGCACGGCATCGCCCAGATTCAGCTGGTGGCGCACATCATCAATCACAGCCAGCCCAACGATTTGAATGGCCCAGAAAGTAAGCAAGAAGAAACCCAATAGCGGCTCTACAGCCAAAGGATTAAGCGTGGGGTGGAAATAAAAGTCTTGCCAAGCATCTTGAGCGAAGTTTTGTATGGTGGCATAAAACGTGGCACCAAGCGCAACAATGATGCATAGCAGCGTGGGATAGATAGAGCGAATATCGTGAAAATGAACAATAAAGGCTTTCCGCCTAAGTATGGTGGTCAATAGCAATAAACTAATCACAAGGAGCAACAATACTGCTGTTACAGCCACGTGGATATTGCTGAAAGTATTGATAAATAAAGAAATAGGAGCATCCGGAACCAATTGTTGCAGCAAAGTACATTCGCGATTCCAGCCAAACTGCATATCGTCGGTTGCCACCTTGAGCCAGATGGAATCAACGGGGTCGCTGCTGATGGTACGTATTTCTGCTACAACCAGGTGGGTATTAGCCCCCACAGCAAACGAATCGATGTGCAAACCTGAAAGTTCTTCCTCAGGTTGCTGTCTGATGAGCATTAAAGAATCGCTCTTCACCACGAAATTGGCACCCAACGTGTAATGATGTTCAGCGGCAAAGCGTATTGAATCCAGCTGCTCCTTAGTCAACTCCCCTTGGCTGGGCACAGCCTGTCCTCCCTTTCCACAACTTACAAACAGGAAGGAAACAATCAGAATACAGATACAAGCTAAGCCGTTCCGCAGACTGAAAAGAGATGAGATTTGGACTGGATTCATATCGACTTTTACAAATGTATGAGGTTATTTTTCTGCATATACGTTCATCTGGCAGTGCTTACAATCAAACTCCAGGCGATAACGCGCTCCATCTGAAGAACGCAGAAAGAGTTTCGCAGCAGGAGTCAGATTTTGTCTGATTGGGGATGGCTTTCCGCTTGCTGCATTTTTCTTCATGATACATTGCCCCAACTCATATCGAATACAGTGACGACACTGCATAATGAGGTCGGAGTCATTGCCTGCTGCCGACAATTCATAGGCCATCTGTGGCTGCAAAAGTCCCTGTGCAACATATAATTTCCGTGCCTCAGCATTGGCAATGTTGTATTGATACTGATGATCGCAATAGAAAGATACCGGTTGAGAAACTAAGCCAGCAGCATGAGCATCATTGTCGATGTGTTGGCTGTATATTGCTTCCTGCTTTTCTATGAGTTTTTCCACTGCGGCTCGGCGAAGTGTGGCGAGCACACTTGAGGGAACGAACAGTTGCGCCACATCATCTTGTAAAGAAATCTTCTGCGCAAGATAAGGTGTGCCACCAAGCTTGGAGAGTTGCGTTCGCATATTCTCCGATTGTGGCTTTTGGGCTTGTTGGCAATCAATGGGAGCATCGACAGTGACAGTAAGGATTTGCTCATACCCTACCACCTGAATGGTCAGGCTTACGCCGCTGGCGGTTGGTTTCAATATCAATGACACTGGAATGTTTCGTTGCGCGGAATTTCCCATGAGCAACCGTTCAAAAGCGACATCCTGATTGCGGTAGAGAGTCATGCCAGACCGTAAATCGTGCGGCATCTGCAGAGGATACAGCCGATTATTTTCAGCACGATTCACACGGAAGCCTTTCAATTCACCTGTTGCATTGAAATAGCAAAGGCCGTCGCCATTGGCAAAGGTATGCGTGGACGATACCGTGAACGAGCGTCCTTTCAATTCTTTTACATGCCCCACCATCTCGCCCAAGGCTTTCGGTGTTCGGGGCGACCATACGCCTTGTTCACGTCCATGCAGACCGTAGGTGGTATATCCGCGATTAAAAGTTTTTTGAAGATTAGGCGTAAACTTGTGCTCAGTCTTTCCCAATGAAGCACGCAGATACTTCTCTGGATTCGCTGTCACCAGACTATCGAGTGCCTGACTGTAGGCTGCCACCACATTCTTCACATAAAATTCATCTTTCAGCCGTCCTTCAATTTTAAACGAACGGACACCGGCAGCGGCCAAAGCACTCAGGTAGTGCAACCGATTCATGTCTTTAAGCGAGAGCAGATGCGCCCAACTTCCACCCATGTTTCCACTTGACGCAGGAAAAATCACCCTACCTGTTTCATCTTCCAAACGGAAGGGCAAGCGGCAGAATTGAGCACATTCACCACGATTGGCACTTCTGTTGAAGCAGTGCTGCGAAGCATAGCATACGCCTGAATAGCTCACACAGAGGGCTCCGTGAACAAATGCTTCCAATTCCACTTCTGGCACAGCCTCATGGATTTCCTTTATATCGTCAAGACTCAACTCTCGGGCCAGCACAACACGCTGAAATCCTTGCTGATACAGCCATGACACTTTCTCAGCAGTGCGGTTGTCGGTTTGCGTGCTGGCATGTATGGGCAGACCGATACGCTTACACATCTCCATCACGGCCATGTCCTGCACTAAAACAGCATCCACATTGACGCTTTTGAGGTCATTCAACAAGGCAAAGACTTCCTGCAACTCAGCGTCATATACAATCGTATTGACCGTCACATATACCCTTGCCGCAAAGCGATGAGCGTAATTCACCAGTTCTGCTATATCTGCCAAGCTATTGCCTGCCGACTTGCGGGCACCGAAACTGGGAGCACCAATATAAACAGCATCAGCGCCATGGTCGATAGCGATTTTTCCTATGGTGAGATTCTTTGCTGGGGCTAAAAGTTCAAGTGTTGCAATGGGCATTATCAGAAATGTGTGTATTCGATTATTTTCTGCGAAAATACGAAAATTTATTTAGATTCCACAAGAAATTTGTAATTTTGCCGTAATATTCCGCCTTGGACAAAAATTTATATTATGAGAATAAAACATTATAGCACTCTCTTTTTTATCTCCGCATTGCTCATTTTCGCGTCGTGTCATCGACAAAATCAGTCGGAGTTGCTCTCCAATGCCTCGCCGTCTGATTCAACATCTTTCCCGCTTCCCGGCGACAGCACCATCTATGGTCTGGCTTGCGAGGGCTGTACTGACTCGGTGGTAATCCTTCTGCCTGAGGATTACAGCGATCCCATCCAATTTAACATCATTGAAGCCATGAAGCGTCATCGCGTGACAGGACATCCCAAGGTGGGCGACCGCATTGCCGTGATTGTGTCATCGACCGACTCCCTGACAGCTGAGCGTGTGATTTGTATCGACGATCTGTACGGACAGTGGTGCTATAAACTGATGCCGGAATTAGAGGCTCCTTCGGTACCTGATGCTGCGCCCCTACCCGATTCTGTGCTCAACAAAATCATGGTAGAACGTGAATATGGAATTTCGCTGCATCGCGGCTGGGGTGCCGCCACAATAGGCAACAGCTACCGCAACGCTTCTATCGACCAAGAAGAACTGGTTCGCTACCCCACTGTTCCATACTACAGCCGCTGGTACCTATGGAACGGCCAGCTGCTGCTGGTAAAGGCAAAGATGAAAATGGACGGCGAGAACAATCCGGTATTCCTTTCCGATGGAATTGACACCTGCAACATTGAGTTGTTAGGTCCCGACTCGCTGGTTCTTCAGTTCACTGACCACCAGCAAAGTTACTACCGCAAGCCATAACCTACGCCGCACAACATGAATACTATCCCCCAACTCGACCTCATGAACTTTGTGGAGCAAGAAATCCTGCCCCGCTACAATGATTTTGATGCAGCCCACAATCTTTCTCATGTGCTGAGCGTGATAGCCCGCTCTCTGGAATTGGCTCGCCAAAACTCTGCCGATATTAACATGGCCTATGTCGTGGCGGCTTATCACGACCTCGGACTGGAAGGTCCGCGCGCTGTGCACCATCTGACCAGCGGAAAGATTCTCGCTGCCGACAGCCGGTTGCTGAAGTGGTTTTCTCCACATCAGATCACACTGATGCGCGAAGCCGTTGAAGACCACCGCGCCTCTGCAGCCCACTGCCCGCGCAACCTGTATGGAAAAATTGTGGCCGAAGCCGACAGAGACCTGGAACCAATGAACGTACTGCGACGCACCATGCAGTTTGGCATTTCCCATAATCCCACTTTCAACAAAGAGCAACAGTGGCAGCGCACAGTGGAACACTTGCAGGAAAAATACTCTGTGAATGGCTACATCAAATTGTGGATGCCCAAGTCGGAAAACGAAAAAAATCTCCGAGCCTTACGCCACCTAATTGCCAATCCCACACTGCTCCGAGAGAAATTCGACACGATTTGGGAAGACTTGTATGAGAAATAGAATTTTGAAGCGTGTAGCGACATGAAATGTCAAGGCATTCATCTTAAATTTTGCCAATTTCACAGCAAGAAACAAGTTTTTCTACATTCTATTTGCGCAAAATTTCATTCGTATTTACTACCTTTGCATTGAAAAAAGATGAGGGCGGAGTGCGATTCGATTGGGATACTCATCAAAAATTCAAATTTGAAACCGAGTGATTGCTTCAATCAATGGCGGGCCACATAAATCCACAAGTGGACTAAGTCTCACACTGAGACCGGTGGATTACAGCGATTGCCAGCAGCCTCAAATCCTTACACCAAGGAGTTTCATCACATCATCGCCTCCGCCTCTTTTTTTATTTAATTGAAGTTGCAGAAATCCTGCATCCTCTTCATCATCATTAACTCTAATTTGAAAAAATAAAGCGTATATGTTTAGTGGAATAGTAGAAGAAATGGCCCGCGTAGTGTCTGTGCGCCACGAAGGCGGCAATCAACATTTCACCCTTACTTGTTCTTTTGTTGACGAACTGAAGATTGACCAAAGCGTAGCACACAATGGTGTGTGCCTGACCGTAGTGTCTATTGAGGGCAACACCTACACCGTCACGGCCATGCAAGAGACACTTCTACGGAGCAATTTAGGCCTGCTCAATGTTGGCGATCTGGTGAATGTTGAGCGCTCGATGTTGATGAACGGGCGGCTGGACGGTCACATTGTCCAAGGCCATGTTGATCAGACGGCTCGCTGTGTTGATATGCGCGATGCCGACGGCAGCACCTATTTCACTTTTGAATACGACGGTTCGAAAGAGATGATAGAGCGCGGATACTTCACCGTAGATAAAGGCAGCGTCACCGTCAATGGTGTATCGCTTACGGTGTGCGAACCGACCTCAAACCGCTTCACCGTGGCCATCATTCCTTACACCCGCGAGGTGACAAACTTCTGCAACATGCAGGTGGGTTCAGTAGTGAACATTGAGTTTGACATTCTGGGCAAATACATTGCTCGCCTTCAATCGCTCACGCGCTAATGGCACCCGACATCCGCTGCAATTCGCCATTGGCTTGGCTTCTGGCTGCTCGTCCTAAGACGCTCACAGGAGCAGCAGTGCCTGTGATGATGGCATTGGCCTTGGCTTACCACGACCTCTACACAACAGGGAGGTCTTTCAACATAACAGCAGGTTTGCTGTGCCTGCTGTTTGCTTTTCTCATGCAGATTGCTGCCAACTTTGTGAACGATTATTTCGACTTCCGTCAAGGTAGCGATGACGAATCGCGCTTAGGACCGAAACGAGCCTGCGCCATGCACTGGGTCACAGAGAAAGCCATGCTCCGCGCTATTACGTTAACGCTGTGTTTGGCCTGCGCCGCTGGCTTTCCGCTCATCTATTGGGGCGGCTGGCAGCTGATAGCTATCGGAGCCATGTGCGTGATATTCTGCATTTTGTACACAACTTATTTCTCCTATCGCGGCTTAGGCGATGTGCTGGTGCTCGTATTTTTTGGCATTGTGCCAGTCTGCACCACCTATTATATCCAGACGGGCTGCGTCACGAAGGAAGTTTTTTGCAGTTCGGTGGCGTGCGGACTGGTGATTGACTGTCTGTTAATGGTGAACAACTATCGCGACCGCGAAGGCGATAAGCTACACGGCAAGCGCACGCTGGTGGTATTGGTGGGGAGCAACTGGGCTGAACGGCTCTACTGGCTGCTGGGACTGGTAGGCTGCTTGCTGGGACTTGTTTATCTTCCTCAGCAACGCTGGGCCACTTTCTGCCTGCCGCTGATTTATTTATTGCTCCACACACAGACCTACCGCTCCATGAAGCGCATCCATCATGGTCGCGCGCTCAATGCGGTGCTGGGCGAAACAGCCCGAAACATCTTCATCTTCGGAGTGCTCTTTTCAGCAGGAGTACTCGTTGATGTAATCGTTATTTTTTAGGGAATGCCCTTATTTCTAAAGCACTTCGACGCTGAGACCCTCGCGAGCTAAAATCGTGTTGGGGAAAATGGCCTGCGCCTCTGAGAGCAACACCGACTCATCATTATAGCGGGCCGAGAAATGACCGAGAATCAGTCGGCCTGCTCCGGCATCTGCCGCCACTTGTGCCGCTTCGGCTGCGGTAGAATGGAAGTATTTAGCGGCATTGTCGCGTTTGTCGGCTGCGTAAGTAGCTTCGTGATAAAGAAGACTAACTCCTTTGAGCCGTTCGTGCAAATGAGGCATATAGCGAGTGTCGCTGCAATATGCATACGAACGAGCGGGGGCCGCAGGAATGGTCAGTTCTTCGTGGGAAAGGATGGTGCCGTCTGGGAGTTCCCAGGAGGCACCATTTTTTATTACATTTATATAGCAAAGCGGAATCTGATACTGATCAATCATCTCGCGACGGATGTGAGGCAGCGTGGGCTTTTCGCGAAAAAGGAAACCGCAGCACGGCACGCGGTGCTCGAGCGGAATGGTTTCTATGGACACACTGCGGTCGTCGTAAATCACAGCCGACTGACGCGTATCAATAGCGTGGAACACCAGCTGATAATCCAAATGCGAGCAATAAACCTTCTGTTCGGCCTCGAGGAGTGGCTCCAAATCGCCTGGCGCATAGATATGGAGGGGAGCCGTGCGACCCAACAAACCAAACGTGGAGATCAGTCCCATGAGTCCCAGACAGTGATCGCCATGCAGATGCGAAATGAAAATGGCATTGATGGCAGTGAAGCGCTGATGACTCCTCCGCAACGCAATCTGTGTGCCCTCTCCACAATCGACCAAGAAAAGTTTGCCCCTGATTTCCACCACTTGAGCCGAGGGGTTATGGTGAAGCGTTGGCAGCGCACTGCCGCAACCGAGAATATGAAGATTGAAGGTTTCCATTTTGACGAAAAAAATATGGGCTTTCTTAGGGTTGTTTTGAGGGCCAATTTCAAAAGCTATGCTTTCGGAGCGCAAAAGCTATGCTTTCAGCGTGTAAAAGCTATGCTTTTGAAGGCCCAAAGCATAGCTTTTAGAAACTGGGGAAATGATGACTGATTTTCAACGAGTTAGCGGGTATAGAGAAAAATCTCCGTGGGTGTTTCCAGTTCGAGGCTATCGGCACCGAGCGATGCGATGGTGAAGGTATCCTTATTGAGCAGCAGACGGCCGTTGAGCAAGGTCCACTTGGTCCATGCCTTCTGGCCGGCGAGCGAATCGCCTGCGACAACACCTCCTTCGCAGATTTCAAACTGCCGGTCTATGCTCTTCCACCGCCCCAGAAGCGATGTAATGTTGATACACTGATCGAGAATGAGGTCGTCGTGCGGACTGTGGCGATAGGTCAAGGCCAGACGGTCGCCGACAATGATGCCGCCAACAATGTTCGACGCTTCCTCGTCGCTGACTTTTATAAATAAGGTATCGTTCAAATCGGTGATGAGCTGAATACGGCTGGGAGTGGTCTTCTCGCCGCAAATACCGTAGGTGGTAGAGTCGAGTGGCTGCTCTATCAAATCATCGCCGAGCTGGCTGGGAGCTGGTTGTTTACGCTCGCAGCAAACCATCAGAGCGCAAAAACAGAAACTGAACGTAATGTAATATAATGCTTTCATATCCCAATGTTAATTATCTGGTATTCGAACATTTAACAATGCAATTGAATTTGTTAACTTATTGCTTTTTCGCCTCATTCCAAAGGGCATCAAGCTCGGCCAAAGATACATCGCTAACTTGCCGTCCGGAAGCCAGCACTTTTTCTTCTACATACTGAAACCGCTGGCGAAATTTCCGATTGGTCAATTCCAACGCAGTGTCGGGATTGATGTTGTAGAGACGGGCAGCATTGACCAAGGAAAAAATCAAATCGCCCAGCTCTTCCTCTTTGTGATTCTTGCCGGAATTATTGTCTTCGCACAAGGCGGATTCAAACTCTGAAATTTCCTCTTTCACCTTGGCCCAAACATCGGAGGGGCGCTCCCAGTCGAACCCTACGTTTGCGGCTTTTTCCGTCATTCGGTAAGCCTTGATGAGCGAGGGAAGCTGCGCAGGCACTCCATCAAGTACGCGCTTATTGCCGCCCTTCTCGCGAAGTTTGATCTGCTCCCAGTTTTGGAGCACCTCGTCGGCAGTCTTCGCACTGGAGAATTGATTGGTAGAGACAGGTTCCTCTTCGCCCTCCTTGAATGGCAGCGGCCGCGGATGTGACTTGCCAATCTGCGAAGGATGATAAATGTGAGGATGACGGAAAATAAGTTTATCGGTCAGTCGGTTGCAAACATCGGCCATATCGAATGCCTCCTGCTCCTCGCCAATACGGGCATAGAAGGCCACGTGCAGCAACACGTCGCCGAGTTCCTTACAGATGTTCGGCACATCGTTGTCGAGCAGGGCTGCACTGAGTTCATAGACTTCTTCAATCGTGTTGGGTCGAAGCGACTCATTGGTCTGCTTCATGTCCCAAGGACACTTTTGGCGTAGCTCGTCGAGCACATCGAGAAAACGCCCGAAGGCTTCCATTTTTTCTTGGCGCGTATGCATGAAAAATATATGTAAAGAGATATTGAAATAAAAATGGGAGAAAAATTGCAAGCGCAAAAGTAATGATTTCCAACGATAATTTTGTACTTTTGCAGCGTTTTTATTTTGAACACATACAAATAACGAATAGATACATCATGGAACTATCCAAGGTTTACAATCCCAAAGAAGTAGAAGAAAAATGGTATCAATACTGGGTTGACCACAAACTGTTCAGCTCTAAGCCCGACGGTCGGCAGCCCTACACCATCGTGATTCCCCCACCCAACGTGACGGGTGTGCTCCATATGGGCCATATGCTCAACAACACAATTCAGGACATCCTTGTCCGCCACGCACGTCAGCAAGGGAAAAACGCTTGCTGGGTGCCTGGAACCGACCACGCTTCGATTGCTACAGAGGCTAAAGTGGTTGGCAAGCTCAAAGCGCAAGGCATCAAAAAGAGCGACCTTACCCGCGAGGAATTTCTGAAACACGCCTGGGATTGGACCCATGAGCACGGCGGCATCATCCTGCAGCAGCTGCGCAAGCTCGGCGCCTCGTGCGACTGGGACCGCACGGCCTTTACCATGGACGAGAAACGCTCGGCAAGCGTGATCAAAGTGTTTGTTGACCTCTACAACAAAGGACTCATCTATCGCGGCCTGCGCATGGTGAACTGGGACCCCAAAGCCCAAACGGCACTGAGCAACGAGGAGGTGATCTATCGCGAAGAGCAAAGCCACCTGTTCCATCTGAAATACTATCTGGAAAACTCCGGTACCATTGACAATATAGAAGCACTGAAAGAACAAGGCAACATCATCCACCGCGATGAGAAAGGATTCTACGCAGTGGTGGCTACCACCCGCCCCGAAACCATCATGGGCGATACCGCCATGTGTATCAATCCGAAAGACCCCAAAAACACTTGGCTCAAAGGTCAGCGCGTGATTGTGCCGCTGGTGGGCCGCGTGATTCCCGTAATCGAAGACCGCTATGTGGACATAGAGTTTGGTACTGGCTGCCTGAAGGTAACTCCAGCCCACGACACCAACGACTATATGCTGGGCAAAACCCACAATCTGGAAACCATCGACATCTTCAATCCCGATGGTACCATCAGCGAACAATCGCCCATCTACGTAGGCATGGACCGCATGGACTGCCGCAAGCAGATAGTGGAAGACCTCAAGGCTGCAGGACTCGTAGAGAAGATTGAAGACTACGAGAACAAAGTAGGCTATTCTGAACGTAACAGCGACACAGCAGTAGAACCTCGCCTGTGTATGCAGTGGTTCCTGAAGATGCAGCACTTTGCCGATTTGGCACTGCCGCCCGTGATGAACGACGAAATCAAATTCTACCCCACCAAATACAAATCAACCTATAAGAACTGGTTGGAAAACATTCAAGACTGGTGCATCTCGCGACAGCTCTGGTGGGGACATCGCATACCTGCCTACTTCCTGCCAACGGCAGAGGGAGAGGAAGAACGCTTCATCGTGGCTGAAACAAAAGAAGAAGCACTGGAAAAAGCCAAGCAAATCAAAGGTTTTGAGCAGATTAGCATTGACGATTTGCATCAAGATGAGAACGCACTCGACACATGGTTCTCGTCATGGTTGTGGCCCATTTCACTCTTCGACGGCATCAATCAGCCCAACAATGAAGAATTGAACTACTACTACCCCACCTCCGATCTCGTAACCGGACCGGATATTATCTTCTTCTGGGTGGCACGAATGATCATGGCCGGATATGAGTATGTAGGCAAGATGCCATTCAAGAATGTTTACTTCACTGGCATTGTGCGCGACAAGTTGGGACGCAAGATGTCGAAATCGCTGGGCAATTCACCCGACCCGCTGGAACTGATCGATAAGTTCAGTGCCGACGGTGTGCGCATGGGTATGATGCTCTCGGCACCTGCCGGCAACGATATTCTCTTCGATGAAGCCCTCTGCGAACAGGGACGCAACTTTAACAACAAAATCTGGAACTCCTTCCGACTCATCAGCGGATGGCAGACTGCCGACATACCCACACCCACCGCTAACACCTTGGCCACGCAATGGATGCAAGCCAAGCTCAAAGCGGCCTATGAGGAAATGGAAGATCTCTATACAAAATATAGACTTTCGGAAGCACTTATGCTCATTTACCGATTGTTCTGGGACGACTTCTCTGCAGCTTATCTCGAGATGATTAAGCCGGCTTACGGTCAACCACTCGACCAAGCCACATTCAAAGCCACGCTCGAATTCTTTGAGACTTTGCTGCAACTGCTTCACCCATTCATGCCTTTCATCACCGAAGAACTGTGGCAGCAAGTGAGCCCGCGCAAAGAAGGCGAATCCATCATGCTCCAGACTATTCGCTTGAGTAAACCTTCAGCTGCCGACAAGGCTTTGCTGTCCGATATGGAAGGTGTGCTGCAACTGGTTGGCGAGACCCGCGCAGTGAGAAGTAGCCGCAACATTGCGCCGAAAGAACAACTGCAACTCTTCGCCATTGGCCACAATCAATTTGCCGATTACACACCACTCGTGGAGAAACTGGCCAATGTGGAAGTAATACTCGGCGTAGAAGAAAAACCGGCCAATGCCGCACAGTTCATGATTGGAACCCTGGAATATGCCGTTCCTTTGGACCAGTTCATTGATGTGGCTGCAGAGATTGAAAAGCAAGAAGCACAGCTAAAACACCTGGAGGGCTTCCTCGCTGGCGTAGAAAAGAAACTGGGCAACGAGCGCTTCGTGGCTAATGCCCCTCAAGCAGTGGTTGAACTGGAGCGGAAAAAGCAATCAGATGCACAAGAAAAGATTGCTGCGCTGAAACAATCGATTGCTGAACTCAAAAAATAATTGCGAAGAATTTTAAAAAAAATCGGCAAACTATTTGTCGGATAACAAAAAATTCTTACCTTTGCATCCGCATTTGCAAAGATGCGCATTGAGCACCCTTAGCTCAGTTGGTAGAGCAACTGACTCTTAATCAGTGGGTCTAGGGTTCGAGCCCCTAAGGGTGTACAGAGAAAAGGTATTGATAATTACACATTATCAGTACCTTTTTTTCGTATCAAGCAAGAAATAATTACTTTTGGATGCGAATAAAATAGAATAAGAAATGAAAACAAAAGAAATATATCTGGCAGGCGGATGCTTCTGGGGAACGGAACATTTTTTCAAACAGATTGAAGGCGTGGTCGCTACGGAAGTGGGATTCGCCAACGGGCATACAGACAATCCTACCTACAAAGAGGTATATACCGATCAGACAGGCTATGCAGAGACGGTGCATGTAACGTATCGCCCCGACATTGTAAGCTTGGAATTTCTGCTACGAATGTTTTTCAAGGCCATCGACCCGCTGAGCCTCAACCAGCAAGGTCACGACACAGGTACGCGCTATCGCACTGGTGTCTATTACACCGATAAAACTGATTTGCCCGCAATAGATAAGGTGTTTGACGAAGAACAGAGCAAATATCAGCAGATGCTGGCTGTTGAGAAACTGCCTCTGCAAAACTTCTATACAGCCGAAGAATATCATCAAGACTACCTTGATAAAAATCCCAACGGCTACTGCCATCTACCTCTGTCGCTCTTTGAATTTGCACGACAAGCGAAAGAACATCAATGAGCCGGATAATCAGAAGTGCCCAACCGTCAGATATGGCTGCAATCATGTCTGTCATGGCTGACGCAAAGAAAATCATGCGACAGTCGGGCAATCTGTCGCAATGGGAGGATGGTTATCTGTCGGAAGAAAGCATCACCACGGATATGTCAAAGCATGGTGCTTTTGTAATTGAGGACAACGAAAAAATTGTAGGTTATTTTGCTTTTCTCGAATCACCCGAACCGACCTACAAGCAGATATATGAAGGAGAATGGCTGGACGATAGCGCGCCTTATCACGTTGTCCACCGCATAGCCAGTCGTGCAGATGCCCATGGAATCTTTAGTAGTATCATGGATTATTGTTTCGCGCACGAACAAAACATCAGAATTGACACCCATCGAGACAATAAAATCATGCAACACAACATGAAAAAACACGGTTTTTCCTATTGCGGCATCATTTATCTGGCTAATGGAGATGAGCGCTTAGCTTATCAGAAAATAGTGAAGCGCACGTAATACTCCTCCCCCATTTCCTAAATTTTCGGGAATTGGATAAAGTACAATACCGTAATCCGTATTTTTCACGGACTGATGCTTAGTAGAATCAACTGCGCGGAGCCTGTAAACGCTACTTTCTTAATCGAGCCTGAACCACGTTGACCACGTAGTCGCCCAGTTTTTCGCATCCGTTCACCACATCGGTAAACATAGTGCCAAGAGCGTAGTCGTACTCATGGTCGTTCACGGCACGCGTGTTGTCATCCTTCAACTGCTGACGCAGATCGTTGATCTCGTTCTCAATGCGGAAGGTTTCGTCAATGCTATGTTCACGACTGTGACCTGTCATCACGATGTTCATCTGTGTAAGCGCGTCATCGGTAAGCTGCATGATGGCACGCAATTTATCGTAAAGCGCGGGAGTGAAATCTTGCCCTGACTCGTGGCGACGATTCAGTGTTCGCGCCAAATTGAAACAAGCATCACCAATAGATTCTAGTTCGCTAATTTCGCGCATCATCTGCCGCACCTTCAATTTAGTGATGTCACTCAGATGGTCGCTACTCACTTGTTCCAAATAGCGGGCTATTTCTATCTCCATGCGGTCGGTGAAATCTTCCTGCTGGGCAACCTTATTATATAGTGAGGCGAAGCGTTCATCGTCTTTTTCTTCAAGCAACTGTCGCACCAAGCCAAACATTTGTTGTACATACTGAGCAAAGTGCCCCGTTTCCTTCTGAGCCTGAAGCACGGAGATTTCTGGAGTCTGTATGAGGTTGGCTTGGATGTATTCCAAATGGAATTCTTCTGTGGATACCTGCTGCTTATCGGGCAGAAGCCAACATACAATGCGCTCCAACTGAGGAATGAAACCGATGAGCACGGCGGTGTTGCACACATTGAAACAAGTGTGGAACATGGCAAGCACCACTGGCAACAGAGCTGCCTGACCACCCTGTGAAAGGTCATAGTCTACGATGCTGCACACAAAATTAACAAAAGGATAGAACACAATGGTCACCCAAATCACGCCAAACACATTGAACAGCAAGTGGGCCAATGCTGCACGCCGTGCCTGTATGTTTGCGCCTAATGCAGCAAGATTGGCCGTGGCGGTGGTGCCAATATTCTCACCCATCACAAGGGCTATGCCAAAATAGATTGGCAGCACTCCCGTGGAACAGAGCAGAATGGTTATGGCCATAACGGCAGCCGACGATTGCACAATGCAAGTGATGATTGTACCAATGGCAAGGAAGGTAAGAATGTTCCAGTAGTTACCCGTATCGAACGAAGCAAAGAAAGACACGACAGCCTCATTGTGCTCCAGGTCCATCTCCTTACCTGCTGTACTGAGCATGACAAGCGACAGGAACATGAACGCAATACCAAAAAGGAAATCACCCACAAAGCGGTGACGCTTTTTGTAGATGAGTATCATACCCACAAAAAAGGCAGGGAAAACCACATTGGTCAGGTCAACATTGTAGCCCAGCGACATAATCCATGCTGTGAGCGTAGTACCAATGTTGGCACCCATGATGACTGATATGGCCTGTGAAAGGGTGAGCAGTCCAGCCGATACAAAGGAGACGGTCATCACCGTTGTTGCTGACGACGACTGAACGGCACTGGTCACAAAGGCTCCAGTGAGCATACCCGAAAAGCGATTAGTGGTCATGCGTGCAAGGATATGACGCAATTGAGGACCGGCCATTTTCTGAAGGGCATCACTCATCATGCGCATACCGAAGATAAGTAAACCAAGTGCACCGAGCAGTTTCAGACCGATTAAATAATAATTCTGTTCCATTCGTTATTTTCTAATTTGCTACAAAAATACGCATCTGGCAGCAAACAGCCATAGATATAAAGTTACAATCCTGTTACATCACGCAAATGAAACAAGATTGTTAGCCTAATATATTTTTAGACAAACAAAAAAAACGGTGATTCCCTTTTCACAAACGCAAAAAAGAGCAACCACATGGTTGCTCCTTGTTGCGGAGAGAGAGGGATTCGAACCCCCGGCACCTCTCAGTGCGCCGGTTTTCAAGACCGGTGTAATCGACCACTCTACCATCTCTCCAGACTTTCTATAAGGTCGAAAGCGGATGCAAAAGTAAGGATATTTTTTTAGTTTACAAATTTTTTGCTGAAAAATTATTAACTTCGCAGCATGATATATCCGCAAAACTTTGAGCAGAAAATCGGTTTTTCTGAAATTAGGCGTATGCTATCCGATGGCTGCCTTTCCATTCTCGGAAAGGAGAAAGTGGATGGAATGGCCTTTTCTTCTCATTTTGAAGAGGTCACGCAACAGCTGAATCAGGTACGTGAATTTCGACAGTTGAATAGCGCAGAAGACCAAGAATTTCCTCTCGCTCACTTCTACGATATGCGTGCAGCCTTAAAACGCATACGGCTGAAAAACACATATATGGATGAACAGGAGTTTTTTGATTTGCTACGTTCACTCCAAACGATTGCCCGCATCGTGCAATTTCTCTCCAAACGAGCCAACGACGAGAATTTTCTATACCCCACCCTGCATGATTTAACCCGCGACATCCTGACCTTTCCAGAAGTGATCAAAGAGATTGAGCGCACGCTCGACCGCTACGGACACGTGAAAGACTCGGCTTCGCCGCGACTCTTTGAGATTCGTTCGGAGATGAAACGCATGGAAGGTAGCGTGCAACGCATCCTGAACAGTATTCTTCGTCAGGCGCAATCAGAGGGATATGTAGAAAAAGATGTAACTCCGACACTGCGCGATGGCAGATTGGTGATTCCCGTTTTGCCTGCAATGAAGCGCAAGATTGATGGCATTGTTCACGACGAGTCGGCCTCGGGACGCACGCTCTTCATTGAACCGACGGCTGTGGTTGAAGCGAACAACAAGATTCGTCAATTGGAAAGTGATGAGCGCCAAGAAGTAGTGCGCATCCTCACAGCCCTGACCGACGATGTGCGCCCACTGGCCGAGCCTATGATTGATTCCTACAGACTGCTGGCCGACATTGATTTCATACAGACGAAAGCTCATTTGGCACGAACACTGAAATCCATTGAGCCGCAACTGACCAACGAACCACACATCGACTGGATAGAAGCCGTACACCCGCTTTTGCGCCGATCGCTGGAAAATCAAGGAAGAAAGGTTGTGCCACTTGAGATCATGCTCAATAAAGAGCAGCGTATCCTGCTCATCTCCGGTCCAAATGCGGGTGGCAAGTCTGTTTGTCTGAAAACGGTTGGACTGCTACAATATATGTTGCAGTGCGGATTAAGTATTCCCGTCAGCGAGCGCTCGAAAGTGGGCATTTTCCAGCACATGATGATTGATATTGGCGATGAGCAAAGCATCGAGAATGATTTAAGCACATATTCCAGTCATCTGCTCAATATGAAACAGATGATTCGTCATGCAAATCCTCGTTCTCTGCTACTCATTGATGAATTTGGCACAGGCACAGAGCCCCAAATTGGTGGTGCTATTGCTGAAGCCGTGCTGAAACAGTTTTGCAAGAAGCGCACTTTTGGTGTAATCACCACCCACTATCAGAATCTGAAACACTTTGCCGATGAGCACCGAGGAGTGGTTAACGGTGCCATGCTTTACGACCGTCAGGCACTGCAAGCACTCTTCCGTTTGTCTATAGGCCAGCCTGGCTCATCGTTTGCCATTGAGATTGCGCGCAAAACTGGCCTGCCCGAAGAGGTTATACAAGACGCTTCCGATCTGGTAGGCAGTGAATACATCCAAAGCGATAAATACCTGCAAGATATTGTGCGCGACAAACGCTACTGGGAAGGCAAGCGACAAGCCATACACCAGCACGAGCGTGATATGCAGCAAACCATTGAGCGCTACGAACAGCGCGTAACGGAAATTGAGCAAGAACGCAAACAGATCCTGCAGCGCGCCAAACAACAGGCCGAAGAACTCTTGGAGGAAACCAATCGGAAGATTGAGAACACCATTCGCGAAATCCGCGAACAGCAAGCCGCCAAGGAAGAAACTCGCCGACTGCGCGAGGAAATGAACAAGTTTAAAGAAGAAGTTGCAGAAATAGATACCCGCGCCACTGACGAACTCATTGACAAGAAAATGCGACAGATACTTGCACGGCGTGAACGAAAAGCTAAACGTCAACAAGAAAAGAAACAAGTTGCGGTCAGTGAGAAACTCACAGTGAGCAACCAGATACCAGAACCCACAGCATCCACACCTGAAAAGTTGGCGGTGGGCGATACCGTGCGAATTAAAGGAATGAGCTCAGCTGGCACCATTGAAAGCATTGACGGCAAATCAGCAATCGTCATATTGGGCGATATGCACACGAAAGTGCTACTCAACCGGTTGGAAAAGACATCGAAAAGCGCTGAAAAGAAACTTGCAACGAAGATGGAGGAACGCATGGAGGAAGCACGTCGGGTAAGTCGAATAACGCGCGAAACCATTGATGCACATCGCAAGTCGTTCCATCAGGACATTGACCTGCGCGGTATGCGGGCCGACGAAGCACTACAAGCAGTACAGCGATTCATTGACGATGCGATACTCATTGGAATCAGTCGCGTGCGGATTCTTCACGGAAAGGGAAATGGTATTCTTCGACAACTCATTCGTCAATATCTGGCCACCATCCCTGGCGTGAGCCACTTTGCCGATGAGCATGTGCAGTTTGGCGGTGCAGGAATCACCGTTGTCGATTTATTATAAAAAAGAGCGAGGTTTTCAGCCTCGCTCTTTTTATTTGTCACCATGCAAACAACGGGAAATCTGCCATGGTTTGATTTACCTTCTCTCTCACTTTTGCAATCACACGCTCATCCTCAGGAGCATTAAGCACTTGCTCAATGAGTTCAGCCACGAGGTGCATCTCTTTCTCTTTGGCTCCGCGGGTGGTCATCGCAGCTGTGCCCAGTCGGATGCCTGAGGTCTGGAAAGCACTGCGCGAGTCGAACGGAACCATGTTTTTATTTACTGTGATGTCGGCTGCTACAAGTGCATTTTCAGCCACCTTGCCAGTCAGATCTGGATATTTTGAGCGCAAATCGACAAGCATTGAATGGTTGTCGGTTCCACCGCTCACAATGTCGAAGCCTCTGTCTATCAGAGCCTGGGCAAGTTCGGCGGAATTGGTTTTTACCTGTTTAGCATAGTCGTACCAACTGGGTTGCAAGTTTTCGCCAAAGGCCACAGCCTTGGCTGCTATTACGTGTTCAAGGGGTCCCCCTTGAATACCAGGGAATACGGCAGCGTTCAACAGCGTACTCATTTTCTTCACTTCGCCCTTCTTTGTAGTCAGGCCCCAAGGATTGTCGAAATCTTTGCCCATGAGGATAACACCTCCGCGCGGTCCACGCAACGTTTTGTGTGTGGTTGATGTAACAATATGAGCGTATTTCAGAGGATTATCGAGCAGCCCGGCAGCGATAAGTCCGGCAGGATGGGCCATATCAATCATCAGCAACGCACCAACAGAATCTGCAATTTGGCGCATACGTTTGTAGTCCCATTCACGCGAATAGGCCGAGCCACCACCAATAATCAGTTTGGGCTTGTGTTCATGAGCCAATCGCTCCATCTCGTCGTAGTCAACGCGGCCCGTTTCTTTGTTCAGATTGTAACCTACTGGTTTATAAAGAATACCCGAGGTGTTCACATGACTGCCATGCGAGAGGTGTCCGCCATGATCGAGATTCAACCCCATAAATGTATCGCCAGGCTTCAATACAGCGAGAAAGACAGCCGCATTGGCCTGTGCTCCAGAGTGAGGCTGAACATTGGCAAACTCTGCGTTGAAGAGTTTCTTAACGCGCTCAATGGCCAAAGTTTCTACTTGGTCAACCACTTGACAACCGCCATAATAGCGCTTGCCAGGGAGTCCTTCAGCATATTTGTTGGTCAACCACGAGCCCATGGCCTGCATCACCTGGTCGCTCACGAAGTTTTCAGATGCAATCAGTTCCATTCCACGCAGTTGGCGGTTGTGCTCCTGCTGAATCAAAGCAAAAATTTCTGTGTCGGTTTGCATAGTAAGAAGTAGTTAGAGTTATGGAAGTGGATGAGAATTATAGTAAGGGTGAGGCACTAAAATGAATTCACAACATTCTGCGGTGTCCCATTGATAAAGGCCTTTACATTTTCCAGCGCTATCTGCATGAGTCGCTGACGCGCTTCGAATGTTGCCCAAGCAATATGCGGTGTGATAAAGGCATTTGGCACCTGAAGCAGCGGGTTGTCAGCCGCAGGCGGTTCATTGCCCATCACGTCGGCACAATAAGCTTTCAGACAGCCAGTCTCCAATGCTTCAGCCACCTCGAATTCATCGACCAACGGCCCGCGACCTGTGTTAATCAATATGGCCGTAGGCTGCATCAGTTGGAGGGTCTCCCCATTGATCAAATGATGCGTATCTTTTGTCAGCGGACAGTGGAGCGTCAGCACATCGCTCTGCTGCAGAAGTTCCTTAAAATCTACTTTTGTTATATATGCCGGCAAATCTTCTTGCGCTTTGCTGGTGTGGGCAATCACGCGCAAACCGAATGCATTGGCCACCTCAGCAACGCGCCGTCCGATATTACCCAAGCCGTAGATGCCCAGTGTTTTACCAGCCAGTTCCAGCAGCGGTGTGTCCCAATAGCAGAAATCTGAATTATTGCTCCAACGTCCTTTACGCACATCGTTGGCATAATGTTCCACCCGCAGGCACACATTCAGCAAATGGGCAAACACCATCTGCACCACGCTCTCGGTGCTGTAAGCCGGTATATTGGCAACCGCGATACCTAACTGGTGAGCAGCCTCGCAATCTACCGTATTGTAACCAGTGGCAAGAATTGCGATTAACTTTAGTTGAGGCAACTGTTGCAACACTTCACGGGGAAATTGCACCTTGTTTGTTAAGATGATATCGGCCTTACTTGCACGAGCAATCACATCTTCGGCAGCCGTGCGAGGAAAGACTGTCAGTTCGCCAAACTGTCGGAAAGGTTCCCACGAGAGGTCTCCAGGATTGGCCGCATAGCCGTCTAATACTACAATGTTCATTTATCTATAATGAGTGATTTCTTTTGTCAGTCCTTGTAGCGCTCTCCCCAGCATTTGATCATCTGCTGATAGAGTTTCTCTTCGGCCGGTGTGTGCTGTGCATGCCAAAAACGGCGCTGTGTCAACACATCGGGCAGGAATTGCTGCTCCACGAAGTTGCCCTCGTAGTCGTGAGCGTATTTATATCCATCGCTGTAGCCTAACTGTTTCATTAGATCGGTAGGCGCATTGCGCAGGTGAAGCGGCACTGGCTGATTGCCTGATTGGCGCACTTCGCTGAGCGCATCGTCGAGAGCGAGATAGGCAGAGTTGCTCTTAGGCGAGGTGGCGAGATAAACCACGGCTTCGGCCAGCGGTATCCTACCCTCTGGCCAGCCAAGTTTCATCACAGCATCGAAAGCAGCATTGGCCAGAAGAAGGGCATTAGGGTTGGCCAAGCCGATATCTTCCGAAGCACTGATGAGCACTCGACGGGCGATAAACTCCGGCTGCTCACCTCCTTCAATCATACGAGCCATCCAGTAGAGCGCTGCATCGGGATCGCTGCCACGAATACTCTTGATGAATGCGGAAATGATGTCGTAATGCATTTCGCCTCCTTTGTCGTAGGCCAAAGGATTTTGCTGTAATCGTTGCGCCACCAGCTCGTCGGTGATGACAATCTTTTCCGCGCTCGAGGCTTCAACCACCAGTTCAAGAATGTTCAACAACTTGCGTGCATCGCCTCCACTATAGCGCAACAAGGCATCAGTTTCTTTCAGTTCGATATTAAGTTCTTTGAGCTGTACGTCCTGATGTATGGCGCGATCTAACAATTGAAGCAAGTCTGCTTTGTCCAATGGCTTTAACACGTAGAGTTGACAACGGGAGAGCAGCGGACGTATCACTTCGAAAGAAGGATTCTCCGTGGTGGCACCAATCAGCGTGACGATGCCGCGCTCCACGGCACCGAGAAGTGAGTCTTGCTGCGACTTGCTGAAGCGATGAATTTCATCGATGAAGAGAATAGGCGACGCGTTACTGAAAAAGCGATTTTTCTGCGCACTCTCAATCACTTCGCGGACATCTTTCACGCCCGATGTTACGGCGCTTAGGGTGTAGAACGGAATATCCAACTGATGGGCAATGATCTGCGCCAGCGTGGTTTTTCCTACACCCGGAGGCCCCCAGAGAATGAACGAAGAGATACGGCCAGACTCAATCATCTTGCGCAATACCGCATCGGGGCCCACAAGATGTTGCTGTCCAACGTAGTCGTCCAACGATTGGGGACGAAGTCTTTCGGCTAATGGTTGACTCATAACACTACAAAGATACGATTAAGCGAGTAAAGAGCAAAATTTATTTTTGCTTTTTCGAGCGTGAGTATCTTTTCAAAAGAGGCGAAGACAGGCGAGAAGAGCTAAGAGAAAAACTATTTTTTTACTTCAACTCGTATTCTTCTATCGGTTTATAGCCCAATTCTTCCATCAGGCTATTCCAATTCTTTGGCAAATCAATTTTTATGGTTGCAAATCCCCCGCCAGGCATCGTCTGAATCTTATTGCGTGCAGCATCTCCAGTGATGAGGAAAGCCGTCATGCCCTGTTGCATGGTGGGAATGGTCAGCTGTTGCGCTTCGGGCGAATCGTACCATGCAGGTGTGGGCGTCATGGCACCTCCTTCGGCGCGGGCGATATAACCTTGATACTGTCTGATTGAATGTGCACCACCATCCTTGGCACCGCCCGGGTTGGCATAATAGTTGGCAAAGACTCTTTCCTTCACGGGGCGACGAGAAGCAGTTATGAGCGCTGCTTCCAAATCGTCGGTAGTCTTATATGCCTTTGCCAGAATTTCAGCCACAGGTTCAGTAAGCAGGATGGTGCGATAAGTATATTGTTTTCCGCTGCCCAAGGCAAACTGGCAGCGCTCGCTGATATCCCACGCCAAGAGTTCCATCACCTTTTCTGGATTCGGTGTAGAGGGTGCCATGTTGTTACCCCAGAGTAGCGTAGAGCTGAGCGTGATGGTATTGTCGTTCAGTGCGTAGCCAGATTGCACGTGGAAAGGCTTCCACCCTACTCTGAGTGCCGCGGCATCGTCTTCCACCATGCACCACGACATCGGGTAGCCAAAGGTGCCCATACGGTCTTGCTTTACATAATAGCCGCAAAGGTTCATCAATGCAAGGTTCATGAAGCGTCCGATGGCAATGTTAGCCGCTTCGTTTATTTGTCCTTGACTGCTGTCGATGCCAAGTTGCCGAGCCACAGGTCCGTTGAGCCAGCAATACGGCATCCAGGCATGGGTGCTGGCCAGTGTGCGGCGGAAGTTTGGATCGCCCAGTCCCTTGGTCAAGGCGATCAATATAGACATGTATTCCGGCTTGCAGCCTGCCATCACCGCGTTCACCGCCACGTGCCATACGGTGGTGTTGCGATGAGCAATGGGCAGAATGGCAACAGTGTCGTCCCACTTCATGTCGGTATATTTCAGATAGGTGTTCACCTTTTCGAATGTTGGTGGAATGATTGGCAACCCGTCTGACCAGTTCATCTCTGCAAAATACGAGTCTATTTCATCGATGCTACCATAGAACACATCATCGCGAATATCGCCTGAGGAGCCTTGGATACCGGCCTGGCGCTCATCCGTGCCAATCGGTTTGGTCAGCGCTTCAACAATCTGAGGCCAGAGAATCTCGCGTGTATTCTTGATTAGTTGTTCACTGGTATGTGCGGCAAAAGCACCCGGATATTTCGCCACACGCATGACGGGCACGCCATTGTTAAGTGCCGTATATTTGGCTTGGGCCTCAAATCCTGGGCCGGCAATGACCACAGAGGGGATACCCAGATATTCGGCGGCGATACACGAACCCGTTTCCTTGGGCGTGCACAGGCCGCAACCGCCGTTACCGGAAATCACGGCATCGACGTGCATATCGCGGAGCTTTTGCTGAAATTCATCTTTGCTCTTCCGCGTGATACCTGGCGCAGGGTAAGGACCGGCTATCCCGATTTCGTCTAAAAGAATGACGCGCGCCGAGGGATAGTTTGCCAGTATCAGCCGTTTGATTTCGGGATGGGTGACGCTCGTCATGAAGCTAACGCCCACCACGGCTATTGTCTTGCCATTGAGCGTGTTGAGGCGAGGTGCCTGCTGAATCATCTCAACCGACGAACGGCCTATCGGGCTGACAACGGCATATTGGGGCGTTGCAGGTGCAGTGCCCTTTAACAGAGCATTTTCCTCCCCCCTGATGGAAAGATTTGCCAGGGACTCAAGAGGCTGGGCATCGGCCAACTTGCAGACATCGTCACACACAATGCGCTGGGCATCAGCCACTTGAACTGCAAACAAAAAGGTTATTGACAAGAGAAATAAACCTGCGGAACGTGTTTCCATGATATCGAGTTTAAGGTGTTTATAATTATGATGGAATTCAGCGGTAAAGGTTTAAAGCGACACTTTTTTGTTATGTCAAATGAGCAGAATCGCGCGTGTTTTGTCTATGCCATGGCGGGCAGAGACTGAAAGAAATTGAAACATTTTTTTCAAAAAATTTGTTTAAAACACTGAAACTATCTATATTTGCAGCCAATAAGCCCTTTTTAAATCTAAAAATAATTGCCTATCGAGACACCTTTACTTAATACGTTTATTTATTAAGAAATGGAAAATCTCCGTGAGATGACCAACGAAGAGTTGGCCGTGTCTTATGCCAAGGGTAACCGCTCTGCTTTCGATATACTGCTTGAACGAAACCAGCCACAACTGTTTTCCTATATTCTTTTTGTTGTACGCGACAAGGAGAAGGCTAACGATGTATTTCAGGAAACACTCATGAAAGCCATTGTGAAGCTGTTGGAAGGCAAGTACCAGCCGTCAGGTAAATTTTCTGCCTGGCTCATGCGCATTGCCCACAACGTAATCATCGATACCTATCGCGCCAATCGGTCGGAACATATTGTAGAGAATGGCGCCGACAACGACCTCTCCAATCTGGCTGGCGACGCTCAGATGGAGCTCAACGCTGAAGCCCGTGCGGTGAATGCGCAAATCATGAACGATGTGCGCAACATCATGGACGCACTGCCTCCGGTGCAGCGCGAAGTGGTATTCATGCGCTACTATCAGGACCTCTCGTTCAAAGAGATTGCCGAGATGACGGGCGTAAGCATCAATACTGCCCTCGGCCGGATGCGCTACGCCATTATCAATATGCGGAGAATGACCCGCGAAAACAAAATAATGCTTAGTCTGCTTGACTAAGCATTTTTTCTATCTCCCAGACACAACATTTCTACCCCACTTTCAAAAGCATAGCTTTCGGCCGCCAAAAGGTATGCTTTTAACGCGCAAAAGCTATCCTTTTGAAGGGCAAAAGGATAGCTTTTGAAATTGGGTTACTATACGATTGAAAATCAATCGGTTATAAAATCAGGACTTCAGGCTGAGGATGCGCTGCTCGGGTTGGTCAGCCTTGAACACATAAGAGCCACTCACCAGTACGTTGGCACCCGCTTCTTTCAGCGCAGGAGCGGTCTGGTCATCTACTCCGCCATCCACTTCAATAAGCACATTGAGATGCTTGGCGTCGATAAGCTGGCGCAGGCGGCGCACTTTTTCCAATGCCTGCGGAATGAATTTCTGTCCGCCAAATCCGGGATTGACACTCATGAGCAACACCATATCAACCTCGGGCAGTATGTCTGTGAGCACTTCCACGGGTGTGGCGGGGTTCAACACAACGCCGGCCTTCATGCCCGACTGCTTAATTTGCGTAACCACGCGGTGCAGATGCTGACAGGCCTCATAGTGAACAGTCATCATGTAGGCGCCGAGCCGGGCTGTGCGTTCAACGTATTGCTCGGGGTGAACGGTCATGAAATGCACATCCATTTTCTTCGTGCAGGCTTTAGCCACGGCTTCAAGCACGGGGAAGCCAAACGAGATGTTGGGCACAAAAACGCCATCCATGATGTCGAGATGCAACCAGTCAGCCTCGCTACGGTTGATCATGTCTATCTCGTGCTGCAAGTCGAGGAAATTGGCTGCAAGCAACGAAGGAGAAACTATTGTCTGTTTCATTATCAAGAAAGACAAAGGGAGTTAATCTTTCCATCGCGGTCGATGCGCAGATGGTGCGCCAAATGAAGAATGGTGCTAACAACTTGGGGTGAAGGAGTAAAATCTTCAGGAGTAAAATTTTGCATAGGCAGTAGGATTAAATTCAACTGTTAATATCTGTCCTGTTGTCTATAGGAATAACGTGAAAGTCAGGACATTTATTTTATTGTTAGTAGGAAAAATGTTACATTTGCACCGCTATGAAGAAAATACTCAATTTCATCAAGGGTTCGGCCGACTATGTATCGATGGTGAATTCCGGCGCTGGCATATTGCCCGACTACGCTACAAAGGAACAGTTCACCAGCGGCAAGGCGATTGATTCCGGAAAAGATGCAGCCGAGAGCGAAGAGCTTTGGGGGCTGTTTGCCAACGATATGCCGCAGAATATCCTTACGCGCGTGTACAATTTTAAATTAAAAGGTATTATCCTGGCTGGCGACGAGTCGCCAGTGATGATAGAGAACCTCCGCCGCTCGCTCGTGCCCGACATTGTTCCAGAAATAGAAATAGTCAAGCGCAGTCTTGACGATATCACGACACTTTGAATTCGTAACGTACTAATATGAAGAGATAATTTTTTCCTGAAAACGCAATATCTCCCAACAGAAAAAAACGTGGAAACCAGCACCGACATCCGTCATTTGTGGTTCCCACGTTTTTTTTAATTATTCAATCTGATAGCTGCCTTTTAGGACTTAAAGAAGGACCATGCCTCCTATTATTGTCGGTAGGCAGTATAAGTACGAACGCCATTATTGATGACAATGGTGTTGTTATCAATGACTTCAATGATTGCGACATTGATAATTCCCTGATTATCATTCAGCGTAAGACGAATGAGGTTGCCATTCTGAGCCCAGGTAAATCCAAACACATCGTCGCTACCATAGCCTACTTCCTCGATAAAATTTCCCGTTTTGTTGCTGTTGAATGTGATTTGATCATAAACACGCCCCCGAGAAGGGTCGTTACTGTCGTAATATGCACGCCAAACTCCAACGATAGAGATAGAGTTGATATCACCTCCGCCATTGACGCCATCATCGTCGCCACCACAGGCACTAAACGAAAACGCGCACATCACCATCAGAGCCAGTGCGCCAAGCCATTTCATTGTTTTCTTGTCCATAATTGTTTTGTTTTAAAGGTTAATATAAAAAATGTCTTTATTCAATAAGACCAACACAAACAATTTAAGCGTAACGATAGCGCAGACTCTTTTTGATATAGATATGCTCGAAAGGATCTCCTTGGCTGAAGTGGTGGTTCGTTCAAGGAAAGATGAGCGAAAATATCGTGTGTATCTTTCGAAATACATTGCAATAATACACAAAATAATTTAATTTCAAAGTAATAAAACAGAAAAAATAATATGATTTATAAGTTTTTCAGGTATTTCCTTTCACATTAGAAGTAAGTAATGCTGTATTTTCTGCCAAACTAAAGAGAATAAATGTTTGCACTTCCCTACTCTTTCAAACAAAAAAAACTCCCACTCAGTTCGAGCGGGAGTTTTTATTTATTCGGCATTTCCGTTTTTTAGTCGAGCCACTTCACATAGTTGAAGTCTTGACGGTGAGGGAGTGCAGAATTTTTCGGGAACATACGCACGCAGCAGCGGAAAGCACCGGCATCGTCGGGCGATACCTGACACTCGAAGGTGTAGAGGTTGCCTTCGTGACCTGTCATCTTGAACGGATGAACGGTGTGGATTTGACGGTCTGAAGCGTCTTGTTCGTTTTTCAGTGTCACGAGTTCCAGACCGATTGCATCATCCAGTCCCTGTTCGTCAATCACGTATTTCAAGGTGTACTTGGCACCTGTCTCACCACCATTGTGGAGAATGTCGTCTTCTTTATACACCACCTTGATGCTGTCCCAGCGCTGTGCCACGGTTTCCTTCCATGCAGCAATGTCTTTTGCCAAACGGTAACCGTTGGCCGATAACTTCTTGAAGCGGGCAGCCTCCTTGGTGTAGAACTTATCGTAATAGTCGTCGAGCTGACGCTTCATGGTGTAGTGAGGAGCGATGGTGGCGATAGAGTTCTTAATCACCTTAATCCAATCGCTGGAGAAACCTTTCTTGTTCTGCGAATAGTAGAGCGGAATGATTTCGTTTTCAAGCAGACCATAGATGGTTGCAGCGTCGAGCTGATCTTGGTAAGCCTGATTCTGATAGGTGCGCTTCTCGGTGAGAGCCCATCCGGCACCTTCGCGATAACCTTCGAGCCACCATCCGTCGAGCACGGAGAGGTTCACTACGCCGTTCATCTCGGCCTTTTCGCCAGATGTACCAGAGGCTTCGAGCGGACGAGTTGGTGTGTTCATCCAGATATCAACACCCGATACCAAGCGACGTGCGAGCTGCATATCGTAGTCTTCAAGGAAGATAATCTTACCCAGGAACTCAGGACGCTGCGAAATTTCGTAGATGCGCTTGATGAGACCCTGACCTGCTCCGTCGGCTGGGTGAGCCTTACCGGAGAAGAAGAAGAGCACAGGATGCTCGGGATCGTTCACGATCTTGGCCAGACGGTCGATATCGGTGAAGAGCAGGTGAGCACGCTTGTAAGTGGCAAAGCGACGGCAGAAACCAATCATCAGTGCATTGGGATTGATGCGCTCCAGCAGTGAAACCACACGAGAGGGATCGCCCTGGTTCTTCAGCCAGGTCTCGCGGAATTTCTCACGAATGTAGTTCACGAGCTTGTTCTTCAGCTGCATGCGGGTTTCCCAGATTTCAGCATCGGGCACATTGTAGATGGCGTGCCAGATTTCTTCGTTACTCTGATCGGCCATGTGGCTGGGATCGAAGTATTTGGCGTAGAGGCGGCGCCATTCGGTAGCAGCCCATGTGGGGAAGTGCACACCATTGGTCACGTAGCCTACGTGATTTTCCTCGGGATAATAGCTCTTCCACAGGGGAGCAAACATTTTCTGCGATACCCATCCGTGAAGTTTACTTACACCGTTAATTTCCTGGCAAGTGTTGCAGGCGAAGGTGGACATACAGAAACGCTCGTCGTGGTTGTCAGGATTGGTGCGGCCCATGCCGATGAACTCATCCCAGGTGATACCGAGTTGCTGTGGATAGCCGCTCATGTACTTGCCGAAGAGACCTTCGTCGAAGTAGTCGTGACCTGCAGGCACTGGAGTATGTACGGTGTAGAGCGAAGAAGCCTTCACCAGTTCCAGGGCTTCGTTGAACGAGAGACCTTCCTTCACGTAGTCGCACAGACGCTGCAGGTTGCAGAGGGCTGCGTGACCTTCGTTGCAGTGGTAGATATCTTTCTTGATGCCGAGTTTCTTCAGCAGCAGCATACCACCAATACCGAGCAGGATTTCCTGCTTCAGGCGGTTCTCCCAGTCGCCACCATAGAGGTTGTGGGTGATGGGACGGTCGAACTCTGAGTTCATCTCATTGTCGGTATCGAGCAAATAGAGTTTCACACGACCTACATTCACACGCCATACATAAGCATGCACTTGATAGTTCATGTAGGGCACATCGATTACGAGCGGATTGCCGTCCTTGTCGAGCTGGCGCTCAATGGGAAGCGAATTGAAATTCTGTGCTTCGTTGTTGGCAATCTGCTGGCCCTCCATGTTGAGCGACTGCTTGAAATAGCCGTAACGATAGAGGAAGCCGATGGCACACATATCAACGTTGGAGTCGGAGGCTTCTTTCACATAGTCGCCTGCGAGCATTCCCAGACCACCGGAATAAATCTTCAGTACCGGGCTGATACCGTATTCCATGCAGAAGTAAGCCACAGAGGGACGCTTCTTGTCGGGCTCTACATCCATGTATTCGCGGAAGTGCTTATACACGGTCTTCAGCTTTTTCATAGCGGCTGCGTCTTTCACGATGGCTTGTTTACGCTCATAGCTGAGACGTTCAAGCAGCTGCACAGGGTTGTGATTCACTTGCTCATAGAGCTCAGCATCAATGGTGGTAAACAGCGAACGTGCTTCGTGATTCCATGCCCACCACATATTGTGGGCGATTTCATCAAGACATTCGAGTTCTTTGGGAAGGCTTGACTTAATGGTTACTTCCTTCCATTGTGGGGCGTTTGAATAATCTGATTTGAGTTTCATAATTATATTTATCAATTATCAATTTGTCTGTTCTTTGTCTGACGGTTAAAGCCCGTAGTTGAATGGTGGCAGAGGAGCCTGCGTGTTGTTGTCTATTCTGACCTCGGCTTTGCGCAATGCGAGATCGTAGGCTTGCTCGTACCATGTGAAGAAGTGCTGCCAGAGGGCTTTCTTCGACAGCGCGCGGGCTTCTTTTCGCGAGCGTTCAGTCTCTTGCGGACTGAGGGCAGCAAAGCGTTTCACGGCATCGGCTATTGCGTCTGTAACATTCTTATAGTTGTTGTCGGTGCGGTCGATAACCTCTACGCCATTTTCAATGATGGGAGCCTTCTGCATTTCTTCGCGTGCCCAGATGCCAAAGCCGGCCAAATCGGTGGTGACGCAAGGTACACTGAAGGCCACGGCCTCGAGGGGAGTGTAGCCCCAGGGCTCGTAGTAAGAGGGGAAAATGCAAAGGTCATTGCCGACGATTGTGTCGTAGTACGACAGGTTGACAATGCCGTCGTTGCCATCGAGATAGCAAGGGATGAAGATAAACTTCACACGATCGTCGGAAAGATTGTGTATGCCCAATTGATTGAATTTGTTGAGCACCTGATCCGTCTCCATGTTATGAAGCCAGTGGGTCAAGTATGGGCAGGCCAACGCAGCGTTCTGAGCTGAAGAGGTAGCGTTGAGCGCCTGCTGCAAGTCTTCGCGGGGAGCTGCCACCCAAGCCGGTACGTTGATAAAGGCCAATACCTGACGGTGCAGTTGATCATCGTGGCGAAGCTGGTTGAGTGCATCGATAAAGACGTCGATGCCCTTGTTGCGGAACTCGTAGCGGCCGCCAATGCTGACAATGAGAGCGTTGGTGTCAATCTCCGAGCCTGTGAGCCGAGCGGCGATATCGAGGAGTCGGCGCCGAGCAGTAAATCGTTTTGAATCGTATTCAACGCTTTTGGCAGGTACGAAGTCGTCTTCAAATCCGTTGAGGAGCAACTGGTCTGGCTGACGACCGAGGAGCTGCATACACTCGCGGGCTGTAATGGCGCTCACCGTGGTGAAGGCATCGGCATTGAGGGCTGCGTGTTTTTCTATGGAGTGTTTACTCTCCACATTCAATTCGCGGGCCATCTGGTCGCCGTAGTAGCCTGACAGATAGCCATAGAGTTGCTTTCCGTTGCCGGCAATGCTGCGTCCAACCGTTGTGGCGTGAGTGGTAAAAATGGTGGCCACGCCGGGAAGATAGTGGTTCACATAGAGCAGAGCCACACCCAGCATCCACTCATGGGCCTGGAAAATCAGGGATGCAGTCTTGGAGTCTGCCTCCTGCTGCTCGCCGGCCTCTAAGAAGTGATAGAAACTTTCAACGGTTTTGGCCACGCCATAGCCAAACATACACGACTCGTCGTAGTCGCCATAGGCATGGAGCGAATCAACTCCGTAGTCCTCCCAAATGTGGAGGAATATCTCGTTCTTACGGTCGTAGTATTTTCGGAAATCTACAAGCACGGCAATCGGCTCACCTGGCACCATCCAGCGACCTACGCGAATGTGCAGTCCGTCTTGCTTGGCTTGCTTCTGCCAAGAGGCAAGCAGCGCGTCATCTTGACGAAAGGTCTTGTCGCTATGCTCCTTCAAATCGGGGCCGACAAAAATCACTTTATCTTTGAGCCATTGCTGCATGGTGTTGGCGCGTGTAGCAAGTACGGTATAGATGCCGCCTATCTTGTTGCACACTTCCCAACTGCCTTCAATGATATAATCAGGTTTTAGCATATTCTGTCAATAATTTTTACGGCGCGAAGTTACAAAAAATCTTTTAAACCCCAAGCCTTCACGAATAATTATTGTACTCGCGCACGAAAAATTGATTTGTCTTAATCGGTCCAGAGATGAAAAGTAATGCATTTTTTCTACGCAAAAAACACAAAAAAATCAGCGTGCGAGAAACTGTTGCCATACTCAAAAAATCAAGTTTTCAACTAACTGATAATCAACAATATAGAAATCGCATTTCAAGAGCTATGCTTTTGCCTTGTAAAAGCTATGCTTTTGGAGCGCGAAAGCATAGCTTTTGGACGCTAAAAGCATAGCTTTTGAAAATCGGGAGTTATGATGTAGAAAAATCAAGGGTATTTTTTGTTCAAAAGAGGTGCTACTTGTGGAGAAATATATTGTGATTTTTTGGGGAAATATATATGCTGAGAGTTAGTGCTGATGGAGCGCTCGAAAATCACGAATTTTAGGTATTGTGGCCGTAAAGCGCGTTGCCTACCTTTGCTGCAAAATAAATTATAGTAAGGTATATGCACAAGATAATACTCACCACCATTCTTTGTATGCTTTCACAACTCGCTGATGCTCAGAACGTTTTGCGCGGAACAGTAATCGATGCGGAGACCGGCGAGCCCATCGTGGGCGCCTCCGTGAGCGATGCTCAACAGAAGAAAGCGCTGGCCGTGACCAATGCCGACGGCGTATTCACATTACCTAAAAAGCATTACTCCCAACTCCGAATCACCTCCATCGGCTATCAGCCCCTCGTGACGGCACCCACACACGATGGCCACTACCGCCTGCAAGTGGCACTCTCCACGCTCGGCGAAGTGGTGGTCACCGCCCAAGAAAGTCGCTCGCTGACCAGTGCCTCCATCATTCAGAAACATGCCATGGAGCACCTCCAGCCCTCCAGTTTCTCCGATATTCTGGAACTCCTCCCTGGCGGACGTGCCACCGACCCCTCGCTCTCTTCGCCCAACACCATCCATCTGCGCGAAGCGGCTGCCGGCGGTGCACAGTATGCCACATCTGCACTCGGCACGCAGTTTGTCATTGACGGAGCGCCCATCTCCACCAACGCCAACATGCAGTATCTCTCGGGAGCATGGGACACCCAAGCCACCAATCGCGATTTCACCAATGCTGGCGTGGATATGCGCACGCTCTCTACCGATGATATCGAACAGGTGGAAGTGGTCAGAGGAATCCCATCCGTAGAGTACGGCGATCTCACCTCAGGACTGGTGAAAATCAATCGCCGTCGAGGTGGACACGACATCCGACTTCGACTCAAAGCCGACATGAGCAGCAAGTTGCTCTATCTCTCCAAAGGCTTTGAATGGAAACCAAAGCGACTCTCGCTCAACCTCTCTGCCGACTATCTCAACGCCAAAAACGACCCGCGAAACACGCTCGAAAACTACAAGCGACTCACCCTCTCGGCCCGAATCCAGAAACAGTGGAGCGTAAAAGACTACGACCTCACCTTCTCGTCCAACATCGACTACACCGGTTCGTTCGACAACGACAAGGTGGACCCCGACCTTAACTACTCGCAGGAAGACTCCTACCGCTCACAGTACAACCGACTGGCATGGCTCGGCGAGTGGAAACTCAAAAGCCAAAAACCGGCATGGATGAAAGAAGCCACGCTCATTCTCTCCTCATCCTACGAAAGCGACAACCTGCGCCGACGCCGACTCGTGCAACTACAACGCACCACCGTGGCTGCCACCAATCGCACCGAGGGAGAAGCCGACGCACTCATTCTCCCCTGGAAATACATGGCTCAGCACGAAGTAGATGGGCGCCCCTTCAACTTCTACGCAAAACTCCACACCCGACTCCAGATTCCCTCCAACCGAATCGTCAACTCTCTGCTGCTCGGAGCCGATTACAACATCGACAAAAACTTCGGCGACGGACAAGTCTATGACCCCACCCGACCCCTCTATCCCGGCCTCGTCACCCGCGAACGTCGACTCTCCGACATACCAGCCAACATCCGACTGGCCGCCTTTGCCGAGGAAAACATCAAGTGGCCCACTGCCATCGGAACGCTCGAAATGGCTGCTGGAATCCGCGCCACACAAATGCTCAACCTCCCACGCAACTATACCATGCGCGCACATACCTATCTTGATCCACGCATGAACATCGGATTCTCACTTCCACAATTCAACATCGCTGGCCGACCTTCATTCCTCCGTATTGCAGGCGGCGTGGGACAGCACACAAAGATGCCCACCATGGAACAGCTCTTCCCCGACCTGCTCTACATCGACTTCGTGCAATTGAACTACTATCACGAGAATCCCGACTACCGCCGCGTCAACCTGATGACCTACATACGCGACCCGCGAAATCCCGCACTACAACCCGCTCGGAACCTTAAATGGGAAATATCGCTCGATTGGAACATCGGTGGCAACCGTCTCTCCGTCACCTACTTCCGCGAGAAAATGAAATCGGGGTTCCGCTCACAGAGCAATTACGAAAGTTTCACATACAAAGAATACGACACTTCGGCCATCGATGGCTCCACACTCACCGCACCACCTGCCATCGAAACGCTCCCCTACAATCTGCGCGACGAACTGGCAGGCTACTCAACCTACACCAACGGCTCCGAAACACGCAAGCAAGGCATCGAATATACATTTGAAACCGTGCGTTTCCCCGTCATCCTGACCCGTCTCACCATCAATGGCGCCTGGTTCAGAACCCACTATCGCAACTCTATACTCGAAACCTATCGCCCAAGCATCGTCATCAACAACCGCTCACTGCAGTATGTGGGGCTATATAAAGACAACGATGGCTCGCGGCGCGAGAACTTCAACACCAACGTAACGCTCGATACCGACGTGCCACGACTGAAACTCGGATTCTCCATCTCGGCCCAATTCCTCTGGTTCACCCTCTCACAGCGCGACAGAGTGAGCAACACACCCGACCAATACATCGCACCCGATGGCACCATACACGACTGGCTCGCCGGCGATGAGCAAGACACCTATCTGCAATGGCTCATTCGCACAAACTCCGAATCGCTCTATCAAGTCAACAGAGTGCCATGGTCGATGAACCTGAACATGAAAGTCACAAAGAAACTCTTCCACGATTGCCTGCAAGTGGCTATGTTCTGCAACAAAATCTGGGACTACACACCCGACTATGAGCGCAACGGATTCGTCTTCCGTCGCCATGTCACACCCTACTTCGGAATAGAAATGAACGTAAAAATATGAAAACAGCACAATACCTTTTACTCGCCTGCTGTCTCTTCCTGGCCAGTTGTCACCAGGCTGAAGAAGATTTTTATACCACAGCAGAGCTTTCCCTCATCATGCCCGAAGGCATTCAGCCCGAGCAAATCCAAGGCACGCTCACCCTGCAGAACCTCAACACCCTGCAAACCACATCCACCTCGGAACTCACCGCTAATGGCTTCACACTCCAAATCCTGCGTGGTGCTTACAAAGCCGACGTGGAAGGCATGATTAGATATCGCGACCAGAACAGTCAGAGCCATACCGCACACTTTCGTGCACACTCCGACTATGTGGCACTCAGCACGCTGCCACTGGCCAAAGTAGAACTCCAGATGACGCTTCTCGACCCATGAAACATTTCAACGCACTTACCCTCGCGCTCCTGTTGAGCACAACGACCAGCGCTGCCGAGGTTGACTCCACACTTGTAGAACACCTGTCGGCATGGCAACAAGTGAACACCGAGGCGCAGATAAATCCCGCGCTGAACGGAAAAACATTCCGAACCGACTTCTCGCAACTCTCGCTTCAAGCCGATTTTCAACGCCAAAAAGCGGCATTCACACTTCAAGAAGGTACCGGACACACGCTCTACAGCATCGATGCTACCACCTATCTGCATCTCAACAATGTTACCACCGTGTGGGGAAAAGCACTCTACCACACTGGCACTGCACGCGGTATCCGATTCAACTCCATTGCCGACTATTCGCTCTTGGAGCCTTACATCCTGGCCGATACCGATGGCGGAAAAACCAAACGAGAGCGATACGAGTTTCAGGGAGGCTATGCCACACAACTGAACCGCTGGTTGCTGGGAGCAGAAATGCTCTTCCGAGCCGACCATGAATATAGAACCTTCGACCCACGAATGCGTGCCATCGTCACTGATCTTACCCTTCGCGGCGGCGCGGCTTATCAATGGCGCGGCTACAGATGGGGCGCGGCTGCCGAACTGAATATCTACAAGCAGACCGACGACGTGACCTTCATGCGCGAGGAAGGCGTCATCGCCGAATATCAACTCACCGGACTGGGAGCCACCTATGCCCGATTCTCCGGCGAAGTGAGCCGACTTTATTATAAAGGTGGCGGCGCTCGTTTCCTGCTCAATCTCCAGCCGGAAAGCGGAAATGGTTTCTTTGCCAATCTGAGCATGAGCGAACACAGCTACGAACGCATTGCTGCCTCGCTCAATTCACTGCCACTGACCAAACTCTACCGCGACCAGTGGAAAACCACCTTCGGTTACCGACAGCACAAAAATACTGATTGGGCACTGTGGATAGATGCCTCGCTGACACGACGGATGGGCGATGAGAACATCGTAGGGTCGTCATTATCAAACAATTATCCCATTCTGGCACGCCTGACCATGTATCGCAACACCATCAGCGATGCTTCGCTCTCTGCCATGTATGGTCATAGCGCAAAGCAAGATTGGCACGTCGGCATCACCACCGGCTATCTCGACAACAACGAAAAATATCGCGATCCGAAACGCGAGATGGGCTTCAGCCGACTCTACGCCCGACTGTGGGGACAGAACCTGACTCCCATTGGCCGCAGAACCACGCTCTCGGCCAAAGCCAGTGCCGACTATTTGAAAAATCTGGACAGCACTTTCCAGATTCCAGTGACCGAGACTGAGCCGGCGCTGATGGCCATGCTCACCCACAACTATAAATACCTGCGCGCCGACTATACCTGTCTGGACGCACAGATGCGCATAGACCATCGCTTGAAGCAATCGCGCTTAGGACTCTTTTGCCAACTATCCGCTGGCACCATCCTCACCTCTGAGAGCGGCACCGACACCCATGCCAACCTCACACTCGGTCTTACATTCTAAACCGACAGATAAAAAGAAACATTCATCCACTAAATAATATTATCTGAATCTTTAAACATATCAACAATTTTTTAATACCAAAAATCAATGAAACAGAAATTCTTACTTTTCGCTCTTGCCGTGTCTATGATTTTCACTGCATGCAGCAGCGACGACGATCCCATCGTAATCACATCCCCCGTAACAATCTCTTTTGAAATGCCTCTCAATCTGGAAAACGTGGAGGTACAAAGTTCAGTGGTGACACTGACCAACACTGCCACTGGCATTCAGACCACTCTGCAGAATGCCATCCAGCATGTCGCTGGCGTTTACTCGTTGAACGTCGAGGGACTGACCGAAGGAACCTACCGTCTGAAAGCATCGGGTGTGCTCACCTACACCGTTAACGGCGAAACATATCCTACACCTTTCGAGATTGAACAAGACAATATCGCGCTCTCGCTGAGTAAGACCTCGGCCCGTATCACCATCAGCACCTACACGGCTAAAGGTGGATTTGTGCTGAGCGAAATCTTCTTCACCGGCACACTGACCGCTGAAGGCAAACAATACACCAACGACCAGTATGTGGTCATCACCAACAACAGCACCGAAACGCTCTATGCCGATGGTCTGGCACTGTTGGAATCATCGTTCCTTTCCACCAACAACTATCAGTATGTGCCCGATACCAACAACGACGTATTTGCTGTTGGAGCCGTCTATGTCATCCCTGGCAACGGACAAGACCATCCCGTGGAGCCCGGAAAGAGCATCACCATTGCCGTGAATGCCATCAACCACACCGAGGCAAACCCACAGTCGTTCGACCTCTCCGATGCTGATTTCGAATGTTTCGACGAGACAAGCAACCCCAACTTCGTGGACGTTGACAACGAGAATGTGCCCAACATGGACAAATGGTTCTGCTATACCGCCACACTTTGGTCAATGCACAACCGTGGATTCAAAGCCTACGCACTGGCAAAGATGCAAGTGTCGAAAGAAGAATGGCTTGAAAACTACAAGTACGAAGGTAAGTACATTATGACCTTCAACGACACTTCCTACGAGATGAACGTGACGAACACCTACCGTGTGCCTATGACATGGATCATCGATGGTGTGAACCTGAGCGTGGAGAGCGACTGGCAATGGAACATCCTGCCAGCCAACATCGACAAGAGTTGGACCTATTGCGGCAAACTCTTCAATGACAAGACCCGTTATGGTAAAGCTGTCATCCGCAAGCAAGCAGCCGATGGCCGTCTGCAAGACACCAACGACTCGGCCAACGACTTCACTGCCGAAGCTACAGCATCGCGACTCAACTAATTTTTCTGGTAAATCGGATGGCATCTCAAGTTAGATGCCATCCATCCAAAGTTTATCCTACATGAAAAGATATCTCATCCTACTGGTCACCTGCCTCACACTCCTTATGCCACTGAGCAGCGCTTGGGCACAACTGCCACAAGACCCTGCCGTGCGCAAGGGCACACTGAAAAACGGACTCACCTACTATATCCGCCACAACGCCAAGGAGCCCGGACTCGCCGACTTCTATATAGCACAGCGCGTAGGTTCCATTCTCGAAGAGCCACGCCAGCGCGGACTTGCCCACTTCTTGGAGCACATGGCCTTCAACGGCACCAAGAACTTCCCGGGCAAGAACGGCAAACCGGGCATCGTGCCCTGGTGCGAAAGCATCGGTGTCAAGTTCGGAGCCAATCTGAATGCCTATACATCTGTCGATCAGACCGTTTACCACATCGGCTCAGCGCCACTGATTCGCGAATCCATCATCGACTCCTGCCTCCTCGTTCTTCACGACTGGAGCCACTACATCCTCCTCGAAGACAAAGAGATTGACAAAGAGCGCGGTGTCATCCACGAAGAGTGGCGCACCCGCCGTGCCGGAATATGCCCAAGGTTTATGCCGGCACCAAATACGAAGACTGCCTACCCATCGGCTCGATGGACATCGTCGACAACTTCCCATACCAAGACCTGCGCGACTATTACCAGAAGTGGTACCGTCCTGACTTGCAGGCCATCATCGTCGTAGGCGATGTCGATGTGGATAAGGTCGAGAAGAAAATCAAGAAACTCTTCTCTTCCATTCCTCTGCCCAAGCGTCGCGCCGAGCGCATCTACTATCCCGTGACCGACAACGAAAAGATGATTGTCGATATTGAGAAAGACCCCGAACAGCCCATCGTTCTTTGTCACCTCTATCAGAAATACGACGTCACCCCCGACAACCAGAAGAACTCCATCGAATACCTGCACGACGATTACGTTGAAAGCCTCATCTCGGCCATGCTCAACGACCGTCTTGCCGAACTCCGCCAGCAGCCGGGCTCGCCCATACAGAGTGCCACAGCACGCACAGGCGACTTTTTCATCTCTCGCACAAAGGGCGCCTTCTCGCTCAGCATCTCCTGCCGGCAGGAAAACATTCTCGGCGCACTCATCGCAGCCGTAGGTGTGGCCGAACGTGCCCGACAACACGGATTCACACCATCTGAACTCCAGCGTGCAAAAAGCCTCTACCTCAATGCTGCCGAACGACGCTTCAACATGCAGCCCGACTACAAAAACTCGCACTACGTCAACCGATGCGTCCAGAACTTCCTCACCGGCGAACCGCTCCTCTCCCACGACGCTGAGTGGCAGTTTGCCCGGCAGTTCAACCGAGAGGTGACGCTCCAAGAGGTTAACGAAGCCGTCAAGCAACTCATCACAAACCAGAATCAGGTTGCCCTGATGTATGCCCCCGACAAGGAGAGCGTACTTCTGCCCAGCGAAAAACAGATTGAAGAAGTGCTCCTCGCTGCCCAGCAGCTGCCCTACGCGTCCTATCAGGAAGAGCAGCTCCAGACCGAGTTCATCAGCAATCTGCCTCAGCCCGGGTCAATCGTCGGCGAAAAGCCCTACAAGCACGGATTCACCGAATACACCCTCTCCAACGGCATGAAGGTCTATGCCCGCAAGACCGACTTCTCCTCCGACGCCGTCAGTTTCTCTATGCAGGCCGATGGCGGCACATCGCTCTACCCCGACCAGGACATCCCGCAGTTCAGCCTCATCTCGAGCGCCGTCGCCGAAGCAGGCGTTGGCCAGTTCAATCAGCTCACACTGCGCAAGATGCTTACCGGCAAGAGCGTCCGCATCAGTCCCTCGGTGGGCAGCAAAGGCCCATGTTCCAACTGGCCTACCTCTACTTCACCCAGCCGCGACAAGACAACCAGGCCTTCGCCGAATTCATCAAGCGCAACCGTTCGTTCCTCACCAATCGCAACGCGTCGCCCAAGGTCGATTACAACGATTCCATACGCGCCATCCTCTACAACAACCACCCGCGCATGGCTCCCGTGCTGCAGGAAACGCTCAATCATGCCGACTACAACCGCATACTCCAGATCTATCGGGAGCGATTCAGCAACGCCGCCGCGTTCAAGACCGTCATCATTGGCAACTACAACGAGGCTGAACTGAAGCAATACCTCTGCCAGTACCTCGCCACGCTGCCTTCTAACGGCACGCTGGAAGAAACCGCATGGCAAAACATTCCGCAAATCAAAGCCGGCGAAGAGACACACATCTTCACCAAGAAGAAAGCCACGCCGCTGGCCAACGTAAGCATCTATTACACAGCCGACGTGCCCTTCACGGCCAAGAACGACCTCACCCTCGACTTCCTCAAGCGATGCCTCTCCATCGCCTACACCGATTCCGTGCGCGAAGAGAAAGGAGGCACCTACGGCGTCAGCGTCAACTTCTCGCTCGAAAAAGACGACCAGCCTACGGCCACCTTCAAGATTGCCTACAACGCCGACCCGACCCGCTACCAAGAGCTCAACCCCATCATCTACCAGCAGCTGCAAAACATTGCACAGCGCGGGCCGCTCACCTCGAGCGTCGAGAAAGTGCGCAAATACCTTCTCAAGCAGTACGACCAGGCCGTCATCACCAACGACTACTGGTCATACATCATCTGGCACCAGCTGGACAACGACACCGACTTCGACACCAACTACAAAGAAATGGTGCAGGCCGTCACGCCAGCCGACATACAACAAATGGCGCAGCAACTCCTCAATGCTCACCGCTGCATAGAAATAACCATGCTCTCCGAATAGGAGTACAGAGCGAAATGAGCGCCCCTATGATTCTGCAACAACGGTCATAGGGGCGCTTTTTGGAGGAAATGATTCTTACCATTCCCTGCGCGCAGCAATGCGCTGCATATAAATACAAAGAGGTCGTGTCAAAAAAAAGTATCTGACACGGCCTCTTTTTTTGCTTTCAAATTAAGGTGTTCAACAACCGTTTTTCAAAAGCTATGCTTTTACCTTCCGAAAGCTATGCTTTTGCCGTGTAAAAGCTATGCTTTTGGAGCCCAAAAGCATAGCTTTTGAAACGCGATTTCTACCTGTCTGATTATCAATAACTTACAAATTGCCTTTTTCAAAGCGTCGATCAGGATTTGATTTGCACAGAAAGCAGGGCCGTTTTCTGGGGGCGGCTGTACCGTCGGCAGCACTTGTCACTGGCACAAGGAGCATCGCTGCACAGCAAAAAACACGCGCAATAATTTGTCGGTTAACAGAGAAAATAATAATTTTGCACAAAACATGAGGTGTGTGCAAGTTTATCGCTTTCCCGCTTCTCAAAAAACACCTATACCCCAATGTCTGTAACAAAAACACAAAAACACTTAGTGGATGTAGCGCGGCAGCTGTTTGCCAAGAAGGGCCTGGCCAATACCACCATGAACGAAATAGCCGAGGCCTCGGGCAAAGGCCGGCGCACGCTCTACACCTATTTTAAAAACAAGGAAGAAATCTACTACGCCGTCATCGAGACCGAGTTGGAACGTCTTTCCGAAAAATTAGACGAAGTAGCCGCCAAGCCCATCAAGCCGCTCAACAAGATGATGGAACTCATTTATCTCCACCTGCAGATGATCAAGGAAACCGTGGCCCGCAACGGCAACCTGCGCGCAGAATTTTTCCGCAACATCTGGATGGTAGAGAAAATACGCAAGTGCTTCGACTACGAAGAAATGGAAATCTTCCGCCGCGTGATTGAAGAAGGAAACGCGCAGGGCGATTTCGACATCGACAACCCCACGCTCGTGGCCGACATCACCCACTACTGCGTCAAGGGACTCGAGGTGCCCTACATCTACGGTCGTCTGGGACGCGGACTGTCCGACGAAGACAGCATGCCGCAGGTGAAGAAAATCGTGATGGGCGCGCTCGGCAAACATTCATAATGCACAACAAAAAAACATATTAATCATTCATAATTCATAAAACTATTATGGGACTCTTACAAGGAAAAACTGCACTCATCACAGGTGCAGCACGAGGCATCGGCAAGGCCCTTGCACTCAAATTCGCCGCTGAAGGCGCCAACATTGCATTCACCGACCTCGCCGTGAACGAGGAAACAGAACAGGAAATTGCCGCACTGGGCGTAAAAGCGAAGAGCTACGCCTCGAACGCTGCCAACTTCGAGGAAACGGAGAAAGTGGTGGCACAGGTGAAAGAAGATTTCGGACAGATCGACATTCTTGTCAACAATGCCGGTATCACCAAAGACGGTCTGATGCTCCGCATGAGCGAACAGCAATGGGACGCAGTGATTGCCGTCAACCTGAAGTCGGCCTTCAACTTCATCCACGCCTGCGCTCCCATCATGATGCGCCAGCGCAGCGGCTCCATCATCAACATGGCATCGGTAGTAGGCGTGCACGGCAATGCCGGACAGGCCAACTATGCAGCCTCTAAGGCCGGACTGATTGCGCTGGCCAAGTCGATGGCACAAGAACTCGGCCCCCGCGGTGTACGCGCCAACTCTATCGCACCAGGATTCATCGATACAGCCATGACACAGGCACTCGACGAAAAGGTGCGCGAAGAATGGGTAAAACACATTCCGCTCCGTCGCGGCGGCACCGTTGAAGACATTGCCAACGTGGCCACATTCCTTGCCTCCGACCTCTCGGCCTATGTAACAGGACAGGTCATCCAGGTTGACGGCGGCATGAACATGTAGAACGCAGAGCACTGAACACCGTAAGAACAATGCAAGTCCTCTACGAAGACAATCATCTCATTATCGTTTCCAAGCGCAGCGGCGAAATCGTCCAAGGCGACAAGACGGGCGACGAGCCGCTCTCGGAAATGGTGAAACAGTATATCAAAGAGAAGTACCACAAGCCGGGAGAAGTATTCCTGGGTGTGGTACATCGCCTTGATAGGCCCGTATGGGGACTCACTGTCTTTGCCCGCACATCGAAAGCACTTGAGCGACTGAACCGGATGTTTGCCAACGGCGAGGTGCATAAAACCTATTGGGCCATCACCGCCAACCGACCCGCCGAAACCGAAGCACTGCTCACACACTACCTCACCCGCAACGAGAAGCAGAACAAATCTTACGCCCATCAGCACGAGGTAAAAAACTCAAAGAAAGCACAACTGCGCTATCGACTAATCGCTCAAACAGAACGATACAATCTGTTGGAAATCAAACTACTTACGGGCAGACATCATCAAATACGCTGTCAGCTCTCGGCCATCGGCTGCCCCATCAGAGGCGACCTGAAATATGGAGCCCCGCGCTCCAATCCCGACGGCAGTATATCGCTCTTGGCCCGCCGCATAGAATTTGAACATCCCGTGAGCCATCTACCCATTTGCGTAGAGGCACCACTCCCGCCCGACAACCTCTGGCAAGCATTTTCCACCAAATGAAGAAGGGCTTCAAGATAATCGGACTGATTGTTGGAACCGTGATGCTGACCATCGTGGTCATCGTCTCACTCTTCTACTTCCCGCCCTTTCAGCAATGGGCGGTGAACAAAACAGCGGCCTACGCCTCAGAGCAAACAGGCATGCAGATTAGCGTGGACCGCGTCCGACTGAAATTTCCCTTACGGCTTTCGCTTCAAGGCGTGAAAGCCGAGAAAAGCCCCGCCAACTTCCGCATCGACGAGATTGTGGCCGATGTGCAGTTCCTGCCACTCCTGCGTAAGCAGATAGAGATAGACCAGCTCGAACTGCGAGGAGCCGACATCAACACGGGCAACCTAATTAAGAACACCCGCGTGAGCGGCACCATACAAAGCCTTGCACTGCAGAGCCACGGCATCAATCTGAAAAAAGAACTGGTTAGACTGAATCTGGTGGAGCTGACCAAAGCGAATCTCAACATCGAGTTGGCCGATACCGCACAGCAAGACACCACACAAAGCCACTTGGAGTGGACCGTCCTGGCCGATCAGCTGCGCATAAAGGACTCAAAAGTATCGCTCACGCTGGCCGACAACAATACGAAAATCAATGCCGACATTCCACAGTTCAAAGCCTGCAATGGAAACTTCGACCTCGGCAAAGGGCGCTATCAGTTAGGCCACGCCGCGCTGCAGGCGGCAGCCATCAACTACGACATCAGCTCCGAATCCCGCAAGAAAGGTTTTGACACCAACCATCTGGCGCTGACCGACGTGAGCGTCACGATTGACAATCTGGTCTATCAAGAACCAAAGCTCAGCGCCATGCTCACCAACCTCTCGTTCAAGGAGCAGAGTGGCGTGTGCATCAAATCGCTAAACACCCCGTTCACTTTTGAAAACGGCAGAATAGACATCAGCCAACTGCAGCTGGTTCTTGCCCCCGAAACCCTGGCCCCGTTTCTGGGTGCTATCCCGGGCATAGACAATCTTCTGCCCAAGCAGCCCATAAAGATTGAAGGCAAGATAGACGGAGATATTAACCACCTATCGTTCAATGATTTACAAATAAGCAGTGAAAGTGCTTTCCACCTTGAAGCTACAGGCACAATTGACCAAATAGCCGACCCGCAGAGGCGCCGAGGCGACGTCCGTTTCACTCTCGACGGGAAGAACATGGCCTTTGTGAATGGTCTCCTGCCGCGCGACATACGACAACAGGTCCGCATCCCACGACAGATTGCTGCCAAAGGCCATCTGACCATGGAGGCAACCTGCTACCACCTGCACAATCTGCTGATTCAACAGGGCGGTGGTTCGATGAGCGGCTCCATTGATTTCTGCGAACAGCGCCCCACCTTTACCGCCCACCTCAAAGCCAACCGTTTCCCCTTGCAGCATTTCCTCTATCGGCAACCACTCTCGCCCCTTACGGGAACCATTCACGCCAGCGGTGCCGGAACCGATGTCTTCTCACCCGCCACGTCGCTCCGTGCCAGCATGACCATAAAACAGTTGAGCTACGACGGCATCCTGCTCGACAACACGAAAGCAACCACCACGCTGCAGAAAGGCTGGACCGATGCCACGATTGAAGTTTCAAACGCGCTGATTTCGGGAAATACGCAACTGCACACAAGGGTGAACAAGCAGCGGCTGGAGGGCTCCGTCGTTCTCGACCTGATCAATTTCGACATCCAGCGCGCCAAACTGAGCACGCATCCCGCATCAATCGGCCTGTGCGGATATTGGGAAATCAGCAGCAACCTGAAAGATGACCATCAGATTGACGGAACCATCAGCGACATCATCATTCACGAGCACAATCAGCTCTACCGCCCCAACGATGCTACGCTCCATCTGTCTGCCAACAATTCGGTCACACGGTTCGACTTTGCCGGCAAGCACTTCAATTGCAACTTCTCAGCCCAGGCTGGCTATCAGCAGTTGCTTTCATCGGTCGATGCGCTGACGGCTGAATTCAAACGCCAGTACAAGGCACGACAGATTGACCAGCAGGCACTGAGCGCCACGCTGCCCGAAGCCCACCTGAAACTCAATCTGAGCAAAGAACTGGTGCTCATGCGAGTGGCCGAGAAATATGGCTATGCCGTGAGAAACATCGAGGCCGACCTGCAAACCTCACCCCGAGAGGGAATAAACGGCCACGTAGCTGTGGATTCGCTTGTGGCACAAGGAGTGCAACTCGACGAAATACACTTGGCGTTCCGTTCCGACCAAGACAAAATCAACTACGAAGCCCAAGTGCGCAACAATAAGAACAATCCGCAGGCTACGTTCAATGCTCTCATGGCTGGCTCCATCTATAACAACGGCACACAACTGACTGCGCAAATCTTTGACGCGAACAACAAGCTCGGCGTGAGTCTGGGAGTAAACGGAACCATTGAAGACAACGGTATCCGCTTCACGCCCTATGGCGAAGATCCGATATTGGGATACAAGCAATTCCACATAGGTAAAGACAACTATGTGCGCTGGGCACAAGACGAGCGTTTGCAGGCTAACGTCACATTGCGGGCAGACGACGGCACAGGTGTCAAGATCTACTCGCTCAATGACAACCCCGATGCCCTGCAGGACATCACCATATCGCTGCACCAGTTCGACTTGGAAAAGGTGCTCTCGGTGATACCCTATACCCCACACGTGGCTGGACGACTGAACGGCGACTTCCACCTCATACAGACTGAGGAACAAATCTCTGTGGCTTCGGCCATCGACGTCCAATCGCTCATTTACGAACACGCTCCAATGGGCAACCTCTCGGCCGAATTTATATATATCCCACACAACGACGGCGCACACTACATTGACGGTATGCTCTTTAACGACGGGAAAGAGGTGGCGCAAATAGTGGGCAGTTATCTGCATACCGGCGAAGGACAACTCGACGCTCAGATGAAGCTCATGCAGATGCCTTTGGAATGGTGTAACGGATTTATAGAAGATCAAGTGGCGGCACTCGAAGGAAAAGCTACTGGCACCATGAGCGTGGTGGGTTCGCTAAGCCGTCCGAAGGTTGACGGAACGCTCCGGCTCGACTCGGCCTATTTCGTAAGCGTTCCATACGGCGTGCGAATGAGATTTGACGAAGCCCCGCTGAAGGTGGAAAACTCCAACATCGTGTTCAAAGACTTCAAGATGTACGGCTACAACGATAGTCCGCTGCAACTGACGGGCTCGCTCAACTTCAGCAATCTGAACAAAATGCGCATGGATCTACGGCTCCGCGCTCACGACTTCCTGCTCATCAATGCAAAGGAGACAGCTCGCTCCGAGGCTTACGGCAAGGCGTATGTAAATCTCTTCGCATCGCTGCAGGGTGAACTCAACGCTCTCTCACTGCGCGGCCGGCTCGATGTGTTAGGCGCCACCGACCTCACCTACATCCTGCGCGATACACCGCTGAACACCAATGGCCGCATGGAAGAGCTCTTGACGTTTGTCAACACCCCACTCCAACAGTCGCAACAGGGTGAGAATGTTGTCGCTGCCCTTTCCAATCCGACGGCAAGCACTTCCACATCAAGGCAAGCCAGCGGCGGATTATCCGTCAATGTGAGCATCGGAGTGGACGAAACCGCACACATCAAGTGTGCCCTCAATCCTGAACAGTCGTCCTACGTTGACATCATTGGTGGCGGTACCCTGCGCATGACTTATAACGACCTGGAGAATCTGCGACTCACTGGCCGCTACACCTTGAGCAGCGGAGAAATGAAATACCAGCTGCCCATCATTCCGCTCACCACCTTCGACATTAAAGACGGAAGCTACATCGAGTTCATTGGCGACCCCTTCAACCCAAGACTCAACATCACGGCCACAGATCGAAAGAAAGCCAGCGTCAGCGATGGCACTAACTCGAGAACCGTGGAATTTGAATGTGGCGTAAAAATCTCCAAGCAGGTCTCCGACATGGGCTTGGAATTCATCATCGAAGCGCCCGAAGACCTGACTGTGGGCAATCAGTTGGCAGCTATGAGCACCGAGGAACGTGCCAAGATTGCAGTCACCATGCTCACCACGGGTATGTACCTGGCCGATGGCAATACTTCCAATTTCACCATGAACAGCGCACTCAGCGCCTTCCTGCAGTCGCAAATCAACACCATTGCCGGCAATGCACTCCGAACGGTTGACCTCAGTTTCGGAGTGGATAATTCGACCAATACCAGCGGCAAAATGCAAACCGATTACTCCTTCAAGTTTGCCAAGCGATTCTGGAACAATAGACTTAACATACAAGTTGGCGGTAAGGTATCTACTGGTTCAGATGTGGAGAACCAGAACCGCAACTTCTTCGACAATGTAATCTTCGAATACCGGCTCAACAAAAACGCGAGCAAATACCTCAAACTTTTCTACAAGCGTCAGGGCTACGACTGGCTCGAAGGCGATGTCGGCGAATTTGGCGCAGGTTTCATTTGGAAGCGCAAAGTGGAGCACTTCAAAGACCTTTTCCAATTTAAGGAAAAGCCGTTATCCATGCCCAGGCCGACCCGCATGGACACCATTCAACAGCCGGTCCCTGAGCCCGCAGCAGCCCACGAGTGAAAAGATTTATGAAAGATGCGGTCCACAAGGAGAGAAGTCGTACTTAAATGAGCGAACCGACAATAATGGCCAGCAACACCCAAAACGCCGTAGATTCAGCCTCGAAAGGCAAGAAAGCAAGACTATTTAAAAGCATTGGCATCAGCTCAGGTGCTTTTCAGAAAGTTTATCAATAAATAAGCTCGATGAGCGAGAGTA